>CAZPOS010000152.1:0-13123 GCA_964588065.1 uncultured Reyranella sp.
GCGGCGGACGATGTCGATGCCGGCCTGCTGATCGGGGTTGGCGCCGCGGCAGTCCTTCAGGGCGCGGGTGGCGTAGAGCAAAGCGGCACCGCCGCCAGCGACCACGCCTTCCTCGACCGCCGCCTTGGTCGCATGCATGGCATCCTCGACGCGGGCCTTCTTCTCCTTGACCGCGAACTCCGAGCCGCCCCCCACCTTGATGATGGCGACGCCGCCCGCGAGCTTGGCCAGCCGCTCCTGCAACTTCTCGCGATCGTAGTCGGACTCGACCTTGTCGATCTGGGCACGAATCTGCGCCACGCGGGCCTCGATGTCCTTCTTCTTGCCGGCGCCGTCGATGATGGTGGTGTTGTCCTTGTCGATGTGGACGCGCTTGGCGGTGCCCAGCATCTCGAGCGTCACGGCCTCCAGCTTCGTTCCGAGATCCTCGGAGATCTCCTGCGCCGCGGTGAGGATCGCGATGTCGCCCAGCATGTCCTTGCGGCGGTCGCCGAAGCCCGGCGCCTTGACGGCCGCGACCTTGAGGCCGCCGCGCAGCTTGTTGACCACCAAGGTTGCCAGCACCTCGGCGTCGATGTCCTCGGCGATGATCAGCAGCGGCTTGCCCGATTGCGCCACCAGTTCGAGCAGCGGCAGCACGGTCGAGAGGCCGGAGAGCTTCTTGTCGTGGAGCAGGATGTAGGGGTTTTCGAGCTCGCAGCTCATCCTGGCGGCGTTGGTCACGAAATAGGGCGAGAGGTAGCCGCGGTCGAACTGCATGCCCTCGACGACCTCCAACTCGGAGTCGAGCGTGGTCGCCTCCTCGATGGTGATGACGCCCTCGTTGCCGACTTTCTTCATGGCTTCGGCGATCATCTTGCCGATCGTCTTGTCGCCGTTTGCGGACACGGTGCCGACCTGGGCGATCTCCTCGCTGGTCGAGACCTTGCGGGCGCGGCGCTTAAGCTCCTCGATCACCCAGCCGGCGGCAAGGTCGATGCCGCGCTTGAGGTCCATCGGGTTCATGCCGGCGGCGACCGATCGCAGGCCCTCGCGGGTGATCGCCTGGGCCAGCACGGTGGCCGTGGTAGTGCCGTCGCCCGCCGTATCGGAGGTGCGGGTCGCGACCTCGCGGACGAGCTGCGCACCCATGTTCTCGAAGCGGTCGGAGAGTTCGACCTCCTTGGCCACCGTGACACCGTCCTTGGTGATGCGCGGCGCCCCGTAGGATTTGGCCAGTACGACGTTGCGGCCCTTGGGACCGAGCGTCACCTTCACGGAATCGGCCAGCATGTCGACCCCGCGCATCATGCGCGTGCGCGCGTCACCGCCGAAGCGGACTTCCTTAGCGGACATGGCGTTTCGCCCCCGGGAGGTGTTCTGAGTATGTCGGTCTGACAAGCAGACCTGATCCGGCCGCGGTGCGGCGCGTCCTCGCAACATGGTGACGAATGGCGCCAATGGCGAGGGATATTCTTCGGGGTGCGATCCCAAGATGCGTGCTGAATGCTGCGAATTCGGTGCAACGCTGATTGCCCGCACGTCTTGATGAGAAATGGCCGAACTCGATCCCGAACTGGAGCGCCTCGAAAAAGCCGCGCGGGTGGCTTATGAAAGGTACTTGCGCCTGGAGCGCTTTGATGACGTTCAGGTCGTGGGGGCGGCGCGTGCGCTTTGGCGGTCAGCGGTTGCCGCCCTCGACGCTTGTCGCGCGAGGAAGGAATACCGACCCTGAGGTTACATGCATACGCTGGGTAGTAGAGCGCTGGCCGGAAGAGCCGGTCAGGTCAGACATGCGATAGTGGAACTTGGGTCAACGGCTCAGGCCGCCAACGTTGAAGGGACTTCGAATGGCACGTATTCCCAGGCCGCCGAACGAGGCGCCTCGCGAGCCGCCGCCCGGATCGAGGCCGCCGCCGCCTCCCCCGATGCCGCCATTTCGCGAGCCGCCTTCCGGACCTCCCCCAAGATGACCTGCTTCCTGGTGTGGGCACGAAGGCGGGCTTTGCTCATTTCTTGAACGGCCACCATGCGCCTGCCGGAGGCTGCAGACTCGCTGACCGCTTGCGGGTAAGGTGGCCCGGCATTACGGCGCACGAGGATCCTCTCCTGCGATACGGGGCAAGGGCCGCACTCCCATGCTGCATCTCGTGCATCCCAAACCGGGCGCTGTCGATGGGCCGCCCCACGAGCGGGCCGGTAGCGAGGCGATGCGCCTCGCTACCGTCGAGCAATACGGCATACTGGACACCGCGCCCGAGCCGGCTTTCGACCGCATCACCGCGCTGGCCGCCGACCTTTTCAGTACGCCCATCGCGATCCTGGGGTTCATCGGTGCCGGGCAGGTGCTCTTCAAGTCGCATCATGGGCTCGCGGCGACACAGGCCGACCGCGGGAACGATCCTGCGGTGCCGGTCATGATGCCCTGGCTTCGAGCCGAGTTCGCGAACGGCTTTCATGCCAGCGTCCCGTTGCACGATCCCGACGGGTACGAACTCGGCATGCTGTGCGTCATCGACCGGCGATCGCGCCAGGTCGACGAGCAGCAGATGCGCCGGCTGCGGGCGCTGGGCGGCGTTGTGACCGACCTGCTGGCGATGCGGCTCGCGGCGCGGCGCGCGCTGGCTCAAGCGGAGATCACGTCCAGCGAAGTCGACCACCGCGCGATGAACAGCCTCCAGTTCGTGGCGAGCCTGCTGCAGCTGCAGAGCCGCGCGTCGGCCTCGCCCGAGGTGACACAGCAATTGCGAGCTGCCGCCAACCGGGTGCTGTCGGTGGCGCGTGTGCATCGGACCTTCTCGACCCAGGAAGCCGCCGGTCGCGTACCGATCGCGGCCCATCTCCGAAGGCTCTGCGAGGAGCTGTCGACCAGCGTCGGCAGCGAGATCAGGCTCGAGGGCGGCGACGAGTTCGACGTGCCGAAGGAGCAGGTGCTGCCGATCGGCCTGATCGTCAACGAGCTGGTCACCAACGCGCGCAAGCATGCCGGCGACCCGATCACGATCACGTTCCACCGGCCGGCCGGAAGCGAGTACGAACTCTGTGTCCTCGACGCGGGGCCGGGCCTGCCGGAGGGCTTCGACGTTGCGGCGACGGCGGGTCTGGGGCTCGGCATGAAGGTCGTGAACGCTCTGGCGGCCCAACTGCAAGGCCGGCTTACGGCGCATCCCAATCCGGTGGGCCGCGGCTCGTGCTTCAAGGTCATCTTCCCGGTCGGTTGACGAAGGTCCAATTGCTTACCCTCAGGATTCGCCACCGCACGACCTATCTCTATCACGCACCCGTCCGGCTGGGGCCGCACCGGCTGATGCTGCGGCCGCGCGAGAGCCGCGAGTTGCGGCTGGTGTCGCACGAGGTCACGGTAACGCCGGCGGCCACCGTGACCTGGGCGCACGACGTGTTCGGCAATGCCGTGGCGACGGCGGGCTTCGAGGGGATCACCGACCGGCTGGTCGTCGACAGCGAGGCGGTGGTCACGCTGGGCGTCGATCCATGGCCGGTGTTCGACATCGCCGCCGTCGCCACGCGCTATCCCTTCGCCTACACCGATGCCGACTGGACCGATCTCGGCGCGCTGGTGGTGCCGCAGTATCTCGATCCCGATCGCAAACTGCTGGCGTGGGCGAAGGGGTTCGTGCGCAGCGACCCGACGGACACGCTGTCCCTGTTGAAGGACCTCAGTGCCGGCGTCGCCGAGCGGATCCGCTACCAGAGCCGCGAGAGCGAAGGGACGCAGGCGCCGCTCGAGACCCTGGCGCGCGGGCTGGGCTCGTGCCGCGACCTGGCGGTCCTGTTCGTCGAGGCGGCGCGCTGCCTGCGCTTCGGTGCCCGGCTCTGCTCGGGCTATCTCTTCAGGCCTGATCGGGCGACGGGAAACTACGAAGCCGATTCCACGCATGCCTGGGCCGAGATCTATGTGCCGGGCGCCGGCTGGATTACGTTCGACCCGACCAACCGCAGCGTCGGCGGGGCCAACCTGATCCCGGTCGCCGTGGCCCGCGAGATCTGGCAGGTGACTCCGGTGTCGGGCGCCTTCACAGGCGCCAGCGATTCCTATCGTGGCCTGTGGGTCGACCTCAGTGTGACGCCTCTCTGAACGCGGGCCGCGCGAAGCCGTGATCAGGGCGTCTTCCGGGCTTTCTCTCCGACCACGATTCGGATGGCGGCGTCGGTCGGGCTGGGGGTCTGGGGCCCGTTGAGGGTGCCGCGGAAGCGGCCCCAGTTGGCCGGCCAGTCGCCCTTGCTCGCGTTGAAGCCGACGGCGCCCAGTGCGTCGACCAGGGCGGCGGCGGCCTCGTGCGTCGCCGGATCGCTGCCGTCCCGGACCAGGATGACGATACCGTAGATTCCGGCCACGCCGCCCCAGGTCCAGGTCTCCGGCAGCCATCCGGCCTGGCCGAGATCGGCGGAAATGGTCGCGCCGATGGCAGGGGCATCGGAGATCTGGCCCAGCAGAAACAGGGCGGCCTTGGTCCCGGCATAGCGCTGCAGGCTGGCGACGAACGGCGAGGGTGGTGGAGGCGGCGGCAAGGCCGGTGCCGGGGGCGCCGCCTCGATCGGTGTTTCGGCGCGCGGCTCCTCCGCCGCTTCCGGAGGCCGCGTCGTGGCGTCCCGCACCAGCTTGCCGAGGTCGGCGAGGCGGCGGCGGATTTCGGCGGGATCGAACAGCGGGTTGCGCGCAGCTTCCACGGCGGGCGCGCTCTCGCGCGGAGCGCGGGCAGCGCGTTCGGTCGCCTCGCGCGCGGCTTGCTCGAACGCCGCCGCGCGCTCGCGGGCTTTCTCCGCTTCCTGCGCCAGCGCCGTCGCCTGGTCGCGCGCGAGCGAGACTTCCCGCTCGAGCTTGGCGGTTCGATCGCGTTCGGTAGCGATGGCCCGTTCGAGAGCCGCCGCCTGCTCGCGCGCCGCGGACGCCTCCCGCTCGCGCTGCGCGGCTTCGCTCTCGAGCTCCCTGTAGTGGTCGAGTGCCGACTGCTCGTGCGCACGCACCGCGCCGCTGTAGCGGAACGACAGGAAGGTCGTGATGCCCAGGGCCGACACGGCGAGGAGGGTGACGACGAGGCTCGCGATCATGGCCTTGTCCATGATCGAGGCCCATCCCCGAAGCTGATCGATGTCCATGTTCACCGGCTTGTTGGAGCGCATGCCAAGCCCGTGCCCTTCTCGGCGTCGTTTAACAATTGGCAAATCGCCGCCGCCCGGTGAATTGCGGTGACAAATCGGAGGCGTCGCCCGCTGCTGATTCGTCTGTGCTCCGGTCTCTTCCGGCGGACGCACGCGACGTATGGCGTTGCCCTGCCGATCGGCAGAGCCGCCTGTCTAGGTGCGTCGGCCCTGCAGCACGACCGCCAGGCCTTCATCCTTCAACCGGACCGTATCGGCGGCGATCTGTGTCCATCCGCGCCGTGCGCAATCCTTCGCGATCGCCTCGACTTCGAAGAAGCCGAGACGCATGCGTGACGCGACGCTATCGAGCATCCGCCAGGAGCCGGCCGACATGCCGGGTGTCTCTTCCGCGAGAGCGGCGCAGAAAGCGCGTGCACGGTTGTCCGGAACGGAAGGCGTAGACATGAACCACTCCTGGCTGGCTTCGGCTTCGTGGGATGCTGCATTTCCCTATGTCAGATCGAAGAGACTCCCGTCGACACTCTTCCTCGCGATATCCACATCACTTGTCGTGGGCACGGCCATGCGCCATGTCGATCAATGCCTTGAAGGCGGCCGAGTGATTGCGCTTGCTGGGATAGTAGAGACAGAGCCGTGCCAGCAGCGGCGTCCAGTCCTCCAGGACCCGGACGAGACGCCCTGCCTCGATGTCTTCGCGCACGTCGGATTCCATGAAGTAGCCGATGCCGACATGGTGGAGCACCGCGATGCGCGAGAGGCTGGCCTCGTCCAGCGTGATGGGCCCTTGGACGTCGATCTGGATGGACTGCCCATCCTTTTCGAACTGCCAGCGATGCAGCGTGCCGTTGGGCAATCGGATTCGGAGGCATGCGTGGCGTAGCAGGTCAGGAGGCACGCGGGGCTTGCCGTTGGCTTTGAAATAGTCGGGCGATGCGACCACGGCGAATCGACGGGGAGGACCGACGGGAATGGCAATCATGTCGCTCGGCACCAGGTCCGCGCTCCTCAGGCCGAGATCGAACCCTTCGGCAACGATGTCCACGATCCGGCCTTCGGTGACGAGATCGATATGAACCTGGGGATGGCGCTGCAGGAACTTCAAGAGGAGTGGACCAAGCACCTCCCGCGCCCCTGTCGCGAAGGCATTGATCCGAAGGGTCCCGGATGGGGTTTCCTGCTGCGAGCGGGCGGCGCCCATCGCGTCGTGCAGGGTCCGTACCGCAGGCCCGACCTGATCGACGAAGGTTCGGCCGGCATCCGTCAGGGAAACACTGCGCGTGGTGCGATTGAACAGCCGGACGCCGAGTTGGCGCTCCAGCTTGCCGATGAGGTTGCTCAGGGCGGTGGTCGACAGGCCGAGTTCCTGCGCCGCTGCCCGGAACGATCCGCGCCGGGCAATGGCGAGAACGGCATCGAATTCGATCAGACCGTGATTTGCCATTGTCCCGCTTTTCGCAACACCTCGTGCCGGTTTGACCCGATTATCGTGAGTGATCGCTCCCCCTAAATCAATCTCCTCACGTCAAGGGAGCCGAGCGATGTCGATCCAACTACCCAGGCCCATAGCCGACTATGTCGAGGCCAACGCACAACTCGATGTCGACCGCATGCTGAGGCCTTTCGCCGTCGATGCGGTTCTCGTGGACATCGGAAGACGTCACCAGGGCCACGCCGAGCTCCGGACCTTGTTCGAAGACGAGGTGATTGCGGTCAAGGCCATCTTCACGCCGGACATCGTTCGCCATGAGAACGGACAGGTCGTGGTCGAAGGCCCTGCCCGCGGCGACTTCAAGGGCAGCCCCATCCGCTTCACCTATCGCTTCACGCTCGAAAACGACGCGATCAAAGCCCTGGAGATCACGCTATGACCATCAAGGCCGATCCGACCGAATTCGCGGGAAAGCGCGTGCTCGTCAGCGGTGGCACCAAGGGTCTGGGGCGCGCCACCGTCGACCGCTTCCGGGCCGGTGGCGCCCGCGTGATCGCCGCCGCCCGTGGCACGGCCGAGCCGATCGATGGCGTCGAGTTCGTGCAGGCGGACCTGACGACGGCCGAGGGCGGGGAAATCCTGGCCAAAGCCGCCCTTGGGCATATGGGTGGCGTCGACATCCTGGCCCATGTGATCGGTGGCTCGTCCTCGCCGGGCGGCGGCTTCGTTGCCCTGACGGACGATCACTGGCTTGCCGAGCTGAACCTGAACCTTCTCGCCACGGTCCGCCTCGATCGGCTTCTCGTCCCGCAGATGATCGAACGGGGCACCGGCACGGTGGTGCACGTCACCTCGATCCAGTCGGTCCTGCCACTTCCCGAGGCGACCACCGCCTACGCTGGCGCCAAGGCCGCTCTCAGGACCTACAGCAAGTCGCTCTCCAACGAGCTCGGGCCGAAGGGCGTGAGGGTCAACACCGTGTCCCCCGGCTGGATCATGACCGAGTCCTCCGTCGACCTTTTGAAGCGTCTGCAGGCGGCCAACGGCGGCACGATCGCGGAGGCGCGCCAGGTCGTGCTCGACAGTCTGGGCGGCATCCCGATCGGGCGGGCAGCCGAGCCCTGTGAGGTCGCCGACCTCATCGCCTACCTGGCCTCCGATCGCGCCGCCGCGATCCATGGTGCCGAGTTCGTCATCGATGGCGGCACCATTCGGACCGTCTGAAGACTGGCCCTGACGAGAAGTATTGTTTCATCCCGCCGCCGTTGCCGCCTGGTCTATGCTCCAGGCTCCGCGGGAGGAAACATCATGAAAATCGCCAGGATCGAGGATCTGCATTGCGACGCCGGATGGCGCGACTTCTCGTTTCTCAAGGTCACGACCGATGACGGGCTGGTCGGCTGGTCGGAATACAACGAAGGCTATGGCAGCGCCGGGCTCACCGCCGTGATCCGGCGCATGGCGCAGGGGCTGATCGGCCAGGATCCGCGTCCCGTCGAGCGCATCATGTCGACGCTCTATGCCGTCACCCGCCAGGCACCGGGCGGCATCAACCAGCAGGCGATGGCGGCCATCGAGAACGCGCTGATCGACGTCAAGGCCAAGGCGCTGGGCATCCCCGTCTGCGAGATGTTCGGCGGGCCGGTGCGCGACCGCCTGCCGCTCTACTGGTCGCATTGCGGCAGCTACCGGTTCCGCAACGCCGAGGTGATGGGCGTCGAACCGGTGCGCTCGCTCGACGACCTGGTGACGCTCGGCCGGCATGTGAAGGAGCGCGGCTTCAAGGCGCTGAAGACCAACATCTTCCGCTTCGATCTCGATCCGCCGAACATGTACCAGCCGGGTTTCGGCCGCAGTCCCGGCGGACCCGAGCTGAATGCCGACGGCGCCGTGCTGGGTGCGATCTCCGACGGGCTGGCCGCCTTCCGCCAGGGCGCCGGTCACGAGATGGGCATCCTTCTCGACACCAACTTCAACTTCAAGACCGAGGGCTACATCAAGGTCGCGCGGGCCTGCGAGCCCTACAATCTCTTCTGGATGGAGATCGATTCCTACGATCCGGAGGGGCTGCGTCTGATCCGCGACCGCGCCTCGATGCCCATCGCCTCGTGCGAATCGCTGTTCGGCCGCCGCCAGTTCCGGCCCTACTTCGAGAACCGCTCGATCGACGTGTCGATCATCGACGTGCCGTGGAACGGGCTCGCCGAATCGCTGAAGATCGCGGCGATGGCCGAGGCCTACGAGATCAACTGCGCGCCGCACAATTTCTACGGCCACATGTCGACCCTGATGAGCGCGCATCTCTGCGCCGCCATGCCGAACTTCCGCATCATGGAAATCGATATCGACGACGTGCCATGGAAGGACGATCTGGTGACTCACCCGCCGGTGATCCAGAATGGCGAACTGATCGTGCCCACCCGGCCCGGCTGGGGTGCCGACATCAACGAGGAGGCGGTCAAGGCGCATCCGCCGAAGAACCCGCATCGATGACGTGTAGCAGCTCGGTTGGGGTAGCGATGTTGCAGCGGCTTAGATGTTGGCTGGGGCTCGTGGCGGCAAGCCTGCTCCTGCAGTCTTGTGCGCCGAGTGCCGGCGATGCGTCAGCATCGTCGGACGAGAGATTCTTCAGGCAGGTCGCTCTCGAAGTTGCTCCGCCGTTATATGCCAAGCTCGGTTCTCCCCCGATCGCGGGAGACCGCACCCAGTCCGTTGCGCTTGTCTTCCTCGACGGAGGTGTCGCGCCTCCGACTGCCACTTGCGCCGCAGAGCTCAAAGCCGGTCTGGAGAAGCAACTGGGCATGCTCGCGGCGCGGGCGCACATCCGTCTGCGAATGACTTCCAACGAAGAGGATGCTGCCATTGTCATTGTGATCGGCGACACAATCCGGGAAGAAAGGATCCAGGATTCACCGTTGAAGACGTTGATGAGTGTGGCGCGCCACAGAACGACTACTGCAACGTCGGTGTTTAGTAGGAACTTCGGGATCCCTGGTTTTTCGTCTCCCGATTACCTCGAGGCGCTATTCGGGGAATCCAATCATCGATTGATCTTCGGCGTTTCCCTGATTCATTGGGCTGTGACGCCGCGAGCCGCCGCGGCGAAGGACTGTGCCTTCAACTTCGTTGAACGGCTCGCATGGCTCTATTCTCTGGCGTTGAACAGGGAGTTCCATGAGCAATACTCGGATGCATACAGTATGGCGCGCAAACGAATTGGCCTGAGCGCCTACGAAATGCCGGATCCCCGAGTGGAGAGCTTTCTGGGAGTCTACTTCTGCGCGCAGTTCGCCAGGGCGGCGGATTTGGCGGACTGCTCGTCCCAAGTTCTGAAGTTGATCGCAGAAAGCGCACGCTAACACGGGGCGGCCGGGATTTCCGCATCATGGAAATCGACATCGATGACGTGCCGTGGAAGGACGATCTGGTGACTCACCCGCCGGTGATCCAGAATGGCGAACTGATCGTGCCCACCCGGCCCGGCTGGGGTGCCGACATCAACGAGGAGGCGGTCAGGGCGCATCCGCCGAAGAATCCGCATCCCTGAGAGGAAGAGAGATCCCATGGTCTACGAGTTTCGCACCTACACGCTGGCGCCCGGCAAGATGCCGGAATACCTCAAGGCCGCCGAGACGATCGGCCGCCCGGCACGCGGCAACAATTACGGCGTCAACCATGGCTACTGGACGTCGGAGTTCGGCGCCCTGAACCAGATCTGGCATCTGTGGAAGTACGACAGCTACGAGGAGCGCACGCGGCTCCGCACCGAACTGCAGAAGAACAAGGACTGGACCGAGAAGTACATCCCGATCGTGCGCACCTGCGTGGTGCGGCAGGACCTGCGCCTGATGAACCCGGTGGTCGACATCAAGCCGGACGACGGCACGACCGGCAACGTCTACGAGCTGCGCATCTATCGCTGCGGCCTGGGCGGCGCGGTGCAGTACGGCAAGGACTTCAAGGAAGTCCAGGCGGCGCGCGAGAAGTACTCGCCGATCTGGGGCGCCTGGACCGGCGAGTTCCCGCAGCCCAACGAGTGGATCCATCTCTGGCGCTACAAGAACCTGCAGGAGCGCTTCGAGGCCCGCGCCGCGGCGATGAAGGATCCGGCGTGGCAGGCCTATCTCGCCAAGGGCCCGGCCAAGCTGCAGGAGATGCATTCGACCCTGCTGCTGCCGACGAATTACTCGCCGCTGAAGTAGTAACGACATAGTTGTCATCCTGAGCGCAGCGAAGGATCCTTCGCCTGCGGCTCAGGATGACAATTTTTTTGTGAGTACCCGCATGGACACGTTCGACGACAGTCTTGCCTTCGTGAAGTTCGGCGTCGGCCAGCCGGTGACGCGCAAGGAGGATCCGACCCTGCTGCGCGGCGAGGGCCGCTACACCGACGACATCAATCTGCCGGGTCAGGCTTATGCGGTGATGGTGCGCAGCCGTAACGCGCACGGAATGCTCAAGGGCATCGACACGTCCGAGGCCAGGGCCATGCCGGGCGTGCTCACGATCCTGACGGCCGCCGATCTCGACGAGGCGGGCTTCGGTCCGCTGATGTGCCCGCTCAACATCCCGCAGCGCGACGGCACGCCGATGAAGACGCCGCCGCGCTGGTCGCTTGCCAAGGACAAGGTGCGCTTCGTTGGTGAGGTCGTGGCGATGGTGGTCGCGGAGACGGCGGTCCAGGCGAAGGACGCCGCCGAAGCCGTGATGCTCGACATCGAGGAACTGCCGGCCGTGACCAGCCCCGAGGCGGCGCTGGCCGAGGGCGCGCCGCAGATCCATGACGACGCGCCGGGCAACCTCGTGCTCGATTTCCATTTCGGCAACGCCGAGGCGGTCGCCAAGGGCTTTGCCGAGGCCGCCCACGTCACGCGGCTCGAGATCGATTCCCAGCGCATCGTGGTCAACGCCATGGAGCCGCGCTCGGCCATCGGCTCCTACGATACCGAGAAGGACCGCTGGGTGCTGAACGTCGGCTGCCAGGGCGTGTTCGGCCTGCGCGGCGGCCTCGCCAAGGATGTGCTGAAGGTCACGCCCGACAAGCTGCATGTGCTGACCGGCAATGTCGGCGGGTCGTTCGGCATGAAGGCGCCGCCCTATCCGGAGTATGCGCCGCTGCTGCTGGCGGCCAAGAAGCTCGGCCGGCCGGTGAAATGGACCGACGAGCGGTCCGAGAGCTTCCTGTCGGATCATCACGGCCGCGATCACGAGAGGATCGCGGAGCTGGCGCTCGACAGGGACGGCAAGTTCCTCGCGGTGCGGCTCACCGGCTACGGCAATGCCGGCGCCTACATCTATCCGCCGATGCCGGCCACGACGAATGCGGTGAAGAACCTGATCGACGTCTACCGGACGCCGGCCATGGAAGTGAACTCCAAGATCGTCTTCACCAACTGCACGCCGATCGCGGCCTATCGCGGCGCCGGCCGCCCCGAGGGCAACTATTTCATGGAGCGCCTGATCGACACGGCCGCGCGCGAGATGGGCATCGATGCGATCGAGCTGCGGCGGCGCAATCACATCGCGCCGGAGCAGATGCCGTACAAGTCGCCGGCCAACAATCTCTACGATTCGGGTGAATTCCGCGCCATCCTCGACGAGACGCTGCAGATCGCCGACTGGGACGGCTTCGCCGCCCGCAAGGAAGAGAGCGCGAAGCGTGGCAGGCTGCGCGGTCGCGGCGTCGGCAGCTATCTCGAAGTCACGGCGCCGGCCGGCAAGGAGCATGGCGGCATCCGCTTCGAGCCCGATGGCACAGTCACGATGCTGAGCGGCACGCTCGACTACGGCCAGGGCCATGCCTCTTCCTTCGCCCAGGTGCTGACGGGGCTGCTGGGCATTCCCTTCGAGCGCTTCAAGCTGCTGCAGGGCGACAGCGACCAGCTCAAGGCCGGCGGCGGCACCGGCGGTTCGCGCTCGGCACTGGTGGGCGCGGAAGCCTTCCTCGAAGCCAGCAAGAAGGTGATCGACCAGGGCAAGCAGATCGCCGCGCACGTGCTCGAAGCGTCGGTCGCCGACATGGAATTCGACAAGGGGCAGTTCAAGATTGCCGGTACCGATCGCAGCATCGGCATCCTCGAACTGGCGCAGAAGCTGCACGACGGGCTCGCGCTGCCGGACGACGTGCCGCAGACCCTCGACGTCGCGCATGTCTCCGACACGCCGCCTTCCTCGTTCCCCAACGGCTGCCACGTCTGCGAGGTCGAGATCGATCCCGAAACGGGCACGATCGAGCTGGTGCGCTATTTCATGGTCAACGACTTCGGCACGGTCATCAATCCGCTGCTGGTCGAGGGCCAGGCGCATGGCGGCGTCGTGCAGGGGCTCGGCCAGGCGATCCTGGAGCGCACCGTCTACGACGAGCAGGGCCAGCTGCTGACCGGCTCGTTCACCGACTATGCCCTGCCGCGGGCCGAGGATGCGCCGAGCTTCACGATCCAGAGCCATCCCGTTCCGGCGAAGACCAACACGCTCGGCGTCAAGGGCTGCGGCGAGGCGGGCTGCGCCGGCGCGCTGCCGTCGATCATGAACGCCATCGTCGATGCGCTGGGCGGCAAGCACATCGACATGCCGGCCACACCGGAGAAGGTG
>CAZPOS010000153.1:0-5325 GCA_964588065.1 uncultured Reyranella sp.
GCCGGCGAAGCCTTCGGGGCCGTGCAGCTTGATGGTGCGCTCGTCGCGGCGCCAATAGTCGGCGCTGTCGTCGACGATTTCGCGTGAATTGGTCATGGGCCCTATTTGGCATGCGATACCGGCAGTAACAAGGCCGGCACGACCGCTTGGCCGCCTGCTTTGCGTCCGCTACGGTCCTGAAACCAAACGATAATTACGCAGGCCTTGCATGTCAGACCCGGCAAAAATCGTCACCGCCTGCATCCTCGTGATCGGCAACGAGATCCTGAGCGGCCGTACACGCGATTCCAACATCCAGTATCTCGCCACCGAACTGGGCAAGCTCGGCGTCCGGGTCATGGAGGCCCGGGTCGTTCCCGACATCGAGGCGACCGTGGTCGCGACCGTGAACGAGGTGCGGGCCCGGTTCGACTATGTCTTCACCACCGGTGGCATCGGCCCCACCCATGACGACATCACGGCGGACTGCATCGCCAAGGCGTTCGGCGTCGGCATCTCAGAGCATCCCGAGGCGGTGGCCCGCATGACCCGGCACTATGGCGACCCGGCGCTGTTCACCCCGGCCCGGCGGCGCATGGCGCGGGTCCCGCATGGCGGCGTGCTGGTCGACAACCCCGTGTCCGTGGCGCCCGGATTCCAGATGGAGAACGTCTTCACCTTCGCCGGCATCCCCAAGGTCGCGGAGGCGATGTTCCAGTCGATGAAGCACCGGCTGGTCGGCGGCACCCCCGTCCTGTCACGCACCGTGCGGACCAACCTGGCGGAAGGCATCATCGCCGAGCCGCTGGGCGCGCTGCAGAAGCGCTACGAGGACGTCGACATCGGCTCCTATCCCGCCTTCCGGAACGGCAAGCCCAGCGTATCGCTGGTCCTGCGCGGCACGGATGATGCAAGGCTCGTCGCAGCGATGGCCGAGCTGATGGCGACCATCCGCGCCATGAACGGCGAGGCCGAGGAGTTTCTGACCTGACGCAACCGACCGGACGAGCAAAGCCTTCGCTTTCGTCCCAATCGAGGCGCGGCGCATGAAAGGTGCCGCCCGCCATCTCGTTTCATGGTCCGCGCTGATCGCGCTCACCGTGCCGGTGACGGCCCTGATGCTGTGGATGCATGCGCCGGCCGCGCTGATGCTGGGGCCTCTGCTCGCCGGCGTGGTCTTCGCCTCGTGGGGCGGCAAGGTGACATATCCCGTGCCGGTCTTCGCGGTGGCCCAGGGGGTGGTGGGCAGCATGATCGCCCGGATGGTGCCGCTCACGATCGTCGGCGACATCCTGGGACACTGGGTCTTGTTCACCGTCGGCGTCGTCTCGGTCGTCGCCGCCAGCAGCTGGGTCGGGTGGCAGATGACGCGCTGGCAGATGCTGCCCGGTACCACGGCGCTGTGGGGCGTGAGCCCGGGTGCGGCCTCGGTGATGACCTACATGGCCGAGGCCTATGGTGCCGACATGCGCATGGTGGCCTTCATGCAGTATCTGCGGGTCGTCATGGTGGCCGGGGTCGCGGCGGGCGTGGCGCGCTATTTCGGCGGCGCCTCCCAGCACGCGCCGGACGCGATCGTGTGGTTCCCCGAGGTCGCGTGGCTGCCGCTGCTCGAGACCCTGGCGCTGGCCGGCGTGGGCTCGTGGCTGGCGCGACGGCTCCGTATCCCGGCCGGCGCCTTCCTGGTGCCGCTGGTCGGCGGCATCGTGCTCACGCATCTGGGCTGGCTGCGGCTCGAACTGCCGACCTGGTTGCTCGCGGGTTGCTACGCGCTGGTCGGCTGGAATGTCGGCCTGCGCTTCACGCGTTCGCTGCTGGCCTACGTGCTGCGCCAGCTGCCCGGCATCCTGCTGTGCATCTTCGTCATGCTGGCGATGTGCGGCGCGGTCGCGGCCTTCATGGTGTTCGCCGCCGGCATCGACCCGCTCACCGCCTATCTCGCCACCAGCCCCGGCGGCGCCGACTCGATCGCCATCATCGCGGCCTCGACCGACGTCGACGTGTCGTTCGTGATGGCCATGCAGACGGTCCGTCTGCTCGTCGTGCTGTTCGCCGCGCCTTACCTCACCAGGATCATCGCCGACCGGATCGGCAACGTCGGCAAGGGCTGACGCTTCAGTTCTGCCGGGTGCTTCCGACTTCGACGACCCCGCCACCCGACATCAGGACCACGAGGGCCGTCGACTCGATGCCGGGGTCGACCGGCAGCATCGGCCGCGCCCGGATCACCAGCGCGGTCGCGGCATTGCGGCAGTCGGTGCCATCGGAGAAGACGTCGATGACATAGCCGCGCCCCGCGGCCGTCCAGGGCAGCGTGTCCGACACGCTGCAGTCGCCCTTCGTCGGCCCCGCCGCGATCAGGGCAGAGATTTGTCCTTTCCAAGTTGAAGGCTTTCCGGCCGGGCGACGATCGTAGCGCGAACCCGAGGTCGGCTTGTACTGTCGATAGTTGTCCCTCGACTCTACTGCCCAGGGTTGTCACAGTGCCAAGTCTATCTAAGCGGGGGGCGGCCAAGCCCGATGAGTCGAAGGCAACGCATAGGCGGTGGCAAGCGCCCGTCGCCACAACCGGTGTCGGGCTCGATATCGGCTTCGAGTATCCAGAGGATTTTCGCCGAAGCGGTCCGGCACCATCAGGCCGGACGGCTGGTTGAAGCGGAGCGCCAGTATCGCCAGGTCCTCACCGTCGCCCCCCGACACGCCGACAGCCTGCATCTTCTTGGTGTCGCCGCCTTTCAGGCGGGTCGCTCCGATCTTGCCATAGAGCTGATCGGCCAGGCTCTCGCCGTCCAACCGGACTACCCCGAGGCGCTGTGCAATCTCGGCAACGCGCTCATCAACCTCTCCAGACTGGAAGCCGCGGCTGCGAGCTACCGCAAGGCGCTGGACCTCGCGCCGACCTATCTCGAGCCTCTGGTCAACCTTGGCAACGTTCTGGAGAGCCTCGGGAGACCAGACGAGGCAATCGACTGCTACCGCCGGACGATCGCCCTGCAGCCCAACCTTTCCGAAGCGCACAACAATCTCGGTGTCGCTCTGTATGGCCAGGGCCGCGTCGACGAAGCCATCGCGAGCTATGAGCGCACGCTCGAGATCGACCCGAACTTCGTCATGGCCCTCAATAACCTTGCAGCGGCGCAGCTCGCGCGGGGCGAGCCGGCGGCGGCCCTGCGCGCCGTAAGCCGCTCGCTGCGGACCCTGGAGTCCGACGACGCCAAAGCGCTGCTGGTTGCCTGCCTCAGTCGCGTGCGGGACGTGGGGGGCGACGGCGGTTTGCGGACCCTCATGGTGCGAGCCTTGTCGGAGGCGTGGGGGCGACCGGATCAGCTCGCGCGGGTCTGCATAAGCCTCATCAGGCTCGACTCCGAGAGCGGCGGATGCGTGACGCGCGCGCTAAAGGCATGGCCGGAGCCGTTGGCTGGGAAGTCTCTGTTCGGAGACGGGGGCCTGGCGGCCGTAGCGGCCGATCAGCTGCTGATCGCGCTGCTCGAGGCCGCTCCAGTCGGCGACGTCGACATGGAGCGTTTCCTGACGATGGCGCGGCGGGTGTTGCTTGATGCCGCCGGCGATGCTCTGCCAACGATCGAAGGAATCGCCTTCCATAGTGCGCTTGCGCGGCAGTGCTTCATCAATGAGTACGTCTTCGCCGTTTCTGACGACGAGCTGCATGCCGCTGAGGCGTTGCGGGATTTACTGTCGGCGGCTTTGGACACCGGCGCGCCGGCGCCGGCGTCGTGGGTGCTTGCGGTCGCGACCTACTTTCCACTCCAGACCGTCAAGCAATGGCCCAGGTTGCTGGAGAGGTCGTGGCCCCAGCAGGTCGCGTCAGTTCTTACGCAGCAGCTCCATGAACCGGCAGAGGAACGTCGGCTCGCCACTGCGCTTCGCCGGCTCACCGCAATCGAAGACGGCGTCTCGTTGGCCGTTCAGAGCCAGTATGAAGAGAACCCGTATCCACGCTGGGTCAAGCTTCCGTGCGCGAAGAAGGCCGATTGCATCCAGTCATACCTGCGGCAGACATTCCCGATGGCAGCCTTCGCTGCCGCTCCTGCTACCGACAGGATGGAGATCCTGGTGGCAGGCTGCGGCACCGGCCAGCATCCGATCAGGACCGCGCAGCAGTTCACCAAGGCACGCGTGCTGGCCGTCGACCTCAGCCGCAACAGCCTGGCCTATGCCGCGCGCAAGGCGCGCGAACTCGGGCTTTCATCGATCGAGTTTGCCCAAGCCGATTTGCTGAATCTGGGCGCATTCGATCGTCGCTTCGATGTGATCGAGGCGAGCGGTGTGCTGCATCATCTCGATGATCCCTGGACCGGGTGGCGCACGCTTCTGTCTCTGCTGAAACCGGGCGGGTTCATGCTGCTCGGCCTCTACAGCGCGAGCGCGCGGCGCAACGTGGCACGGCTGCGCGAGTTCGTCGCCGGGCGAGGTTACGGCTCGACCGCCGGCGAGATACGGCGGTGTCGGCAGGAGCTGATGGATATGGACGAAGGCGGCCGGTCGGCGCATTCAGTGTCATCGGACATGTTCAGCATCAGCGGGTGCCGCGACCTTCTCTTCCATGTTCAGGAGAAGTGCCTCACTCTTACGGAAATCGAGCTGTTTCTTCGCGAGAACAATCTCACGTTCATCGGATTTGAGATCGCCTCCGACGTGTTGCACGCCTATCGGTCACGTTTTCCGGACGATCGCGCCGCGACCGACCTTGCACGGTGGCGAGTCTTCGAAGACGAGAAGCCGGACACGTTCGCCGGCATGTATCAGTTCTGGACTCAGAAGACGGAGTGCTAGGCTCAGTCGGGCTGTCGCTGATATCCCACCTGTCGTGGACGGGTTTCCTCCTGGGTTACGTATTCGCTGCCCGGTGCACCGTCTTCGCGCGGGTCGCCAGAAGCTTGTCGATGCGGCGGCCGTCCATGTCGAGGACCTCGAAGCGCCAGCCGCCGACCACGACGGCGTCGCCTTCCTTGGGCAGGCGGCGCATGGCAGCCAGCACCATGCCGGCGGCGGTGTGGAAGTCGGCGGTGCGCTTGGTGGTGATGCCCAGCAGTTCGATGAGCTCGTCGGCCGGCATGCTGCCCGCGACCAGCCACGACCCGTCGTCGCGCTCCTTGGCTTCCGGCTCGGCCGGGCCCTCATCGGTCTGGAAGGCGCCGACGATGGCTTCGAGGATGTCGGCGGTCGTGACGATGCCCAGCAGCTCGCCATATTCGTCCTGCACCAGCACCATGTGTGCGGGCGAGTTCTTCAGCGTGTCGAGCACGTCGAACCCGTCCATCGTATCCGGCACGATGGGGGCGGGCCTGACCAGCGCGCGCGGATCGGCGCTGCCGTCGCGGATGA
>CAZPOS010000153.1:5335-13080 GCA_964588065.1 uncultured Reyranella sp.
CGAGCCGTCCGTCGCGGTCGAGCACCGGGACCACCAGCAGGTCGTTCTTGCGGACGACGCCAGCGGCGTGATTGGCGGCGGGATCCCAGGCGACCAGGCGGGAGTGGACGCTCGACTGGACGGTTTGCAGCAGGGCCTGCGGGTCGAGCGACAGGTCGACGAGGTCGAGCTCGTGCCGCGGCGTCATGATGGCCCGCGCGGGCCGGTCGCCGAGCCGCATGACGGCGCTGATCATGCCGCGTTCGCGCGGCTCGATGACGCCCGAGGATTCCCCGTCGGCGATCAGCGCCTTGATCTCCTCCGCGGTCACCGCGGACTCACCGCTCTGCCGGCCGCCCAACAGCCGCAGGATCGCCTTGCCGGAAACGTCGAGCAGCCAGACGAGGGGGGCGGAAATGCGCGCCAGCATCGCCATGCCCGGCGCCACCGTCGCGGCGACGGCCTCGGCGTTGCGCAGCGCGATCTGCTTCGGCACCAGCTCGCCCACGATGAGCGACAGATAGGTGATGAGGGCGACGACGCCGCCATAGGCCAGCGGTTCGGCGAAGCGCAGGGACATGCCGGAGTCCACCAGCACGGCCGTCAAGCGCGCGCCCAGGGTCGCGCCGGAGAAGGCACCCGCCAGGATTCCGACCAGGGTGATGCCGATCTGAACCGTCGAGAGGAAGCGGCCCGGATCGTCGGCCAGCCGCAACGCCGCCGTGGCGCCGCGCGATCCGCCCTCGGCCATGGCCTTCAGTCGGCCCCGGCGAGCCGAGACGACCGCCAGTTCCGACATTGCGAGGACACCGTTGATGAGGATGAGGACGAGGGCGATCAGCAGCTCGATATAGACCATCGCTTCAGTCTAACTGCGTTTCGGGTCGGAACGAAGGCGGACGGGCGCGGGTCTTGCAGGGGCGCGTGCGGGAAATCGCCCCAAAACCCCTCATTCGAAAATCGTGTACGTTCGTTCCATGACCGCTTTGCATGACATGACCGCCGGCGAACTGCTCGCCTCCTACAAATCCAAGTCGCTGTCGCCTGTCGAGGCCACCGACGCCGTGATCGCGCGCATCGAGGCCTGGGAGCCCAAGCTGAAGGCACTGTATGCGCCGGACTTCGAGTGCGCACGCAAGGCCGCGAAGGCCGCCGAGGCGCGCTGGCAGAAGGGCGCGCCGCAGGGTGCGCTCGACGGCGTGCCCATCACCATCAAGGAAAACATCGCGACCAAGGGCGTGCCGATGCCGCTTGGAACGGCAGCGACCGAACTGGTGCCCGCCGCCGCCGACGCACCGGCCGCGGCGCGCGTGCGCGAGGCTGGGGCGGTGATCCTGGCCAAGACCACCATGCCGGATTACGGCATGCTCTCGTCGGGACGCAGCTCCTTCCATCCGCTGACGCGCAACCCGTGGAATCTCGCCTGGAATCCCGGCGGCTCCAGCGCCGGCGCGGGCGCGGCTGCGGCTGCGGGTTACGGGCCACTGCATCTTGGCACCGACATCGGCGGCTCGGTCCGCCTGCCGGCGAGCTGGAACGGCATCTTCACCCTGAAGCCCAGCCTCGGGCGCATTCCAGTCGACCCGCCGTTCTTCGGCCGCGCCATCGGGCCGATGACGCGCAGCGTCGCGGACTCCTGCCTGCTGATGGCCGAACTCTCCAAGCCCGACTGGCGCGACCACATGAGCCTGCCGCCGGTCGACATCGATTTCGGTGCCGGGCCGCTCGAACCGAAGGGCCTCAAGATCGGCCTGCACCTGGACGCGGGCTGCGGCATGCCGGTCGAGTCGGAAACCAAGGCGGCGATCGAGGCGGCGGCGAAGCTGTTCGCAGCGGCCGGTGCGCATGTCGAACCCGTCGCGCCGTTCATGACCCCCGCCATGCTCGATCTCCAGGACACCTTCTGGCGGGTGCGGAGCTGGGTCGATTTCTCGGCGCTGAGCCATGCCCGCCAGGCGAAGGTGCTGCCCTTCATCGCCGACTGGTGCCGCGCCGGCGCCGACGTTTCGGGGCCGATGGTAATCCGCGGCGTGAACAACTACATGGCCATCCGCGCCGCCACCGTGAAGGCGACGCAGCCGTTCGACTATGTGCTATCGCCGACCTCGCCGGTGCCCACCTTCCCGGCCGAATGGGAGATGCCCTCCAACGACGTGAACCGGGCGATGGACCACATTGGCTTCACCATGCCCTACAACATGAGCGAACAACCGGCCGCCTCGATCAACTGCGCCTACACGAAGGGAGGCAAGCCGATCGGCCTCCAGATTTCGGGCCGCCGCTTCGACGATTCCGGCGTGCTGCGCCTGTCGCGCTGGTTCGAGACCGTGCGCGGCGAACAGAAGAAGTGGCCCGAGCCGCCGAAGTAGGGCGCCCCGCTCCGATGGAGTACGACGTCATCGTGGTGGGCTCGGGCGCTGCCGGCCTGTCGGCGGCGCTGGCGGCCGCCCACGATGGCGCCCGCGTGATCGTGCTCGAAAAGTCCCGCTGGCTCGGCGGCACGACGGCAATGTCCGGCGCGGGCACCTGGGTGCCGGGCAACCATCACATGAGGGCGGCGGGCATAGAGGACTCGCCCGAGGAGACGCTGCGCTACATCAAGGGGGCGGCGCCGCCCGGCTGGGAGGAGAGCGAGGAGGAGCTGTGGCAGGTGCTGGCCGAGCAATCGGCACCGATGCTGCGCTTCCTGGAAGACGAGACGCCGCTTCGCTTCGAGCTGGTCAACCATCCCGATCCCTATGCCGATCTGCCGGGCGGCAGGCCGTTCGGCCGCATGGTCTCAACCACGCCGCTGAGCAAATTCCTGCTGGGCCGCTGGTGGACCCGGGTGCGGTCTTCGGTGAAGACGCAGCTCTTCACCTATCGCGAGCTGGTCGACGGCGTGCTCAAGCACCCGGTGCGCGGCACGCTGCGTATGGCCCCGACGCTGCTCTGGCGGCTGCTGACGGCGCGGGTCGGTGCGGGCAATGCGCTGGTGATCGGCCTGGTGCGGGGCTGTCTCGACAAGGGATGCCGCATCGAACTCGAGGCACCGGTCCATCGGTTGGTCATGGACGGCGATGCGGTGGCGGGCGTCGAGGCCACGATCGTTGGCGAACGGCGCACGATCCGGGCCGCGCGCGGCGTCGTGTTGGCGACCGGCGGCTTCGACTGGAACCGCGACCTCATGGTCAGATACTTCCCCGGCATCGACCTCACCGGCGCGCCCGACACCAACACCGGTGACGGCCAGGTGATGGCGGCTGCGGTCGGCGCAGAACTCGCGCACATGGACCAGGCGCTGATCTCGCCCGCTACCTTCACGACCTACGAAGGCCGTCGCCATGCCCAGCCGCTGCTCGAGACCTATGCCCCGCACGTCATCCTGGTAAACCGCGACGCCAAGCGCTTTGTCAGTGAAGGCAGTCCGGCGCTCGGCGTGGCGATCGACGAGCGCGGGCCCGACGGACGTCACCTGCATCTTCCGGCCTGGAGGATCTTCGACGCGCGCTATTCGAAGGCGATGACGCTCTCCATGCATTTCGGCTCGAAGGAGAAGGGCTTCATCCGCAAGGCCGACACGATCGAGGCGCTGGCCGCGAAGATCGGCCTCGATCCGACGGCACTCCGCGCCACGGTCGACCGCTTCAACGGCTGGTCGAAGGAAGGCGTCGATCGCGATTTCCATCGCGGCGAGACGGTGTGGGAGCGCTTCTATACCAAGAACCGCGCGCTCGGCACCGTCGAGCAGGGACCGTTCTATGCGGCGCCCTTCCTCTATGTGAGCCTCGGCACCAAGGGCGGCCCGCGCACCGACCGGTACTGCCGCGTACTGCGGCCCGACCGCAGCGTGATCGGCGGGCTCTATTGCGCGGGGATCGCAATGGCGAGCCCGATCGGCACCAAGTCGGTCGGCGCCGGCACGACGATCGGGCCCTGCCTGACCTTCGGCTATGTCGCCGGTCGCGCGATCGCCAAGCGCAATGTCTGATCGGCCGCGCCGTGCCTCGCTGGGCATCCTGATGCTCGATACGCGGTTTCCGCGGATCGTGGGGGATGTCGGCAACGCGGCCTCGTACGATTTCCCAGTGATCTTCCGACGCATGGAGGGGATCGGGTCGGCCGATGCGGTCGCGGCGCATCCCGACCGGCGTCGCGTGCTGGCGGCGCTGAAGGCGAATGCCGAGGCGCTGGCGGCGGCGGGAGCGGTCGGGCTGGGGACGAGCTGCGGGTTCCTGGCGCTCTACCAGGATGAGCTCGCGGCGGTGTCGCCGGTGCCGGTGGCGACGTCGGCGCTGCTGCATATCGCGAAGATTCCGAAGCGCAGGGTCGGCGTCATCACCGCGTCCGCGAAGAACCTGACCCCGGCGCATTTCGAAGCGGTCGGCGCGCCCCCCGATACGCCGGTGGTCGGGCTGCCCGAGGACAGTTCGTTTGCGGGCACCTTCCTGCGCAACGGGCTCACGCTCGATCGGGAAACGGTCGAGCGCGAGGTCGTCGCCGCCGGTCGCGAGCTGCTGGAGAAGCATCCGGCGGTCGACACGGTGGTACTCGAATGCACCAACCTGCCGCCCTACAAACCGGCGCTGGAGCAGGCGCTCGGCCTGCCGGTGCTCGACGTGCTCGACCTGCTGAAGGACTTCTATCGCGAGGTCAGCGCGCGGCGTTGACCATCATGTCCGGCAGGAAGCTCACCAGGCCCGGGAAGAAATAGAGCAGCACCAGGCACAGCACCATCGTCAGGAAGAACGGCAGAGACACCTTGCCGATCCAGAAGATCGACTTGCCGGTCATGCCCTGCAGCACGAACAGGTTGAAGCCGACGGGCGGCGTGATCTGCGCCATTTCGACCACGATGGTGATGAAGATGCCAAACCAGATCTTATCGATGCCCGCCTGTTCGATCATCGGCAGCACGATGGCGGCGGTCAGCACGATCATCGAGATGCCGTCGAGGAAGCAGCCGAGGATGATGTAGAGGACGGCGAGCACCAGGATCAGCATGCCGGGCGTCAGGCCCATCGCCGCGATGGTCTCGGCGAGGTGGCGCGGCAGGCCGGTGAAGCCCATGGCGAGCTTCAGGAACGAGGCACCGGCCAGGATCAGCAGGATCATCGAGGTGAGGCGGGTGGCGCCCATCACGCTGTCCCAGAAATTCCGGAGCGTCAGGCGCCGTTGCCAGAAGGCGATGGCGAAGGAGCCCAGCACGCCGAAGGCGGCCGATTCGGTGGCTGTGGCCACGCCCGAATAGATCGATCCCAGCACGAGCAGGATCAGCAGGACGACCGGGATCAGCGAACTCGATTCGCGCAGCTTTTCCTTGAGCGGCATCGCCGGATCGGGCGGCGGGATCTTCGTCGGATTGAGCAGCGACCAGCCCCCGACATAGGCCATCATCAGGCCGGCCAGAAGGACACCCGGAATGATGCCGGCCGCGAACAGCTTGGCGATCGAGACTTCGGCCTGCACGCCGTACACGATCATGATCAGCGAAGGTGGGATCAACAGGCCCAGGGTGCCGGCGCCCGAGAGGCTGCCGATGGCGATGGCGTCGGGATAGCCGCGGCGCCGCAGCTCCGGCACGGTCATCTTGCCGATCGTGGCGCAGGTCGCGGCCGAGGAGCCCGAGACCGCCGCGAAGATCGTGCAGCCGATGATGTTGGTGTGGACCAGGCGGCCGGGCAGGCGGCGCATCCAGGGTGCGAGGCCGCGGAACATCTCCTCCGAGATGGCGGTGCGGAACAGCACCTCGCCCATCCAGATGAAGAGCGGCAGCGCCGTCAGCGTCCAGGAGGACAGGTCGGAGAAGACCACGGTGGCCATCGCATCGCCGGCGGGCTTTGCCGGCGCGAACATCCACATGACGGCGATCGACACGCCGATCATGCTCATGCCGATCCAGATGCCGGTGCCGAACAGGAAGAAGAGGGCGCAGATCGCGAGCACCGCGATCTGGGCGTCGATGCTGCCCATCAGCGCTCCAGGTGGGCGGCTTCCTCGCCCGACGGTTCTTCCATGAGGGGGCCGCCCGTCGCGACCACGACGAGCTGTTCGACGACGGCGATGCACAGGACCACGGCACCGACCGCCATGCCGACCTGCGGGATCCACAGGGGGATGGCGATCAACCCGGTCGAGACATCGTTGATCTCGTAGGATTGCCAGCAGAGCTTGACCGAGAACCAGGCGAGATAGCCGGTCAGCAGGCTGCCGAGCGTCAGGCACCAGATCTCGGCCAGGCGACGTGGCGTTCCCTGCAGGCGCTGCAGGAACAGCGTCACCCGGATGTGCTCGCCGCGACCAAAGGTCGAGGCGAGAGCCAGGAACGCCGACGCGAGCATGGCATAGCCTGCGAATTCGTCGGCCGAGCGCGCCACGTAGGTGATCGGGTTGGGTAGGCCGAAGGTCTGCTCGATCCACAGGCCGACGCCTGGCCCGACCGAGTAGAGGACGAAGACCAGAAGCAGCACCATGAAGATGCCGCCCAGGATCCCCGTCACCTCGTAGAGTGTTTTCAGTGCAGACCGCACGGGAGCGGACGGCCTAGTTCTTGTTGTAGGCGTCGACCACGGCTTTGCCGTCCGGGCCTGCCTTTTCGAGCCATTCGGCCGTGAGCTTCTTGCCCAGCTCCTTGTATTCGCCGGCGAGCTTGGGCGAGGGCGGCTGCACCTTCATCCCGTTCTTGGTGAGCGTCTCCAGGAAGCCGGCGGAGAGCTTCTCGGCCTCGGCCCAGCCCAGAGCCTCAGCCTTCGCCGCTTCGGCCAGCACGACCTTCTGGGTGGCGGGATCGAGCTTGTCGAAGGCGGCCTTGTTCATCAGCACTGCGTTCTTCGGCAGCCAGGCCTGGGTGTCGTAGAAGTGGGTCAGCTGCTCCCAGACCTTCGAGTCGACGCCGGTGGCCCCCGACGAAATGAACGAATCGACCTTGCCGGTCGCGAGCGCCTGGCTGAGCTCGGCGGCCTGGATGGTGATGGGCTGCGCGCCGGTCAGCTCCGCGATGCGTGACGTGCCGCGATTGTAGGCGCGGAACTTCATGCCCTTCATGTCGGAGAGCTGGTTCACTTCCTTCTTGGCGTAGAGGCCCTGCGGCGGCCACGGCACCGCGAACAGGACCATCATGCCCTGGGCGGCGGCCTTCTTCTCCAGCACCGGCTTCTGAGCCGCCCACAGCTTCTTGGCTTCCGGGAACGAGCTCGCCAGGAAGGGCACGACGTCGACACCGTAGACCGGGTCTTCATTCTCGAAGTTCGAGACCAGGATCTCGCCGATCGGCGCCTGGCCGGTCTGCACGGCGCGCTTGATCTCGGGAGCCTTGAACAGCGAGGCGCCGGGATGGACGACAATCTCGAGCTTGCCGCCCGAACTCGTCTTAACGGCATCGGCGAATTTCTGCAGATTGACCGAGTGATAGTTGGTCGCCGGATAGGCGGCCGGCAGGTCCCACTTGGTCTGGGCGAAAGCGGGCGTGGCGAGCAGGGTCGCGGCGGTGGCGAGCAGAAGTCTGCGCTTCATGGTTGGATCTCCCGGTAAATTCCCCTGTCCGGATCGTTACAACGGCCTCAACGGGGCAGCAAGCGTCGGTAGAGCGGCTGTAGAAGCGCGGGGATGATGTAGATCGGGAACTGCACCGCGGCGATGAACAGGAAGATGTCGGGATCGGCCGTGGCCGGCAGCACCGCCATCAGCAGCGCGTTGTGACGCCCGCCCGAGCAGTAGCCCACGGTGAGCGCGCTGCGCCGGTCGAGGAACGGCCAGGTCCCGACCGCCATCACCAGATTGCACACGAG
>CAZPOS010000154.1:0-13074 GCA_964588065.1 uncultured Reyranella sp.
CGAACATGTCGCGCACGCGGCTGGCGCCGACGCCCACGAACATCTCGACGAAGTCGGAGCCCGAGATGGTGAAGAACGGCACGTTGGCTTCGCCGGCGATGGCGCGCGCCAGCAGCGTCTTGCCGGTACCCGGAGGACCGACCAGCAAGCAGCCCTTGGGGATCTTGCCGCCGAGGCGCTGGAACTTCTGCGGGTCCTTCAGGAAGTCGACGATCTCCTCGAGTTCGCCCTTGGCCTCATCGATGCCCGCGACGTCGTCGAAGGTCACGCGGCCGTGCTTCTCGGTCAGCAGGCGCGCCTTGGATTTCCCGAAGCCCATGGCGCGGCCGGTGCCGCTCTGCATCTGGCGCAGGAAGAAGATGTAGACGCCGACCAGGACGAGGACGGGCAGCCAGCTCACGAAGATGCTGCCGAGGTTCATACCCTCTTCCGCCGGCCCCGCATCGACGCGGTCGACGTTCTTGATCAGCATCGGCATCAGCTGGTCGTCGGGCGGCGTGCTCGGCGCGTAGGTCGAGAATTTCTGGATGCCGTTGCGCGGCTCACGGAAGGTGCCGTTGATCGTATTGCCCTGGATCCGGACGTCCTGGACCTGCCGCTGCTCGACCGACCGAACGAACTCGGAGTAGGAGATCGTGTTGCCCGGGGTCCGGGAAGCCCCGCCCTGGAAGACGCTGTAAAGCAGCGCGAGCAACAGGACGATGACGATCCAGAGGGCGGCGTTACGATTGAACGGGTTCACTGTGGCTTCCGTTATGAGGGGCTACGACCAAGATGGGTTGCGGCCGCAGGGTCGCAAGCGAAAAATGCAGCAGGAATCAAGGGCTGCCTTCCCTTCCTGCCATTTTCGGGCCGGACAATCCACTCAAGCTGCCGCGAGCCGCCCGCCTGACGCAGGGCGAACTGGCACCCCGCCAGGGTGAAATCCTGGCCGCGGCCGGACTTGCCGCGGTCGGCGGCACCGGACAGCCGGGCGAGCGCCCGATCGAGGCGCTCCCGGCGCGGCGGATGATCGCCGCCGCCCAACGCCTGCACGACCCGGCTGGCCAGCCTGCGACGCACCGCCAGAGACAGGTGTCCGAGGACAGCGCGGTCGATCGCGACGCTGCCATCGTCCCGGGCCTGCAGCAACGCCACCCCCGCTCGGGCGGCCTCCAGCTCGCGGCCGGCCCTCACATGATCTGCATCGACGGGACCCGAGGCGAGCGCGCCCTCGCCCCGCAGGCGGGCCCGTTCGAACCGGGGGTCGCTGTTTGACGGATCGTCGATCCAAGGGACACCGCGGGAGATCAGCGTGTCGGCAAGCCGCGCCCGGGGGACCGGCAACAGGGGACGCAGGAGGCGGACCTCAGGCCACTCGACGACCGCCGCCATGCCAGCCAGGCCATCCGGACCGCTGGCCCGCGCCGTGCGCATGGCGATCGTCTCGGCCTGGTCGTCGGCCTGGTGTCCCACCAGGAGGTGCAGGATGCCACCCTCCCGACAGGCCTCACGCAGCAGCCCGTACCGGGCGACACGCGCGGCTTCCTGGAGGCCGGCCGACGGCTTCGGTCCTGTCCAGCGCAGGATGAGGCTCTCAATTCCGCGGCCTCCCAGCAGGGTTGCCGTCGCTTGCGCTTCGCCCGCCGCCTCGGGGCGCAGGCCGTGATCGACGATCAGCGCGAGGATCCGGCCACCGTGCGCGAGTGCCCATTCGTGGGCCAGCAGAGCGAGCGCGAGCGAGTCGCGGCCGCCGGAAACGGCGACGGCCAGTTCCGGGCCTGTCTCAAACGGTCGAAAGGCCGCCATGAGGCGCGCGAAGGTCGCCCCGTCGACGGGTCGCGGGTCACCGGTGTCGCTCACCCGCACCCGTTCTTCTGGCGCTCCTGCTCGATTCGCCGCTTCTGCAGGTCGGTCGCGCGCGGATAGTCCTGGCTGAAGCGCGCGAACACCGCACAGGCATCCGGCTTGCGGCCCAGCACGGCCATCGTGATGCCGAGTTTCAGCAGATTGTCCGGGCCCTTCGGGCTGGTCTTGTAGACCTTGTAGCCCTCGGCAAAGGCCGTCAGCGCACTGTTGTAGTCGCGACGGGCGTAGTAGGTCTCGCCGAGCCAGTACTGGGCGTTACCCGCGAGCTTGTTCTGCGGGTTGCGCTGGATGAACGTCTTGAAGCCGCGCTCGGCGCCGGCATAGTCGCCGTCCTGCAGCTTCTTGACGGCGTCATCGTAAAGCTGCTCGGCGGTCGCACCAGCCGGCGGCGCCGGCGTCGATGGTGTCGCGGGTGCGGCTGCCTGTCCGCCGGGCCGCGGCGCAGCGCCACCGGGACGCGCGCCACCGCCCTTCTCGAGCTGTTCGATGCGGTACTCATAGTCCGCCTGCATCTTCTCCATCTGCTGCTGCAGCTTCGCGTTGCGATTCTGCAGCTGCTCGATCTGGCCGGTCAGATTGGTGAGCGACTGCTGGAGCTGATTGAAACGGTCCTCGATGTAGACCGCATCTCCCCCACGCTGCGCCGCTGCCGCCGTGGGCAGGGCAAGAGCGACCAGAAGGGCGAGCCGGGACAGGGTGATCTTCATGACAGACGCTTTGTTCACAGCAAACGCGGCCATTTTCAGGCATGGCCGTTCCGCCTCCAAACGAAAACGCCGGTCGTATCCCGACCGGCGTTTCCTGAACTCGCCCTGTGCGGGGCTGTTCTACTCCAGGGCCGTCACGGCGCGGCGATTGCGCGCCCAGGCGGCCTCGTCGGAGCCGACCGGATCCGGACGCTCCTTGCCATAGCTGACGGTCTTGATGCGCGATGCGGGGATGCCCTGCGCGATCAGGTACTGGCGCGCGGCGTTGGCGCGGCGTTCGCCGAGGGCCAGGTTGTACTCGCGCGTGCCGCGCTCGTCGCAATGGCCTTCGACGGTGATCTGGTAGTTGCCGTACTTCTTCAGCCACTCGGCCTGACGGTTCAGGGTCTGCCGGCCGTCCTCGCGTACGGTGGAGGAGTCGGTGTCGAAGAAGACGCGGTCGCCGACATTCTGCCGGAAGTCGCCCACCGATCCCGGCGTCACGGAGGTGGTCGCAGCGGATGCCGTCTGCGTGTCGTTGTTGTTGCTGCAGGCGGCGATGAGGAACACCGCTGCAAGGGCCGACAAAGCCTTGATAATTCTCATCTGTGGATCCACTCCCTGACGGAATCGACCCGGGCGAGAGGTACGCGCGGGTCGACGAAAAAGATCATATATTTCGCTACTGCGGAATCAAGGGCGACCAGGCCGGATCCGACGCATCGGTCGGCGTCGGCACCTGCCGCTCGAAGCGGCCCGTGATGTCGATCTGGTGCAGAGACGATGAACCCGCGCGGCCGCCCGAGCTGGGCTGCCCGCGGAAGAACATCAGCACGCGGCCGTTCGGCGCCCAAGTGGGGCCCTCGACGAGGAAGCCGCTGGCGAGCATGCGCTCCCCACTTCCGTCCGAGCGCATCACACCGATGCCGAAGCCGCCCGCCCCGATCTTGGTGAAGGCGATGAAGTCGCCGCGCGGCGACCAGACCGGCGTGGCGTAGCGACCGTCGCCGAAGCTGATGCGCCGCTCGCCGCCGCCGCCTGCGCTCATCACGTAGAGCTGCTGGGCGCCGCCGCGGTCCGAGTTGAACACGATCTGCGAACCGTCGGCCGAGAAGCACGGCGAGGTGTCGATCGCGGGCGAATTCGTCAGGCGGCGCAGCTGCCGGCCGCGCACGTCCATCTCGTAGAGATTGGTGCGACCGTTTTCCGCGATGCTCATGACGACCTTGGTACCGTCCGGCGAGAAGCGCGGCGCGAAGCTCATGCCCGGGAAGTTGCCCAGCAGCTCGCGGCGGCCGCTGTCGACGTTCTGCAGGTAGACCCGCGGCGGGCCGTTGTTCTCGCCATAGGCCATGTAGACGATTTCCTGCAGCGTCGGCGAGAAGCGCGGCGTCAGGGCGATCGTCTTGCCGTCGGTCAGGTAGCGGTTGTTGGCGCCATCCTGGTCCATGATGGCGATGCGCTTGGTGCGGTTGTTGCCGGGACCCGTTTCGGACACGTACGCAACGCGGGTGTCGAAGTAACCCTCCTCGCCGGTGACGCGCTTGTAGATCGCGTCCGAGATGATGTGGGCGAGCCGCCGCCAGTTGTTCGGCTGGCTGGTGAAGGAAAGGCCCGTGGCCTGCTGGCTGGTGACCACGTCCCACAGACGGAAGTCGACCTTGATGCTGCCGCCGACCGAAGTGACCTGGCCGACGACGAGGCCCGCCGCGCCGACGCTGCGCCAGTCGGGGAACCGCGGCGGCGTGGTCGCATCCACGTCCTTCTGGATATAGGCGCTGGTCGGGATCACACGGAACAGGCCGGAATTCTGCAGGTTGTTGCGGATGACGCCGGCCATCTGGGCGCCCACCGGGTCGCCCCGGAAGTCGACGATGGCGATCGGTACCGGCTCGAAGCTCGGCCGCGTCATGTCGATGGTGAGCTGGGCGCGCGCGGTGCCCGCGACACCGGCGGTGGCGAGTGCCACGCCGCCCAGCAGGGTCGTCCGTCGGGGAAGCATCATGTCGGACCTCTTCAATTGAAGGTTTCTGTTAAGACGTCGGTCTCTAGTAGTCGCGTGGGTCGAAATTGAACGTAATCGTTTTCCAACTCGTGAATTTTTCTGGTGACAGCGGCCATGGCTGACACCGCGGGTTCATGATGGCGCGATGGGCCGCATCGGCCGCGGCGCGGAAGACCGGATCGCTGTTGTAGCGCCCGGTGTCGCGCAGCTCGGCCTTCACCGGCGTCCCATTCTGGTTCATCTCGACGATCAGCGTAATGATCATCGCCTGATCCCGCGCACCGCCCTGGGTGTTCCAGCACGGCCGGATCTTCTGGCGCACACCCTCGATCTCGCTGGCCGTGACGACGGCCGCGAGGTTCGGCGCCGCGGGCGCCTGCCGCGTGACCTGCTGCACCGGCTTGGGGCTCTGCTCCGGCGTGTGGATCTTCTGCGTCGACTGCTTGTTCTTCAGGATGTCGTCGATCATCGAATCGACGCTCTGCTTGGGCGGCGCGGGCTTGGGCGGCGGTGGCTTCGGCGGCTCGGGCTTCTTGGCCTCGGGCGCGGGCTTGGGCGGCTCCGGCGGCTTCTCGACCTTCGGCTTCTCCGGCTCCTTCGGCTTCAACGCCACGAGATCCTCGACCGGCTTGGCAGCCTCCGTCTTCGGCTTCTCCTCGGGCTTGGGCGGCGTCGGCGGCTTGGGCGGCTCGGTGACCTCGGGCGGCTTCGGAGTCGGAGGCGATGGCGGAGGCTCGGCCGACTGCACGGGCGGTGCCTTGGTCGTCTCCTGGGCGATCGGCGCGTCCTTCGGCTGCGGCGGCAGCGTGGCCACCGTCGGAGCCCCGGCTTTCTTGTCGATCGCCTCGAATTCGACCATCACCGGCTCGGGCTCCATCGGCGGCGTACGGCCGAAGAAGTCGAGATTGAGCACCGCCGCGCCCAGCACGAAGACATGCACCATCGCCGACACGATGGCCGGTGTGCGCATCTCGACGCTGGCGGGATGGCGACGCACCATCTTCCTCTTCGTGCCGTTCTCTCAGCGCCGCGGAGCAGGCGCCTGGGGTTGCGACTGTGCCGGAGCCTGTGGCGCGCGCGGTGCGGTCTGGCCGGGGGCGGCCGGAGTCACCGTCCCGCGTCCCAGCGCCTGGGCCTGCTCGCCCAGCAGGCCGAGCTGGCGGAAGCCGCTGTCGATCACGACGCCCATGACCTCCATCATCTTCCCGTAGTCGACGCTCTTGTCGCCTCGCATGAAGACGCGCTGGTCGGGCTTCTCCTCGTGCACCGCCTTCAGCTTCGCGCCGAGTTCGGCGATGTCGTACTTGGTCTCGCCCAGGAACACCTCGCCCTGGGAATTCACCGAGACGACCATCGGTTCGTCCTTGCCGCCGACCTGGCTGGCGCTGGTCTTCGGCAGGTCGACCGGGACGCCGACCTGCAGCAGCGGCGCCGTCACCATGAAGATGATCAGCAGCACCAGCATGACGTCGACCAGCGGCGTCACGTTGATGTCGGCGATCGGCGTGTAGCTCCGCCGCTTGAACTTGCTGCCCGATCCGTTGGCGCCGGGTGCCGGAATGACACCCGACATCAGACTTGTTCCTCGAGCTGGCGCGACAGGATGGTGATGAACTCACCGGCGAACGCCTCGAGCTGCTGGGCGTAGCGCGAGACCTGGCCCGACAGGATGTTGTAGGCGGCGGCCGCCGGAATCGCGGCGACCAGCCCGATCGCGGTGGCGAACAGGGCCTCGGAGATGCCGGGCGCCACGACGGCCAGCGACGTGTTCTTCGACTGCGCGATGTGGCTGAAGCTGTTCATGATGCCCCAGACGGTGCCGAACAGGCCGACGAAGGTGGCGTTCGCGCCGACGGTGGCGAGGAAGCCCAACCGCTTCTCGATCGCCTCCATCTCGCGCTGGATGGTGACGCCCATGACCTGCTCGATGCGCTGGCGCAGGGCCGCGCGCGCCGTGGCGCTGGAGGCGAGCCCCTTCGAGATCGAGCGGCGCCATTCGCGCATGGCGGCGGCGAAGATGCTCGACATCGGGTCGTCTGGCTTGGCGCCGACGCGATCGTAGAGGTCCTCGAGCGAGACACCGGACCAGAACGTATCCTCGAACGACTGGGCGCTGCGCTTCAGCGACCGCAGGCGGAGGACCTTTTCGAAGATGATCGCCCACGACCAGAACGACGCCAGCATGAGCAGGATCATGATGGCCTTCACGACCCAGTCGGCCTGCATGAACAGGCCGTATACGGACATGTCAATCGTCCCCGTGCCGCCGCCGAGGGGGGCTCCGGCGACCTGCGCTAGCGCGTCCATTTATGTTCTCCGTTGGTTCAAGAGGGTTGTATCCGAATATGGCGTGAGCGGGGCGATCCGCTCGCAGCTACCTGGGCCAGGGCAGTCCGCACGAGCGGCGGCAATCGGACAGGCCGGCCGCCCTCGCCCATGCAGGCGACGACGAGCTCGGCTCGAACCAGGATCTCTTCGTTGCGGCGCGCGTGCTGAATCATGTCCAGCGACGCGCCGCGCATCTCGCCGCAACCGGTCACGATCTCGATCGTGTCGTCCAGCCGCGCCGGCTTGAGGTAGTCGATGGCACAACGGCGTACGACCCAGTGGACGCCACGCTCCGCACGCAACTCGGTGTGCTGCTGTCCCAGCAGGCGCAGCATTTCCGTGCGGCCCCGCTCCAGGAACCGGAGCCAGTTGGCGTAGTAGACGATGCCGGCCGCGTCGGTGTCCTCGTAGTAGACGCGCAGCGGCAGGACATGGCTGCCATCCTGGAGACGCCCCGACGTCGGCGCGGTGTTCACGCATCCTCCGACGGGTCGCCGGCCGACAGCAGGTCGAGCTGCTGCTTCTGTCCCTTGGGCATCGCCAGACCGAGATGGCGATAGCCGCCCTCCGACAACAGGCGGCCGCGTGGCGTGCGCATCAGCAGGCCGAGCTGCATCAGGTAGGGCTCGATCACGTCCTCGATCACGTCGCGCTGTTCCGCCAGCGCCGCCGCCAGGGTCTCGGCTCCGACCGGGCCGCCGCCGTAATTCTCGGCGATGCAGGCCAGATACCGGCGATCCATCGCGTCGAGCCCGCGCCCGTCGACTTCCAGTCTCGTCAGCGCCGCATCGGCGATCCGGGCATCGACCTTGGCATCGCCGGCCACGGCCGCGAAGTCGCGCACCCGGCGCAGCAGCCGATTGGCCACGCGCGGCGTGCCGCGCGAGCGCTTGGCGATCTCCGCGCTGCCATCGGCAGCGAGCGGCATGTTCAGGACGCGGGCAGCGCGCTGCACGATCGTTTCGAGCTCGGCCGGCGTGTAGAACACCATGCGCAGCGGAATGCCGAAGCGCTCCCGCAAGGGCCGCGTCATGAGACCCGACCGGGTGGTCGCGCCCACCAGGGTGAACGGCGGCAGCTCGATGCGCACCGAGCGCGCGGCCGGCCCCTCGCCGATCATCAGGTCGAGCTGGAAATCCTCCATCGCGGGATAGAGAACCTCCTCGATTGCAGGATTGAGACGATGGATCTCGTCGATGAACAACACGTCGTGCGGCTGTAGATTCGTGAGCTGCGCGGCGAGGTCGCCCGCCTTCTGGATCACCGGCCCCGAAGTCGCCCGGAAGCCGACGCCCATCTCGCGCGCCACGATCTGCGCCATCGTCGTCTTGCCGAGGCCCGGCGGACCGTGCAGCAGCACGTGATCGAGCGCCTCGCCGCGCCCCTTGGCGGCGGCGATGAAGATCTTGAGGTTCTCGCGGACCTGCTTCTGACCGATGAAATCGTCGAGCGTCTGCGGTCGCAGCGCCAGTTCGGCAGCGTCTTCCTCGGCGCGCTTGGGCGTTACCAGGCGTTCGGGAGCGGTACTCATCGCGCAAGCTCCTGCAGGCCGGCCCGGATCACGGCATCCAGCGGAGCTTCAGCGCCGAGCCTCTGGGTGACGCGCGCGACGGCGCCGAAGGCCTCGACGCGCTTGTAGCCCAGGTTGACCAGGGCGGAGATCGCATCCTCGTTGATCGAGCCGGCCGGACTTGCCGCCTCTCGTGCCCGGCTCTCGGTGCCGGGCGATGGCGCAACGCCGAAGGCCGCGGCCTTGTCCTTCAGTTCGGTGGCGAGGCGCGCCGCGAGCTTCGGCCCGACGCCGGGCGGACGGCTCAGGGTCGCGCGATCCTGGGCGGCAATGGCGCGGGCGATTTCATCGGGCGACAGGGTCGAGAGGATCGCCAGCGCGACGCGCGCGCCCACGCCCTGCACCGTCGTCAGGATGCGAAACCAGTCGCGCTCTGCCGTCTCGAGGAAGCCGTAGAGCGCGATGGCATCTTCGCGCACGATCGTCTCGATCAGCACGGTCGCCGGTCCACCGATGGCGAGATCGCGCAGGGTGCGGGTCGAGGCGGAGACGAGATAGCCGACACCGCCGACATCGATGACGGCGCTGTCGGTGTCGACGGAATCGACCATACCCTTCAGCTTGGCGATCACAGCGCGGCCTCGATCCGACGCGCCGTGGCGCGGTGATGGGCGTGGCAGATGGCGACCGCCAGCGCATCGGCGGCGTCCTGACGGGCGTCGACACCGGGCAGGAGCCGGCCGACCATCATGGCGATCTGGTTCTTGTCGGCGTGCCCCGTCCCGACGACCGACTTCTTCACCAGGTTGGTGGCGTACTCGAAGACCGGCAGGCCGGCTCGCGCGGGCGCCAGCATGACGACGCCACGCGCCTGGCCGAGTTTCAGGGTGGACCCGGGATTGACGTTCACGAAGGTCTCCTCGACCGCAGCCTCGGCGGGTCGCTGCGCTTCCAGAACCTGCGCAACGCCTTCGAACAACTCCCGCAGCCGCTCCGCCAGCGAGTCCCGGGTAGGCACTTTCACCACCCCGTGGGCCACGTGGCGCAGCCGGTTGCCCTCGACCTCGATCACACCCCAGCCGGTCAATCGCAGACCGGGGTCGAGGCCGATCAGTCTCATTGCACCCGGCTCAGGCCGCGAACTTCGCCAGAGCGTCGTCCGACATCTCGAAGTTGGCGTAGACGTTCTGGACGTCGTCGTTGTCTTCGAGCGCCGAGATGAGATCGAGCAGCGTCTGCACCGTCTCGCCCTCGATCGGCGCGCCGGTCTTGGGACGCCAGGTGAGCTTGGCGACGCTGGGCTGGCCCAGCGACTTCTCCAGCGCCTCGCGCACGACGTTGAAGCTGTCCTGGGCACAGTAGATCTCGTGGACCGCGTCTTCGCCCTCGCCGCTCACGACGTCGTCGGCGCCGGCATCGATCGCCTTCTCCAGCACCTCGTCGGCGCTGCCGACGGACAGCGGGTACCGGAACTCGCCCAGCCGGTCGAACATGAACGACACGCTGTTGGACTCACCCAGATTGCCGCCATGCTTGGAGAAGATCGACCGAACCTCGCCCGCGGTACGGTTGCGGTTGTTGGTCAGCGCCTCGACGATCACGGCGACGCCGGCCGGCCCGTAGCCCTCGTAGCGGACCTCGTCGTAGTTCGCATCCGCATCGGGGCCGGATCCACGCTTGATCGCGCGATCGATCGTGTCGCGCGTCATGTTGGCGTCGCGCGCGGCGATCACGGCAGCCCGCAGACGCGGGTTGGATGCCGGGTCGGCCGCCCCCAGCCGGGCCGCGGTCGTGATTTCGCGGATGAGCTTGGTGAAGATCTTGGCCCGCACGGCGTCCTGACGCCCCTTGCGGTGCATGATGTTCTTGAATTGGGAATGCCCCGCCATCGCCAACAACCAGATTAGGTAACCGGAAGAGCCGCCTATACCACTTCTCGTGGGCTTTGGCAGGCTGCAGAGGCGTTCTGACGCCTTCCGGACAAAAAAAGGCGGGGGCCGAAGCCCCCGCTAAATAACGTCGGAACCTTGATTCCGACGCCCCCTCTAACCTGGAAGACAGTTCGCCGCTCCGGCGAAAAACCGTTTAACATCAAAAGGATGCCGCTTTTTCCCCAGCCCGTCAACGGCGCTCTTCCGCCACCGCTAATAGCTATGGAGCGGCCCCGCCGGATACAAGATGAGGGAGTCAGGCGGCCGGAGCGAGCCGCCCCCCGACCCGGATCGGCCGTATGGCCTTGGCGAGGCCGGTCCGGTCGTCGGTTTCGACCACCGCCGCGCACAAAGTACCTTCCCCCTCGGCCGGGGACAGGCGCTCGCCCGGCATCTTGCGGATGAATCTCTGCATCGCGATCTCCTTCTTCATGCCGATCACGCTGTCATAGTCGCCGCACATGCCGACATCGGTCTGGTAGGCCGTACCGCGGGGCAGAATCCAACCGTCGGCCGTTGGGACATGGCTGTGAGTGCCGAGCACGGCCGAGGCGCGGCCGTCGCAGAAATGGCCGATCGACTGCTTTTCGCTGGTCGCCTCGCCGTGGACATCGACCAGGATCAGGTTGGCGCTGCCACCGAGCGTATATTTGGAGAGTTCGGCATCCAGCGCGCGGAAAGGGTCGTCCAGCGCGTCCATGAACAGCCGACACATGACGTTGATCACCACGACCTTCTGGCCGCGCGCGGTCTGGAACAGGTTGGCGCCCCAGCCGGGCGTTCCGGGCGGGAAATTGATCGGTCGCAGCAGGCGCTTGTCCTGCGCGATGTACGGAATGATCTCGCGCTGGTCCCAGGCATGGTTGCCGGTCGTGATGCAGTCGACCCCCGCCTCGTGCAGTTCGGCGCAGATCTTGGCGGTGATTCCGAAACCGGCCGCCGCGTTCTCACCGTTGACCACGACGAAATCGAGGCCCAGTTCCCGGCGCAGACGCGGCACCTCCTTGATGACCGCATCGCGGCCGGCGCGGCCGACGATGTCGCCGCAAAACATGATCTTCATGCGTCAGACAAAGGCGCAAGCGCGCCGGTCGGTCAACAGCCAATCCAGCCGCTGGTCGTCGGCTCCATGCGGCACATCGGGCACGAACTGGAGATCGAAGCCGACGCCCACGGCCGACACCGGGCGCCGCTGGCGCAGGTCTTCGAGCGTCCGGTCGAAGAAGCCACCGCCGTAACCCAGCCGCCATCCCTCGGCGTCGCAGGCCAGCAGGGGCACCAGCAGGGCGTCAGGCTCGAGCGTCTCACTGCCGGCCGAAGGCTGCAACGTGCCGAAGACGCCGGATTCCAAAATGTCGCCCGGAGACCAGGCGCGGAACGAAAGCCTCTGGCCTCGCCCGTGTACGACCGGCAACGCCAGCCGGCAGCCCTCACCGTGCAGAAGGGCCATCAGCGGCCGGACGTCGATCTCGTCCTTGATCGGCCAGAATCCGGATACGATCGCCGGCATGCCGAACGGACGTTCGAGGCGGAAGGAATCGACCAAGGCGCCTGCCGCGGCCCGGCGCTCCTCATCGCTCAGGGCTTGGCGCCGGGCCAGCATGGCGGTTCGCAGCGCTCGTTTGTTCTCGGTCAGGGTCATGCCGGAAAGCGAAGCAAGTGGGGCGGCTCCACGATGGGCCGTGGCTCGTAGAACCTCCAAGGCCTGCAAAAGCAGGTGGGCGTCGTGTAGCCAAGACCAGGGTCAAGGCCAGGAACAACTCCCAGGAGTTCTTATTGGCCCCGGGGTTTTAAGCGGGCCACGCGCCGCGCAGAAATCCGCCCCGCGTCCAATGTAGGAGCTTGAGGCAGCCATCGCAATGACAGGGAGCCGTACTGATGCAGATCCCTCGCGTTGCTCGGGATGTCAGGTGCCGCCTACGCGGCGCCTGACACCTTCTTCGACATCTTGTCGACGCGCGCGGTGGCCGTGACACGCGCCGTCTCGGCAGCCGTCGCGACGCCGCGCGCCTCGCGGCTTTCCTCGGCAAGCAGCAACGAGGCGAAGACCAGCAGCTTGAACTCGGGCGTGCCCGGAAGCTGGCGGCGCAGCTCGCTCACCTTGCCGTCGACATAGGCGGCCAGTTCCTGGACGCGCGCTTCCTCGCCTTCGCCGCAAGCGAGTTCATAGGTACGACCGGCGATCTGAACCGAAACCTGCGGCATTTTCCGCTTCTCCTGCTTTATTGCGCCTTGTTCGGCGTTTTGAGGGGTTGTGCAGTCTGCCACGTCGCGTGCGGCGACGCACGCACGGGCTGGGGAGAAAACCGACCGTCAGGACTGGTCGGCGGCCAGCAGAGTGCGGATATATTCCATCGCCCGTTCGAGCCGGGCTTCGACCTCGGTCGCGACGCGCTTGAGTTCTTCATGCTCGCTTTCGACCTTCGCGAGCCGGGCGGCCAGCGCGTCGGAATGCTCCCGCTCGAGGCGCAGCCGCTCGTCGACCATCGACTCGAGCCGGCTCAGCGCGCTGTCGACTCGGTTCGTTACGCTGGCTGCCTTGGACATCTTTCCCCCGACAGCGGATCGCCGTTGGTCACCCGGCTGAATCTGCTCCATCGGCCAAGATTAGGTGGTGTGCCTGTGAGCGGTCAACATCTTGGCCCTGTGGAGGGCAAAAGCCCGCAAGATGTTGGCTTTGCCTGTGTTTTTGCGCATTGACGGGCCATGGGGTGGTCGTCATGTTGCGCGCCATCCGAAAAACCATACGGCACAAGCACAAAATGA
>CAZPOS010000155.1:0-13064 GCA_964588065.1 uncultured Reyranella sp.
CTTGGCCAGGCGCTTCTGCCAGTCGATGAGCCTTTCCTTCGGCATGTAGGCGTTACGGCCGACCTTGATCTCACCCAGGATCTCGGGAGTCAAGTTCTCCTTCAGCCAGTCGCGTACTTCCTGTTGGAAGGCGAGTTCTTCCTTGCCGAACGTCAGGTCCATTGGGGGCTCCTTTTAGGGTCGGGAAAGTACCGCGCCGGGTTCCAGCGCGTAAAGCGTGCGATACACTGTTCCGCAGCGCGTACCGTCCGCAGGAGCCCATGTCCCCTCCCGTCCAGCCCGTCGTCAGCGACGAGAAACTCCCGCCCGCCGCCGAAATCGTGGTGATCGGTGGCGGTATCGCCGGCAGCACTGCCGCCTTCTGGCTGGCGAAGCGCGGCCACCGGGTCGCGCTGCTCGACAAGGGCGTGATCGGCGGCGAGCAGACCAGCCGGAACTGGGGCTGGTGCCGCCAGCAGCATCGCGACCTGCGCGAACTGCCTCTCGCCATGAAAAGCCTGGAGATCTGGGGCGACCTGTCGCGCGAGTTGGGTGCCGAGACCGGTTTTCGCCGCACCGGTCTCACCTACGTCACCGATCGACCGGCCGATTTCGCCCAGTGGGAGGAATGGACCCTCAAGGCCCGCGAGTACCAGATGCACAGCCGGGTGCTGAGCCCTGCCGAGGCGAAGGAACTCACGCCCGGCAGCACGGGCCAGTGGATCGGCGGCGTGCATTCCCCGACCGACGGGCGCGCCGAGCCCTCGCTGGCCGGCCCCGCGATCGCCGAAGGCGCCCGGAAGCTCGGCGCCACGCTGCACCAGAACTGCGCGGCACGCGGGCTCGACATCGAAGCCGGCAGGGTCGCCGGCGTCATCACCGAATACGGGATCATCCGCACGGCGACGGTGCTGCTGGCCGGTGGCGCCTGGAGCTCCCTCTTCTGCCGCCGCCACGATCTGCGGCTGGCGCAGGCCAGCGTTCGCTCGACGTCCTTCTCAACGACGGCGGCGCCCGAGGTGACGGGCGGCGGCCTGTCGATGCCCGACGTCACGATCCGCCGCCGCCTCGACGGTGGCTACACGGTCGGGCTGGGCGGGCGCGGCCTGGTGGAACTGTCGCCGCAAGGCCTGCTCTATGCCCGCCAGTTCTGGCCGACCTTCAGGAAGCGCCGCGCCGGCCTCACCTTCGGCATCGGCCGCTCCTTCCTCGAAGGGCCGGAATCCTTCGCCAACTGGTCGTTCGATCTGGAGTCACCGTTCGAGCGCCAGCGCACGCTCGATCCCGCCGCCGATCCGGTTCTGGTCGAGCGCGGGCTGACGCGCCTCGGCGATCACTATCCGGCGCTGAAGAGCTTACAGGTGGCGCACGCCTGGGGCGGACTGATCGATTCGACACCCGACGGCATTCCGGTGATCTCCGCCGTCGATCCCCTGCCCGGCCTGTTCCTGTCGACCGGCTATACCGGTCACGGCTTCGGCATCGGTCCCGGCGCAGGCCGGCTGGCCGCCGACCTGATCGCCGGCGACCCGCCGATCGTCGATCCGACGCCGTTCCGCTACAGCCGCATGATCGACGGCACCGACCTCGGTGCGCCGGGGATGATGTAGCCGCGCCTGCGGCTCAGGCGACCTTCTTGCCCAGGTGCGGGAACATCGCGAGCTTGGCCGCCTCGTCCATCTCGGCCTTGAAGGCGTGCTTGTCCTTGAGGGCGAGCGCGCGGGCCGCCGCCGGACGGGCGTTGATCTCGGCGAGGTGACGCTGGACGCTGGGGAACTGCTGGGGCGCCTCAGGCCCGAGCACGAACGGGATCAGGCGCGACCAGCCCCACACCGCCATGTCGACGATGCTGAAACTGTCCCCGCACATGAACTGCTGCTTGGCCAGCCGCGCCTCGAGGATGCCCCAGTGGCGCTGCGCCTCGAACGTGTAGCGGTTGACGGCGTATTCCTTGGGCTCGGGCGCAAAGTTGCGGAAGTGGACCGCCTGGCCCGAATAGGGGCCGATGCCCGTGGCGACGAACATCAGCCACGACAGCATCTCGCCCTTCCGGGCGGGCATGAACTTGCCGGTCTTTTCGCCGAGGTAGAGCAGGATCGCGTTGCTGTCGAACACCGTCTCGCCGCCGTCGACGATGGCCGGCACCTTGGCGTTGGGATTGATCGCCAGATATTCCGGCGCATGCTGCTCGCCCTTGCGGGTGTCGACTGGCACCAGCTCGTAGGGCAGACTCATCTCTTCGAGGCAGAGCGCCACCTTCATCGGATTCGGCGCCATGTTGTAATAGAACTTGATCATCACACTCTCCGTTACTCGTCACTCTCTAGCACGGATCGTCACGTCGCTGGGGGCCGCTGGGCTCTATCGCCTGCGGGCATCCCGTCCGTCCACTGGATGACGGCGCCGTGCATGCACTTTGGTGTAAAGATGCGCGCGCCGCCAATCTTGGCGACGAAAACCACAGGTGTTGCCGTGACCGATCCCAGCAAGGGCCTCCGACCGCCGCCCGATGGCGCCCTCAAGCGCGGCGACCTGGCGGTCACGCCGGCCGGCGTGGTGGGTTCGGCACCGGCGTCTGCCCAATCGGCGGTCGCCGTCGATGATGCCTCGCTGTCGGACTTGAAGGAGGCCCTGGCCCAGGGCCGCGTCACGTCGAGCGAACTGACCCGGGCTTACCTGGCCCGCATCGAAGCCTATGACCGGAACGGGCCCGGGCTGAACTCGGTGCGGACGACCAATCCCGATGCCCTGTCGATGGCCGCCGGCCTCGAGGGCGTGACGCCGTCGGCCGCGCGACCGCTCGCGGGCCTGCCGATCCTGCTGAAGGACAACATCGCCACGGGCGACCGTCAGCCGACGACAGCGGGCTCGCTGGCGCTGGCCGGCGCGCATGCGAGGGACGACGCCTTCGTCGCGAAGAAGCTGCGCGACGCCGGCGCAGTGATCCTGGGCAAGGTCAATCTCACCGAGTTCGCCAACGTCCTCGCACTGGGCATGCCCTCGGGCTACAGCTCGATTGCGGGCTATGTTCGGAACCCCTACTCGCCCAAGCTGATGGACGATCATGCGCCGGTGGTGCTGCCGGGTGGCTCGAGCGCCGGCTCGGCCGTCGCCGTCGCGGCCGGCCTGTGCGCCGCGGCGATCGGCACCGAGACCTCGGGCTCGCTGCTCAGCCCCGCCACCCAGAACGGTCTCGTCACGGTGAAGCCGACGGTCGGCCTGGTCAGCCGCAGCGGCATCCTCCCGATCTCGCACAGCCAGGATACGGCCGGCCCCCTCACCCGAACGGTGCGCGATTCGGCGATCCTGCTGAACGTGCTGGCGGCGCGCGATCCCGAAGATCCAGCGACCCACTCCCTGCAGCGTCCGGACGACTACACGGCCGGCCTCGACAAGGACGGTCTCAAGGGCGCGCGCATCGGCGTGCCCAGCGATCCCGGGGATCCGCTCAACGATCCCTTCTTCGGACCGCTCAGCCCCCGCGGCAGGCACGTGATGGCGCAGGCGATCTCCGTGCTGGAGGATCTCGGCGCCACGATCGTGCGGGCCACCCTGCCGCCGGTCGCCTGGATCGGGGGTCCGGGCACCACCATGGCGGTGCTCAACCGCAATCCGTTCAGCCCGCTGAAGGGCACGGCCGGTAGCGCCTCCCTCGTCTTCCTCTACGAGCTGAAGCGCGATCTCAACCTCTACCTGCGCGACTGGGCGCTTCATACCGAGATGAAGACGATGGCCGACATCGTCGCCTTCAACGCGGCCCATGCCGACAAGGCGCTGCGCTATGGCCAGGACCTGTTCCTGGCGGCCGAGGCAACCCGGGGCGACCTTTCGGAGCCGGAATACAAGTCCGCGCGCGCCATGGACCTGGCGGCGGCGGAACGCGGCATCGACGCCTATATGAGCCGGCACCGGCTCGATGCCGTGCTGTTCCCCGGCGCGAGCGGCGCCGCCGTCGCCGCCAAGCCGGGCTATCCCAGCGTGCAGGTGCCGGCCGGCTTCATTTCCGGCGTCGGCGTCACCGAGACGCCCGACTATCCGCTCGGTCTCACCTTCACCGGCCGCGCCTGGAGCGAGGCCACGCTGCTGCGCTTCGCCTACGCTTTCGAGCAGGCGACGAACGCCCGCCGACCGCCGCCGGACCTGCCCGCGCTGTAGCTAGACCGCGATCACCACGCCGTCGTGGCCGGGATCGGCGCCGCCGTCGAGACCGTCCTCGTGGATGCGGATGCCGTGGACGGCGGCGAAGCCGAAGCCGTAGGGGCTGCGGACGACCGGATAGCCCTGCGCCTGCAGCTCGCGCTCGACCCTTCCCTGAATGCGGTTGGAGATGTCGATCGCGTCGGAGGTCGCCGAGAAGCGCGGCGCGCTCACCGCCTCGACCATGGTCATGTTGAAGTCGAGCGCATTCAGGATGACGTGCAGCACGCCCATGGCGATCTGCGTGGCGCCGGGCGCGCCGATGATCAGGTGCGGCTTGTCGTCCTTGAAGAGGATCGACGGCACCACCGAACTGAAGCGAGCCTTGCCCGGCGCGATCGAGCCGGCACGGCCGGGGCGCGGATCGAACACGCCCATGCAGCCGTTGTACATGAAGCCCAGGCCCGGCGTGATCACGCCGGAGGGCATGCCCAGCGAATGGGTCATGGTGAAACAATTGCCGTCCCTGTCGAGCACCGAGATGTGCGTCGTGTCCTTGGAGACCGCGCCCGAGTTGAAGCGCGTCACGCTCGCTTTCTCGCCCCGCGCGATTTCCGCCGCCATCGCCTTGGCATAGTCCTTGGAGGTCAGCTCGCCTACCGGCACGGTGACGAACTTCGGATCGCCGACCTTGGCATCCTTGTCGATCGTCGCCCGCTTCATCGCTTCGGCGACGATGCGCAGATGCTCGGTCGAACCGTGTTCCAGCGCGCCGATGTCGAAGTTCTCGAGGATGTTCAGCATCTCGATCAGCATCACGCCGCCGCCCGGCGGCTGGTTGGTCGAGACCCTGTAGCCGCGATAGTCGCCCCATAGCGGCGCGTTGCGCACCGTCTTCCAGGCCTTCAGGTCCTCGATCGACAGGAGCGCGTCGTTCTTCCCCATGTCCTCGGCGATCGCGTACGCTATCTCGCCCGAGTAGAAGACGTCCGCACCGCCCTTGGCGATGGCGCGCAGGGTCCGGCCATAGTCGCGGTTGACAACGCGGTCGCCCACCCGCTTGGGCGTGCCGTCGGGCCGGCAATAGAGTTCGCGCGCAGCCGGCGTGAAGCCGGTGCGCTCGAAATTGGGGGCGCGGCCGAAGGCGCCGTCGTCGGCCCACCAGAAATGGACGTGCGGCCGCACCGTCCAGCCGTTTTCGGCCCAGTGGATGGCCGGCTCGACGATGCGCGACCACGGCAGGCTGCCGTGCTCCTTGTGCGCGTCGTAGTACATCTTGAGATTCGCCGGCGCGCAGATCGACTGGTAGCCGATGTCGTTCACCCTGCCCTTCAGGATGAAGCCGTAGCCGTCGCGCGCCTCGCTCTCGATCAGGTTCGCCCACATGTCGGGCCGCGCCGCGAGCGGTGCCGGCGCGTGGGCGTCGATATAGCCGTGGAATTTCTTGCCCGGCATGTAGATGCCGCAGGAGCCGAAGCCCGCGATGCCGCACATCTGCGGATCGACGACCCCTTGGACGAGCGCGCAGGCGATGCCGGCATCGACCGCGTTGCCGCCCTCGCGCAGCACGTCGGCCCCGGCCTCCGTCGGCTCGGGCTGCGGGGCCACGATCATCGCCTGCTTGTCGTACCGCACGTCGCTTCCTCCAACTTGTCGTTGGCGCGACTCAATCCCAACCGTTGCGCTTGCGCAATATCGCGGTCGAGGGCGCGAGCGCGAGGCCCTTGCCCTGGACCGTCGGCAGCCACTCGGCCAGCGCCTGCAGCGTCGATTCGTGCGGATGGCCGATCGCCACCACGAAGCCCTGACGGCGCGCCACCGTTTCCGTCTCGGCAAGCTTGCGTCGCACCGCCTCGACCGTGTCCTCGTCGTCGAGGAAGACGTGGCGCACGATCGACGGCACGCCGATCTCCTGCGCCGTCTGATCGCCGACCGATTGCGGGCTGGTCCGCGAATCCAGGAACATCAGGCCGCGCGGCTTGAGCTGCCGCATCACCAGTTCCATGTCGGGCCGGTTGGCGGTGAAGCGGCTGCCCATGTGATTGTTGATGCCGACATAGCCGCCGAAACTCTCGAGCGCGACCAGCAGCTTCTGGCGCAGCTCCGCATCGGACATCGAGACCATCAGGGCGCCCGGTCCGGGATCGTTGCGGCCATTGGGTTCCATCGGCATGTGCAGCATCAACTCATGCCCGCGCGCCCGCGCGGCGCGCGCCTGCTCGGGCAGATCCTTGGCATAGGGCAGGAACGACATGGTCATCGGTCCCGGCAGTTCCCAGGCACGTTTCGAGCGCGCGCGGTCGAGACCGACATCGTCGATCACGATCGCGACCAGCGGCTTGCCCTTGAGATCGCGAAACGGCACCGCGTTGCGGCGCCATGTCTGTTCCGCGGGAAACGCCGCGGCGACCTTCTTCACCGGCGGCTTTTCCTCGAGGGTCGGCATGGGCTTGCCGGGCTCGGCCTCGGTATATTTCGGAAAGTCCGGCAGCTCCTCGATGCGCGCGTATCGTGGCGCCACCGCCGGCCCGGTCGCCGCGGCGCTGCGCTTCATGTCGTCCAGGGTGTCACGCGCCACGCGCTCGCTGCCGCGCAGGTCGAGCCGCTCGGCGATCCAATAGCCGCCGAACACGCTCCCGACGAACATCGCGATCACGGCGACGACGATCGAGGGCCAGCGATGCCTCTCGACCCAGGCGGAAAGCCCGGCGAAACGGGCACGCAGGCGATCCGCGAGGCCGGGCGGCCGCTTCGGACTCCTTCTGTTCGTCTTCCCGCTTCTGTTCTTCCTCGACGCCATCTCAGCCTTATGCCGTAACCTCTTGGTGCGGGCCACTATTTGGCCTCAATCCAGGGCGCCCAGCGACTTCACGACCCGGATATCCGGCTCGCCGGACCGGCCGCTCTCCCGGCGGAATCCAACCTGCTTGGCGAGGTCCAGCATCTTGCGGTTCTCGCGCAGGACGTGCCCGACCACCCGCTTGATGCCGCGCGACTTGCCGTAATGCAGCACGTGCCGCAGCAGCAGTTCGCCATAGCCACGCCCCTGGCGATCCGAGGCAACCGTGAGCGCGAATTCGGCCTGCTGGAAATCCGGATCGGCCACGAGGCGTCCGACGCCGACCATCTCGTCGCCATCGAGCAGCACGAACGCCATCTCGCGGTCGTAGTCGATCTGGGTGAGCCTCGCCGCGAGCTCGTGGCTGAGTTCGCGCATCGGCCCGAAGAAGCGCATGCGCACATCCTCGGGCGTCAGCCGGCGCGTGAACTCCTGCAGCCGCGGTTCGTCGTCCGGGCGGATGGGGCGGATGCGCAGCCGTTCGCCGTCGTGGTCGATCTCGCCTTCCAGCTCCACCGGATAGGGCCGGATGGCGAAGCGCGCCGCCCGCTCCTGCCCCTTTTTCGGCTGACTGACGACGATGCGCGCGTCGAGCGCGATCACGCCGTCGGCATCGGCCAGCAGCGGATTGATGTCGAGCTCGGCGATTTCGCCGACATCGGCGATGAGCTGCGAGAGGCGTACCATCGCCGCCCCGACGGCGTCGCGATCGGCCGGCGCACGGTCGCGATAGCCGCGCAGCAGGCGATCGACACGGGTGCGGCTCAGCGCATCCTCGGCCAGCACCGGATCGAGCGGCGGAAGGGCCAATGCCTTGTCGTCGATCACCTCGGCGGCCACGCCGCCATGGCCAACCAGCAGGATGGGCCCGAACACCGGATCCTCGGCGGCGCCCAGGATCAACTCGACGGCATGCGGCCTGCGGATCATCGGCTGGACGACGAAGCCGTCGATCCGGGCCTTGTTGGCCATCACCAGGAGCTTGCCGGTCATCTCGCGGACGGCATCCAGCACCGCCTGCTCGGACGCGAGGTCGAGTGAAACGCCGCCGACGTCGCTCTTGTGTGTGATGTCGCGCGACAGCAGCTTCACGGCGACCGGAAACCCGATGCGCACCGCGATGGCCGCCGCCTCGGCGGCGTCGCGCGCGATCTCGGTCGGTACGACCGGAATGCCGTAGGCAGCGAGGACGCGCTTGGCCTCCGGCTCGGTGAGCACCTTGCGCTTTTCGGCCAGCGCCCCCTGCACGATCGACCGCACGAGGGCCGTATCGGAGCGCAGGTCCGGCACCGACGGCGGCGTCCGCTGCAGCGCGCGCTGGCCGCGGCGATACTCGACGATGTGCATGAAGCCGCGAACCGCGCGCAGCGGCGTGTCGTAGGCGGGAATGCCGGCATCGTGCAGCACGTCCCGTCCCGCCTGGGCTTCGCGCCCGCCGATCCAGCAGCCGATGACCGGCACGACCTTGCGGCCGGCGGCGCCGGTGATGGCGCGCGCCGCGTCGATCGACGAGGTGAGCGACGTCGGCACGTTCATGGCCAACACGGCGCCGACGCCGCGATCGTCGGCCAGCCCGTCGAGTGCGGCGGCATAGCGCGGCCCGTCTGCATCGCCCACGATGTCGACCGGGTTGGCGCGCGACCATCTCATCGACATCTGTTTGTCGAGCCGCGCGATGGTCGTCGGCGACAGCGTCGCCATTTCGCCGCCTTCGTCGATCAGCAGGTCGGTGGCGATGATCCCAACACCGCCGCCGTTCGTCAGGATCGCGAGCCGCTCGGTGCGCGGGGCGATGCTGTGGCCCAGCGTCTCGGCCGCGTCGAAAAGCTCGCCCAGGCCCAGGACCCTCACGAGGCCTGCGCGGGCGAATGCCGCGTCATAGACGGCGGCCGATCCTGCCATCGAGCCGGTGTGCGAGGCAGTCGCCTGGGCCGCCGCGGCATGACGGCCGCCCTTCAGCACGATCACCGGCTTGATGCGGGCCACGCCGCGGGCCGCCGACATGAACTTGCGGACCTGGGTGATGCCCTCGACATACATCAGCACCGCGCGCGTATCGGAATCGCGCGCCAGCATGTCGAGCACGTCGCCGAAATCGACATCGGCCATGTCGCCCATAGAGATCAGGTGGGAGAAGCCGATGCCCTGCGCCACGCCCCAGTCGGCGAGGCCGGCCAGCACGGCGCCCGACTGGGCGACCGCGGCGATGCGTCCGGCCTTGAACCGGGTCGGGCCGAAGCTCGCATTGAGGCCCAACCGCGGGGCGGCGTAGCCGATGCAGTTCGGGCCGATGATGCGCAGCAGGTAAGGCTGCGCCGCACGCAGCAGCCGCTGGCGCCACTGCGCATTGACCGAGCCGGCATCGGGACCGTTGCCGGGGCCGGAACTGATCACGACGGCGGCCCGCGTCCCCGCCTCTCCCAGCGCCACGATCAGGCCCGGAACGGTCGCTGCCGGCGTCATGATGACGGCAAGGTCCGCCGGCGCAGGCAGGTCCGACACCTTGCGGAAGACCGTCCGCCCGGCAATCGTTCCGCCCTTGCGGTTCACGAGGTGGATCTCGCCCTGGAAGCCGCCGGCCAGCACGTTGCGCGTGACGGCGGCGCCGACGGAGCCGGGGCGTTCGGTGGCGCCGATCATGACGACCGAGCGCGGGGACATGAGTCTATCGAGGTTGCGGGTCGACATACCCTCTAGAAGAGCGCCGGTCCGTTCATCAGCACAAGCCCCGAAACGATCACGAACGCCGCAGCCACCCGCCGTCCGCCGAACGGCTCGCCGAGGACCAGGGTGCCGATCAGCGCCCCGAACAGCACCGACGTCTCGCGCAGGGCCGCGATATGGGCCATCGGCCCCAGCGCCAGCGCATAGATTGCGATGCCGTAGCCGACATTGGCGATCACGCCCCCACCGACCCCGCGATACCAGGTCTTCTTCATGTGCGACCAGACCGTCGCCGGCCGCTTCCAGAAGGCGAGCACCAGCAGCCACGGCCCCTCCAGCACCGCGAGCCAGGCGATGTAGGAGATCCGATGCTCCAGCGTCTCGCCGGCCGCGCGCACGCCCATGCCGTCGGAAATGATGTAGCCGGCGATGGTGACGCCCGTCAGGACGGCGAACAGCGTCGCAAGCCCATGACGGCTGCCCGGCTTCGGGACGATGTTCTTCAGCGGCAGGGCCAGGGCGACGAGCCCGAAGCTCAGCAGGAACACGCCGACAATGTCCTGTGTCCGCAGATGCTCGCCGATCACGCGGCCCGACACCAGGGCGACCAGCAAGGGCCCGAGACCGCGCGCGATCGGATAAGTGTGGCTGAGATCGCCGTAGGAATAGGCCTTCAGCAGGAAGAAGTAGTAGGCGACGTGGATCGCGACCGAGAGGATGAGGAACTTCCAGGCGCCCGGTTCGATCATCGGCACGAAGGGCACGACGCAGAGACCCATGACCGTGCCCGTCGTCATGATCAGGCCGAAGGTGGCGAGCCTGTCGGACTGGTCCGACTTCAGGATCGCATTCCAGGTGGCATGCATCAGTGCTGCAGCGAGCAGCAGCGCGACGATCAGGGGCTCGACGACCAAGGGGGCTACTTTCTTCTTGTTGCCCTCTACCTACGCCCGTGCCCAAGATCGAGAAAGGGCGGAAACGAGAACGAGGCATGCGATGACGATCGAGGCGTACAAGGCGGCGCGCGAGTTCCTGCTGGCCCATCGCGGTGACTACGAGACGGCCTACCGCGATTTCCGCTGGCCCGAGATGCAGCACTTCAACTGGGCGCTCGACTGGTTCGACGGCGAACTGGCGCGCGGACCGCAGGCCCACCAACCGGCGCTGACGATCGTCGGCGACGGCGCGGCGAGCCTCACCTTCGCCGAACTGTCGGAACGCTCCAACCGCGTCGCCAACGGATTGCGCGCGCTGGGCGTGAAGCGCGGCGACCGCATGCTGCTGATGTTGGGCAACGTGGCGCCGCTGTGGGAAGTGATGCTGGCCGCCATGAAGCTCGGCGCCGTCGTCATTCCGGCCACCACCCTGCTGACGCCGGTCGATCTCGCCGATCGCTTCGAGCGCGGCCGGGCGCGACACGTCGTGGCCGCCGCCGGCGAGGCCGCCAAGTTCGAGGGCTTCGACAAGAACCTCACGCGCATCGCGGTGGGCGACGCACCGGCCGGCTGGCATTCCTATGAAAAGCTGCTCGATCATCCGGCGGAGTTCGCGCCGGACGGCCCGACCCATGCCGACGATCCGATGCTGCTCTATTTCACATCGGGCACCACGGCGAAGCCCAAGCTCGTCCTGCATTCCCATCGCAGCTATCCGGTCGGCCATCTCACCACGATCTTCGTGCTGGGCCTGCGGCCGGGCGACGTGCACCTCAACATTTCCTCGCCGGGCTGGGCCAAGCATGCCTGGAGCTGCTTCTTCGCACCCTGGATCGCGGGCGCCACGATCTTCATTGCCAATCAGCCGCGCTTCAGCGCGCGCTATCTGCTGGACGCGGTCGTCGCCAACAAGGTGACCACGCTCTGCGCGCCGCCGACCGTGTGGCGCATGCTGATCCAGGAAGACCTCAAATCGTGCAAAACCTCGCTGCGCGAAGTGCTGGCGGCCGGCGAGCCGCTGAACCCGGAGGTGATCGAGCAGGTCGAGAAGGCCTGGGGCCTCACCATCCGCGACTTCTACGGCCAGACGGAGACCACGACGCAGGTCGGCAATCCGCCCGGCCAGCCGATCAAGCCCGGCTCGATGGGCCGCCCCCTGCCTGGCTACCGGATCAGGCTGCTCGATGCCGACGACAAGGACGCTGACGAAGGCGAGATCTGCATCGACCTCTCGGCACGGCCGGCGGCCCTGATGCAGGGCTACCAGCAGGATGATGGATCGATCCTGCCGCTCACCGGCGCCGTGTACCGCACCGGCGACGTTGCCTCACGCGATGCCGAAGGCTACCTGACCTATGTCGGCCGCGCCGACGACGTGTTCAAGGCGTCGGACTACCGGATCAGCCCCTTCGAGCTCGAAAGCGTGCTGATCGAGCATCCGGCCGTGGCCGAAGCCGCCGTGGTGCCCGCTCCCGACGCCGTCCGCCTGGCCGTGCCGAAGGCCTACATAACCCTGACGGCCAGCGGCAAGCCGGATCGCGCCACGGCGCTGTCGATCTTCCAGCACCTGCGCGGTCGCTTGGCCCCGTTCAAGCGGGTCCGACGGATCGAGTTCGCCGAGCTGCCGAAGACGATCTCCGGCAAGATCCGCCGGGTCGAACTCCGCCGCGACGAGGAAAAGCGTGCCGCGGACAACCGGCGCGGCACCGGCGAATTCCGGGAGGAGGATTTCCCGGAGCTGACGAAGTAGGAAGGATCCCTCACTCCGTTCGGGATGACACCACCTTCTCGATCTACGCACTCGTGTCACCCCGAGCGGGAGGTATCCTTGCTCGGACCAGCGCCCAGAGAGGGCCTATGAGAGGCGGCTCGGACCGGATAAACTGCCCCCATGCTCCTCCTGATCGATAATTACGACAGCTTCACCTACAACCTCGTCCACTTCCTGGGCGATCTCGGCGCGCGCTGTGTCGTGCATCGCAACGACCAGATCACGGTCGACGAGGCACTGGCGCTGAAGCCGGCGGGCATCGTGCTCTCGCCCGGCCCCTGCACGCCCAACGAGGCCGGCATCTGCATGGACCTGATCCGCGCGGCGGCGAAGGAGCAGGTGCCGCTGTTCGGCGTCTGCCTCGGCCATCAGGCGATCGGCCAGGTGTTCGGCGGCCACGTCGTGCGCGCGCCGGAGCCGATGCACGGCAAGCTGTCGGGCGTCGCCCACAGGAACCAGAGCGTGTTCGAGGACGTGCCCTCGCCCTTCCAGGCGACGCGCTACCACTCGCTGATCGTCGACCGGAAGGATTTTCCCAAGGACCTGGAAGTCACCGCCGAGACCGGCGACATCATCATGGGCCTGCGCCACAAGACCCTGCCGATCCACGGCGTGCAGTTCCACCCCGAGAGCATCGCCTCGGAGCATGGCCACAAGATCCTCGAGAACTTCCTCAAGATCGCCGGGGATCACCCGAGCCAGCAGAACACGAAAAAGGCGGCCTGAGTCGTCCAAGAGG
>CAZPOS010000156.1:0-10050 GCA_964588065.1 uncultured Reyranella sp.
GATGCGCTTCTGGGATCCCGACTCGGGGCGCATCACGCTGAACGGCGCCGACCTGCGCAACTACAAGCTCGACGAGCTGCGCGGCCTCGTGGCGCTCGTGGCGCAGGACACCTACCTGTTCAACGACACGCTGCGCGCCAACATCCAGATCGCGCGGCCGGAAGCCACGGAGGCCGAGCTGCGCGCCGCGATCGAGCATGCGTCGCTGGGCGAGCTGGTCGCCGCCCTCCCGCAAGGTCTGGACTCGCCCGTCGGCGAACGCGGCACCAGCCTGAGCGGCGGTCAGCGCCAGCGGGTCGCCATCGCGCGCGCCTTCCTGAAGGACGCCCCCATCCTGATCCTCGACGAAGCCACCTCGCATCTCGACGCGGTGAACGAACAGGCGGTGCGCCGCGCGCTCGACGTGCTGAAGGCCGATCGCACGACCATCGTGATCGCCCATCGCCTCTCGACCGTGCGCGATGCCGACCTCATTGTGGTGCTCGACGAGGGCCGCGTGGCGGAAAGCGGAACGCATGCCGAGCTGGTTTCGCGCGGCGGCCTTTATGCCCGACTCGTGTCGCGTCAGCTTGCGTCGGTCTACGCGCCGGCGGCACAGTGAGGGGATGAAGCGACAGCTCCACCTCAACCTCTTCATCCAGAGCCGGGGCCATCACGAGGCGTCGTGGCGGCATCCCGACTCCTCAGCCCTCGCGCTGACCGACATCGAGTATTTCCGCGACCTCGCGCGCCGCGCCGAGGCCGGCTTGTTCGACTCGATCTTCCTGGCCGACCAGCTGGCGCTGGCCGACACCGTGGCCCACGCCGCGAGCACGTGGCTCGAGCCGATCACGGCGCTGGCCGCGATCGCCGGCTCCACCGAACGGATCGGGCTCATCGCCACGGCCTCGACCACCTATTCGGAGCCGTTCAACCTCGCGCGGCAGTTCGGCTCCCTCGACCACATTAGCGGCGGCCGGGTCGGCTGGAACATCGTCACCTCCTGGCTCGCGCCGGCTGCCCGCAACTTCGGCGGCGCGGGTCTGGTGAGCCACGACGAACGCTACGAACGCGGCGAGGAATTCGTGCGGGTCGCGAAGGCGCTGTGGGACAGCTGGGCCGACGACGCCGTGCTCGACGATCGCGCGAGCGGCCGGTATGCGCGCGCCGATCGCATCAGGCCGATCGACCATGAGGGCAAGTACTATCGCGTCGCCGGCCCGCTCAACATGCCGCGCGGACCGCAGGGCCGGCCGGTTTTCGTGCAGGCAGGTTCCTCCGACACCGGGCGGCGCTTCGCCGCCCGCCATGCCGAGGCGGTCTTCACCGCCCAGATGGAAAAGACCACCGCCCAGGAATTCTATGCCGACCTCAAGACGCTCGCGGCGGCGGAAGGCCGTCCGTCAGCGCAGGTCCTGATCCTGCCGGGCCTCAGCCCCGTGATCGCCTCGACCGAGACGGAGGCGAAACGGCTGGCGAAGGAGCTCAACGAACTCACCGATCCCGAGGTCGGGCGCAAGCGGCTGAGCGGCCGGTTCGGCGGCCACGACTTCTCGCACCTGCCGCTCGACCGGCCGCTGACGGCGGAGGATTTCCCCGATCCAGGCACGGTCCAGGCCGCCCGCAGCCGCACCGAGGTGATCGTGGGACTTGTCCGGCGCGAGAAGTTCACCCTGCGTCAACTGCTCGCCTATCTCGCGGGCGCCCGCGGGCACTTCACCACCGCCGGCACGCCCGAACAGATCGCCGACCTGATCGAGGACTGGTTCAACGACGGTGCCGCGGACGGCTTCAACCTCATGCCGCCGCTGCTGCCGTCGATGCTCGACGTGTTCGTGGCCGAGGTCGTGCCTCTCCTGCAGAAGCGCGGGCTATTCCGGACCACCTATGAAGGCAGCACCCTGCGCGATCATTTCCGCTTGCCCCGCCCCGCGCCTGCGGCATCCTGACCCGGCACCCAAGCGGAGAGACGTCATGTTCAGTCACGTCACGATCGGCAGCAACGATGTGGCCAAAGCCAAGCCCTTCTACGATGCGCTGCTGCAACCGCTCGGGCTGGTGCGCCACATGGACTATCCCAATGCCGTCGGGTACGGCCCGGAAGGCGGCCGCCCCCAACTCTGGATCCTGAACCCGATCGACAAGAAGGCCGCATCGGTCGGCAACGGCATCACGATCGGACTCGAGGCTCCAGACCGCGGCTCCGTCGATGCCGCATACAAGGCGGCTCTGGCTGCAGGTGGCAAGGATGAGGGGGCGCCCGGCCTTCGGGCCCACTATCATCCCAATTACTACGGCGCCTATCTGCGGGACCTCGACGGAAACAAGATCTGCGTGGTCTGCCACCACAAGGCCTAGCCGCTTAACTTGTCGGGTCATGACTTGGCGCGCTCGGCGACGCCGACCTGGCGCGCCTTTCGGTACCTCCGAACGTCCAGGCGCCGGAGCGCAACCTCGGCGAGGGCGCGAGCGTTATCTAGCGGACATTCCCCTGACCCACCGGAGGACAATCATGCGCGTGACCGGCCATGCAAACGGCAAGGATCTGAGCAAGGAGATCGCAGCCCTCAAGGCACAGCTCGAAGAACTGGCGGGATCGGTGAACGGCACCGGCCAGTCGATCGTGGCACGCGGCGAGGAGGCGGTGGAGGACACTCTGAAGGCGGCGCGCGAGTTGATCGCAAAGTACGGCGATACCGCCAAGGCCATCGCCGACGACACGGTGGCCCTCAAGAACAAGGCCACGGACACGCTGGTGGAGCAGACCGAGGCGCGTCCTCTGACAACCTTGGCGGCCATCGCCGGGATCGGCTTCCTCGCAGGCTGGCTTTGTCGCCGGCAGTAGCCGGCCGACAGCACGTCAGCCTCGGAAATCTCCCGAAACGACTCCCTCGATGATCGGCCCTCTCCTGCGGGTCGCGGCCAGTTCGGTCGCGGCCCGTTCGCTGCGTATGGCGGCGCAGGACGCGTTGACCAATGCTCTTCTCGCCCTCGGCGCGGCGCTCGCCCTGGCGGTTGGGGCTGCTTTTCTCTCATTCTCTGCTTACGCATTTCTCGCGAGCCGTCTCGATCCTGCCGGCGCCTCGGCGGTCATGGGCCTGTTCTGGCTGCTGGGCGGCGGCAGCTATTTCGTCGCGACCCGTCGTCGCCGTACCTGAACCGGTGTGACGGAGGCGAGCGGCGGCTTCACCGCGAGCCGCTCGCTGACCGGCCGGTCCTCCGACAGCAGGACTTCCAACCAGCGCAGAGACGGCAGGTGCGCGGCGACGGTGCTGATGAGAATCAGCAACGGGACCGCGACGATCGCGCCAACGGCTCCCCACATCCATCCGAGGAAAGCTACGCCGGCAAAGACCGCGACGGTGTTGAGCGCGCAGCGGCGACTGACGAAGGTCGGCGTGATCAGCTGGGATTCGACGAAATGAATGGCCGCCAGGATCGCCGGGGCGGCCAGCATGTGCATCAGGTCGTCGTAGGTCAGGAGGGCCACAAACGCGACGAGACCGATCGCGACCGGCGGACCGATGAAGGGGACGAAAGAGGCCAGCCCCACGAGGACGCCCCAGAGGATAGGATTGGGAAAACCCAACAGGGCGAGCACGATCGTCGAGACCACAGCCACCAGTGAATAGATGACCACCAGCGCGAACAGGTAAGTGCCGACCCGGTCGTTGATGTCGCGCATGACGCGTGCGATTCGCACGCGTGTCGTGAAGTTGAGCGGCACGCGGAGGATCTGCCGCTTATGGTCGTTGCGATGCGCCAGGATCATGAAGGACAGAACGGCGGCGTAACCGATCTGCAGCAGCACCGCCGGGGTGGTGCTCATCAACTCAGACACCAGCGATTTATCCCGCACGATCACCTGGGCGGGAGGCTCCTCCTTTGCGGTCGCCTGAGGTTGCGATGCCTGGGTAGCCTGCTCGACACGATCGGTGAGCTGTTTGACGAAGGCCAACGACTTGCGCAGCCCCTCGAGCTTCCGTTCCAGCGTGTAGGTCAGGTAGGGAGCCTGCTCGGCCCAACTCGAGATTGCGGGCGCCGAGATCACCAGCAGACCCGCCACCACCAGCGCGAGCAGGGAGACGGAGGCGCCCGCCGCGGCGGTGGGCGGAAGCCGCATGCGTTCGAACTTCTTCGCGACCGGGGTGAGGATCAAAGCAAGGACGATGGCGGCCGCGGTCGGGATCAGGAAGTCGCGTGCCAGATAGGCCACGACGCCCACGGCGCAGACCGCCAGAATGATCAGCGGGCGGCGTATCGCCGAACCGCCGCGCACGTTAACGGTCGGCACCCGAAGGACTGAATTTTGGGACACGGAACCTCGCTGATCCGCCAGTAACGCCCATTTGAAAGGCGAGTTCCCGTATGTTCCTCCCTGCGGGATGCAGCATTTGCGCGGGGACGCGTACGGCCACTACGCTCGACGCCGCATGCCGACCTACGCTGACACCGTCCCCGTGATGGAGCGCCACCGTTTCGACGTGGCGTCCCTCGACCGCTACTTCCGCGAGAAGCTCGAAGGCTATCGCGGCGGCCTCGAAGTCCGGCAGTTCGACTCCGGCCATTCCAACCCGACCTTCTTCGTCGCCGCCGACATGGCGGAGGGTCGCCGCGACTTCGTGCTGCGCAAGAAGCCGCCCGGCCAGCTGGTCGCGTCGGCGCACCAGGTCGATCGCGAGTTCCGCGTGATTTCCGCCCTCGCCTCCACCGACGTGCCCGTCGCGCCGGCCCGACTCTTGTGCGCGGACGAGACCGTGATCGGCCAGATGTTCTATGTCATGGAGGCGGTGCCGGGCCGCATCCTGGTCAATCCGGCGATGCCCGACCAGACGCCGGCCGAGCGGTCCGCCATCTTCGATTCGATGAACGACGTTCTGGCACGCCTCCACAAGATCGATCCCGTGAAGGTCGGGCTCGGCGACTATGGCCGCAGCGGACAGTACATCGCCCGGCAGATCTCGCGCTGGAGCCGGCAGTATGCCGAACTCAAGACGGAAGAGATTGCGGCCATGGACAAGCTCTCGTCGTGGCTGCCCGAGAACATTCCCGACGACGGCGATCCCACCACGATCGTCCACGGCGACTATCGCCTCGGTAACCTGATCGTTCATCCGACGGAGCCCCGCGTGGTGGCCGTGCTCGACTGGGAGCTGTCGACCCTGGGGCATCCCCTGTGCGACGTCGCATACAACTGCCTCGGCTATCATCTCGAGGAGCCGCCGCACGGCTACGCCACGGTCGACTTCTCGGCACTGGGAATTCCCACAGAGCAGGAATACGTCGCCGCCTACTGCCGGCGCACGGGGCGCGCGTCGATTCCGAACTGGAACTACTACCTCGCCTTCTCCCTGTTCCGGCTCGCCGCCATCGCGCAGGGCGTCTACCGCCGCGGCCTGCAAGGCAATTCGTCCAATCCCGAATCGATCAAGATGAGCAGGTCCGCACGAGAACGGGCCGAACTCGCATGGAGCCTGGTGTCCTGAACAAGAACGTCGTGGAGGAAACAAGAATGACGATGAAGAAGATCGGCCGGCGCACATCCATCCTGATGACCGGGGCGGCTCTCTCGACGCCCCTCGCCGCCAGCGTGCGCGCGCAGCAGACCGGCCTGCCCGACAAGCCATTGAAGATCCTGGTCGGCTTCCCGGCCGGCGGCGGCACCGACGTGATGGCCCGCCTCATCGCCGAGCCGCTGAAGCAGCGCACCGGCCGCAACGTCATCATCGACAACAAGGCGGGTGCCTCCGGCACCATCGCCGTGGGCGACCTCAAGAATGCGCCGACCGACGGTACGACCGTCGCCTACGTGCCGTCCGCTACGATCGTGCAGAAGCTCACCATGCCCGGCGTGCCTTTCGACCCGATGACCGACATCGCACCGATCACGCTGGCCGGGACGGTGCAGACCGCCTTCTGCGTGTCGCCGACCATCGGCGTGAACAATCTCAAGGAGTACATCGAGTGGCTGAAGAAGAACCCGACGCGCGCCTCCTTCGGCACGACGGCATTGGGATCCTTCACGCATTTCTTCGGTGTCATGGCCGGCAAGGCCGTCGGCATCCCGCTTGAGCCGGTTCCCTATCGCGGTGCTGCGCCGCTGGTCGCGGACCTGCAGGGCGGTCACATCGCCGCCGGCTGCGGCGGCATCACCGACTTCCTGGAGCATCATCGCGCCGGCAAGGTGAAGGTCATCTTCACCTCCGGCGTGAAGCCGACCACGTCCGCCCCGGAGATTCCGACCATCACTGAACTCGGCTATCCGCAGCTCTCGATCCTCGGCTGGTACGTCTTCTTCGCGCCGCCCAAGACCCCGGCGCCGTTGATCGATGCCTGGGGCAAGGAGTTGAAGGCGGTCCTGGCAATTCCCGAGATCCAGAAAAAGCTGGTGGAACTGGGCCTCGACGTCGAGACCTCGACACCGGCGCAGTTCACGGAGCGCATGACGGCCGACCTCGCGCGGTGGAAGACGATCATCGATTCGATCGGCTATAAGCCGCAGGGCTAATCCAACGGAGGCGACTGAATGCCGATCCTGAAGCGGCCCGACGCCGAAATCCACTACGAGGTTCACGGCAGCGGCTTCCCACTGTTGCTCTTTGCACCGGGCGGCCTCCGGTCGTCGATCGAGTTCTGGGGCGCCGGCGCCGATGGTGCGCCGCGTGCGTGGATGGACCCCCGGGTTGCCCTGACCGACCGGTTCACCGTCATCGCGATGGACCAGCGCAATGCCGGACAGTCGGTGGCGGATGTGAAGCCCGACCATGGCTGGCACACTTTTGCCGGCGATCACCTGGCGCTGATGGACCATTTGGGCTTCGGGCGCTTCGCCGTGATGGGCGGGTGTATTGGTGGCAGCTACTGCTTCGAGGCGATCGAACAGGCACCGGACCGGGTGGCCGCCGCGGTCCTGCAGAATCCGATCGGCCTGTGGGAAAACCGCGACACCTGGGACGAGGCCGTGAAGGGCTATAGCGCGACCGTGCGGGCGCGCGATCCATCGATCTCCGAGGCGGCGATCCGGCGCTTCGGCGAGAACATGTTCGGAGGCGACTTCGTCTTCTCCGTCACGCGTGACTTCGTCAGGAACTGCCGGACGCCGCTGCTGCTTCAGCCCGGCACCGACAAGCCACATCCCGCGCATACGAGCGCGGAGATCGCGGCGCTCGCGCCCGACATCGAGGTCCAAGAGGACTGGCGCGGACCTCAGTTCCTGCAGGAGTCGATTGACCGCGTCCGCCGCTTTCTCGAAAAGAATACACGATGATGAAGAAACTCACGCTCCTTCTCGCGACGCTGCTCGCAACGACCGCTACGGCGGAGGCGCAGGAAGTCTGGGGTGCCGTCGCGACCGACAACGAGCGCCTGTTCGGTGTCTCGGTCGGCATGGCGACGCGCGAGGCCGCCGAAACCTCGGCGCTCGCCGAGTGCGGACCCATGGAGTGCAGGATACGGATGGCCGCGCCGCAGCGTTGCATCGCCTACGCACATAGCGACAACGGGCAGGCCTCCGGCTACGGCGCGGCTCCCTCCAGACAGGAAGCCGAACGGTCGGCCTGGAACGAGTGCAACGCTCGGGTGCCCAGCAATTCCTGCACCATCCGCAGCGCGCGTTGCTTCGAGTAGGCTACAAAGGATTCAACCGGCCTTCGATCTTCAGCCCGCTCAGCGCGGGCCCACCGGCCCCGACTGCTCGTCGAGCCACTTCCGCGCTTTGTGGAGGTTCTGGAAGACCTTCATCGTGCGCTTGCCTTCGATCATCTTCGCGAAAATTTCCGCATTCTCGGCCGCCTGGCCGGGACTGACGACGAAGGCCAAGGGACCGCGCGGTCTATCGTCGGTCTGTGCCAGGACGAGATTTGCCATCGCCTGGGCACCGGCCTTGTCCATCGGAACGGTGGGCGACGCGATGTCGATCAGCTTGCGATAGTGCAGGACATCGCTGTCCAGGATCTGGACGACCGCCTCGCGGACGTCCTCCACGGTAAACGTGCCGCGGACGACGGCGATCACCAGACGGTTGGGATGAAACACATCGACATGGATCGGCATGATTCTGGCCCGGGCTGCCCACATTCCACCGCATCCGTGCGGCACGGTAGCGCGCTTATCATGTCCGGCCGCTCATGAAAACAGGAGTCGCATTGGTGGAGAAGATCGCCGTCATCGTCATCGTGGCCCTGGTGGCCGGTGCCGTCCTGTACCTGTTCGGCCGAAACGTCTCCGCTCGGCAACGACTCATTCGCTCAGCCGCGGGCACGGCAGCTGGCGCGCTTGCCGCCGCGGGCGCGGTCTACGGACTCCAGGCCCTGACCGGCGACGACACGCAGATGGTGGAGAATGCGATGACCGAGGCACGCACCCTCCCCCTCGTGGGGCTGGTGTTGGCCGACGTTCCCGACTCCGAGGCGCGACTGCGCGCGACACTGCGAGAGGAACTGCACAATCCGACGACCGACGGGCCTCCGCGACCGCTGGTCCTGATGAGGGAATTGCGGGCCGCCTACATCGTGCCGGCCCTGCGCGCGGCAGATGCCGCCGATGCCGAAGGAGTATTGGCCGCACGCGTCGCTCTCATGCGGCATCTGAGCGGCACCAACGTCGCCGCCTGCCGCGAGTTGGCGCTGATCGGAATCCAGCGCGGCGACCGGCTCGATCCCCAGGGCCAGCACCTGATGCGCCAGATGCTGACGGCCATGGAAAAAGCCTATCGCTCGGGGCGAGCCGCCCTCTCCTCGGGTGCGACCGTGCGGCCACCGGTACCGAATGACACCGAGGCCCGCGACCTCCTGGTGGAGGCCGGACTCACGCCGTCCGACTTCGAGAAACTGCAGAACCTCGCGAAACTCTCGGCCGAAGAGGCTTGCGAGCTGGGCATTCGTCTGAACACGACGGCCTCGAAGCTGCCGCCCGACCGGGCTGGCGGCCTCGCCCGCTACCTGGCGGCCGCCCAGTAGGCCGGAACGGTTACGCCACCACCGGGGCGACGACGGCCTTCAATGCAGCGACTGCGTCTTTCGGAGACAGTCGCACCTGCAGTCCGCGCTGGCCTCCGTTCAGATAGACCTGCTCGTGCGCCATGGATTCCGCCTCGATCGCCGTGCGCACGGCGCGCATCTGGCCGAACGGGCTGATGCCGCCCACCTTGTAGCCCGTCATGCGCTCGGCATCGGCCGGTTTCATCATCTCGGCCGACTTGCCCTTGAAGGCAGCCGCCAGCTTCTTCATCGAGACCTCGCGATCGGACGGCACGATCACACAGGCGGGCTTGCCGTCAACAAGAGTGATCAGGGTCTTCAGCACGCGCTGCGGTTGCTCGCCAAGCGCCTCGGCCGCCTGCAACCCGACCTTGTCGGCATCGGGATCGTAGTCATAGGCGTGAACGGTGAAGGCGACCTTCGCCTGTTCCAGCGCCCTGGTGGCGCGCGTGACCTTCGACATGCTGCTCCTCACTCGACGAGGAGCAGGATAGCGCCGTCGTCCGTCAGTTTCCCTTCAGAATTTTCGCCGCGGCGTCGGCAAACACCTGGCATCCCAGCACGATGTCGGCGTCGTGGGTGTTCTCGGTGAAGTGATGCGAGATGCCGCCGATCGAGGGCACGAACATCATGGCGGCCGGCATCTTGAGTCCGATCACCTGCGCATCGTGGCCCGCGCCCGAGGGCATTCGGACGTGCTTGTCCGGCGCATGGACGGCGGCCGACTCCTCGATCGCCTCGAGGAAGCGCTCGTCCATCAGCAGCGGCTGGGTGCGCGAGAGGTTCACGCATTCGACGGTGCAGGGGCTGTTCTTCTGGTGATCGGCCACGATCTCCATCAGCTTCGCCTCGAAGGCCCGCAGGATCGTCTGGTCGGCGTCACGGAACTGCAGAACCATCTCGGCCCGGCCTGGCACGATCGCGGGCGCGCCCGGCTCCAGCACCATCTTGCCGACCGTCCAGACGCTGCGCGGACCGGCTACGGCGGGGAACTTGTCCATCACGTCGTTGTAGAGCCGCATCATGGCGACGCCGGCATCCTTGCGGATCGGCATCGGCGTGGTGCCGGCATGATTCTGGATGCCGCTGAAGG
>CAZPOS010000156.1:10060-11012 GCA_964588065.1 uncultured Reyranella sp.
CTTCGAGAAGGCCACCCTGCTCGATATGGGCCTCGAGATAGCCGCGATAGCGGCCCTCCTCCAGATGCTCGCGCGGCACGCCTTCGAGGCCGGCCGCCTTCAGCGCCTCGCGCATCGGCGTGCCTTCGTCGCGGTGCTTCGCCTTGTCGATGTCGGCCTCGGAGAAGATGCCGATGAAGGAGCGGCTGCCGGTCATCTGGCCCCAATGCCCCTCCTCGTCGGCCCAGGAGGCGACGTCGACGGCGAGATGCGCCGTTTCGGGATCTTCCGCCAGTGCCCGCGCCACTTCGAGCCCGTAGATCACGCCCATGACGCCGTCGAGCCAGCCGCCGCGGGGCTGGGTGTCGGAGTGCGAGCCGATCAGGATGCGCGGGCCGGTCTTGGGGCTCTTGCCGATCACGGTACCGATGCCGTCGATCACCGGCTCGAGACCCGCTTCCTTCATCCGTGCCGCGAGCCAATGCCGGCTCTCGACATCCTGCGGCGACAAATGCGGCCGGTGCACGCCGGTCTGGTAGCGGCCGAAGTCGGCGATGCGCCGCAGGTCGCCAAGCAGTCGTTCACCATTGATCGTGGGCATGTCGTCGCCTCAGTTCAAATGCGCCGCCACCCAGGCGGCCAGGGAGAGCAGCCGGTCGTCGGTATGACGCAGGCCGACGAGTTGGACGCCGAGCGGCAGGCCGCGCGGACCGGTTCCGGCCGGGAGGGTCACGCAGGGAGTGCCCGCGAGGGTCCAGATCGAGTTGAAGACCGGATCGCCGGTGAAGGCGATCCCTTGCGGCGCCTCGCCGGGCGCGCTGGGCGTCAGGAGCAGGTCGACCTTGTCGAACAGCGCCATCGCTTCGGCATCGCCCTTCAGGCTCTCGATCAGTCCCTTGTGCAGCACGTCGGAGCGCTTGGACGAGACGGCGATATCGTCGAGGAAGTACTTCTCGTCGGCGGCATTGGCCAT
>CAZPOS010000156.1:11022-13058 GCA_964588065.1 uncultured Reyranella sp.
ACAGCGAATCGACATGCGCCTTGAAGGCCGTCGACTTACGCTGGGCGGCGACATAGCGATCGAAGGAGACGGCGAGACCGCGCTTCATCGGACCGTTCATCAGCTCGTCGCTGACCTTGTCGGGATTGCGCAGCCGCTCGTCGGCATAGTTGCGGACGCTCTCGAAGCCGGTGATCGCAGCATGATCGTCGATGATGTCCACGAAGGGCGCGGCAAAGGCCACGTCGACCACCGACGCCCCCTTGTCGGCGAGACGGATTGCCGTCTCCTCGATCAGCGACTTGGTCTCGGGCTCGGCCTTGTCCCAGACCGGCGAGCGGCAGACACCGATGCGCGGCCGGCCGATGGTGCGGTCGATCCGGACCGCCGGCAGCTTCAGCACGGCGGCGCGGAACAGCGCGATATCGTCGAGCGTGCGCGCCATCAGGCCCAGCGTGTCGACCGAGTGGCATTGCATCTTGATGCCGACGCGGGAGAAATCGCCGAAGGTCGGCTTGTAGCCCACCACGCCGCAATAGGCGGCCGGCCGGATCACCGAACCGCCGGTCTGCGTGCCGAAGGCCAGCGGGACATGGCCGTCGGCCACGGCGGCGGCAGACCCGGACGAGGAACCGCCCGGCGTATGTCCCGGATCGTGCGGATTCGTCGTCGCGCCAGCATGTCGATTGGCGAACTCCGTCGTCACCGTCTTGCCCATGATGACGGCATTGGCGGTCCGGCAGAGCGCCACGCAGGCGGCATCGCCGAACGGCACAGTCCCTGCGAAGATCGGTGAGTTGTGACCGGTCGGCATGTCGTAGGTGTCGATGATGTCCTTCACCCCGATCGGGATGCCGCGCAACACGCCGCCGCTCGTCGCGTCGACAGCCTTCGCCTGGGCAATGGCCTGGTCTGGATCGAGATGGGCCCATGCCTTCACGATGCCGTCACGCTGGGCAATGCGGTCGAGACAGCCGCGCACGAGCTTCTCCGAAGTCAGCGTGCCCGCCTCGATCGCAGTCACGGCTTCGAGGGCTGTAAACTCTTTCATGACAGCACGCTCCGCCCCCAGGCCGCGATGTCGAGCAGCCGCGCATCCTCATGCTGGCGGCCGACCAACTGCACGCCAACCGGCAGACCCGTCGGCCCCTTCGTGAGCGGCAGGGTCACGCAGGGCATCCAGAGATAGGTCCAGAGCAGGTTGAAGGTGGCTTCCCCGGTGTGACCGAGCCCGAGCGGTGCCTCGCCCTTGGCGGGCGCGGTCAGGATGACGTCGATTTCGTCGAAAAGTGCGTCGACAGCGGCGCGACCGGTCTCGCCCAGTTTGCGGGCCGCGACCCAGGTCGCATAATCGATCTTCGATCCGGCCTCGAGCTTGTCCCTTTTCAGGCTTTCACTCAGCAGGCCGGGGAAGCGCCGCGCTTCGTCGGCATGGGCGCGCGGACCGTCGAAGGCCGACAGGGTCTTTTGACCCTGGGTCATGTCCCGCACCGGCGCGGGCAGTTCTATTTCCTTCACCTGGGCGCCTGCCTTTGCAAAGGCTGCCGCCGCATCGTTCACGGCCCTCGTGCCCTCAGGCGAGAGTTCGTGGCGATGATGAGTGAGCGCGACCGCGATCCGCGGCGGTCGCTCGACCTTCGCGACCGGCAGATAGGGGATCGCCATCAGCGCGGCGCGGAACAGGGCAATGTCTTCGACGCTGCGCGCATAGGCGCCGATCGTGTCGAGCCACTCCGTGTTGGCCTTCATGCCGGCCGGCGCAAAGTGGCCGTAGCTCGGCTTGTAGCCAACGATGCCGCAGAAGGCGGCAGGCCGGATCACGGAACCGCCGGTCTGCGTACCGGTCGCGAGTACGCTCTGGAAATCCGCGACGGCCGCCGCAGAGCCCGACGAAGAGCCACCGGGTGTATGCGCGGCATTGTGCGGGTTCCTGGTCGGCCCAGGGTGGCGATTGGCGAACTCGGTGGTCACCGTCTTGCCGAGCAGGATGGCCCCGGCATCGCGTGCCAGCGCCACCGTCGCGGCATCGGCCAGCGGCTGGTGCGTGCGATAGATCG
>CAZPOS010000157.1:0-2462 GCA_964588065.1 uncultured Reyranella sp.
CGAAGATCGGTCGTGCGCCTTCATAGTCGACCGCGCGGCAATGTTTCGACAGCGTGTCGAACCACTGGCGCACGGCGGCGAGATCGTCGGGGAGGACGGGGTTTCGAAGGTTCATCGCAAGTCTCTCCTAGAGTCCGAAACGCTGCCAGACGCCACGCTCCTCGAGCGCGGCCAGGGTGGACGGGCCGATATCGGCGATCCCGCCGCCCGTGCCGGTCTGCAGGCCGAAGCGTGACAGCAGGCGCCGCCGCGGGCCGATGACAGGTAGGTGCACCTTCTCCCCGTACCGTGCCTGCAGGGTGGCGCGCAGCTCGCCGAAGCCGTCGATCAGGCCGTATTCGATGCCGCGCCGCGCCGTCCAGAACTCGCCGGTGAACAGCATGGACTCGTCGCCCTTCAGCACCCTGCCGCGGCGCTGGCGGATCCAGTCCTTGAAGCCGTCATGGATTTCCGCCTGTAGCCGCGTCAGTCGCTCGACGTCTTCGGGCCGCTCCGGCCGGAAGGGATCGAGCATCGATTTGTTCTCGCCCGACGTATGGACGCGGCGTTCCACGCCGATACGCGCGATCAGGTCCTGGAACCCGAAGCCCGAGCTGATGACGCCGATCGACCCGACGATCGAACTCGGATCGGCGATGATCTCGTCGGCGGCGCAAGCGAGCCAGTAGCCACCCGAAGCGGCGACGTCCTCGACGAAGGCGATGACGGGCAGGTCCTTCTCTGCGGCATGCATCCTGATGCGCTGGGCGATCAGGGCTGACTGCACGGGTGAACCGCCCGGCGAGTTCAGCGATAGGGCGACGGCTTTGGCACCGCGTGTCTCGAAGGCCCGCTTCAGCAGGGGGGCGACCGTTTCGATCGACAGGCCGCGGCTGCCCAGCAGGCCGCCGGAGGCGATGACACCGGAGAGGCGGACCACGGGCACGACCGGCCCGCGACGAAGACGATCCCTGATCCAATTCAGCATGCGGGGCACTGTCGCGGCCGTGCCGCTAGAAGGCAAGCGGCTGGCCGTGACGCAGGATGGCCTCGGCCTCGTCGGTGTAACCACCTTCGGGCCGGTGCAGCACCAGCGGAGGCGCGTCGCGGCGACGCAGGTCCGCCGCAGCCCGTGCGCGCACCAAGACGCGGGCGGCCGGCGGCAGTCGTTTCACCGTGATGTCACCCCAGCCCAGTCGCACCAGATTGGCGACGATTTCGTCCAGTCGGTCGATGCGATGGATGAGCAGCAGGCTCCCTGCAGATTTCAGGGCGCCTGTCGCCACGCTCAGCCACCGCGCGAGATCGGCGCTCGATTCGACGGTGGCCAGCGCCTTGCTCGGATCGGGCGAGGGGTCGGCGACGGCCGCCGGAAGGTAGGGCGGATTGGTCGCGACATGATCGAACGGGCCGAGACCGCAAGGGAGCGGATGCGCCAGATCGTGGACCAGCGTGCGAACATGGTCCGCGGCGTCGTTCAGCCGGGCGTTGCGCTCTGCCAGTACCGCCAGCCCCGGTTGCAGTTCGATGCCGGTAACGTCGCAGCCAGGCACGCGCGCGGCGACGCAGAGGCCGACGGCGCCGACACCCGCTCCGAGATCGAGCACGCTCTCGCCAGGCCGCGCATCGACAGCGGCGGCCAACAGCACGGCGTCGACCGCAATTCGATATCCGCGTCGAGGCTGCAAGAGCTTCACGCGCCCGCCCATCACAGTGTTTTCGGTCGGCGCGGATTCCATGCTAGTCATCTCGGACGAATTCATCTCGCAGCAACAGGCTTCACCGGAGAGTTGGCCTCCCGTCATGGCAACCGTCGTCTCTCTCGAGGGCAAGCGCAAGTCGCCGAGCCTCGAACCGCTCCTGTCGCTCTGTACCGAGGACATGGCCAGGGTCGACCGCGAGATCGTCGTGCGCATGCGCTCGCCGGTCGCGCTGATCCCCGAACTCGCCAATCATCTCGTCGGCGCGGGTGGCAAGCGCATGCGGCCGCTGCTCACGGTCGCGGCGGCCCGCCTGTGCGGCTACAGCGAGGGCAGCGACCGCCACATCAAGCTCGCGACCTGCGTCGAGTTCATCCACTCCGCCACCCTGCTACATGACGACGTCGTCGACGTGAGCGCGCTGCGTCGCGGCAAGCCCACCGCCAATACAGTCTGGGGCGACAAGGCGTCGGTGTTGGTCGGCGACTTCCTGTTCACGCGCGCCTTCGAGCTGATGGTCGAGGTTGGTTCGCTCGACATTCTCGGCGTGCTCTCGAATGCCTCCTCGACCATCGCCGAGGGTGAGGTGCTGCAGCTGGTCAGTCAGCGCGACATCAGCACGCCCGAGGCGACCTACCTCGAGATCATCAAGGCCAAGACCGCCAAGCTGTTTGCCGCGGCCTCCGAGGTCGGCGCCATGGTGGCCGGCCGCAACGGTCCGGAGCGGGTGGCGCTGCAGAGCTTCGGGATGAATCTCGGCATCGCCTTCCAGCTGGTCGACGA
>CAZPOS010000157.1:2472-8720 GCA_964588065.1 uncultured Reyranella sp.
CAAGAACATGGAAACGACCGAGGACGACTATCTGTCGGTGATCCGCGCCAAGACCGCGGCGCTCTTTGCCGCCGCGGCCGAAGTCGGGCCGATCATCGCCGGTGCCGACAAGGCCGGCCGCAATGCGCTGAAATCCTACGGCATGAATCTCGGCCTCGCCTTCCAGCTTGTAGACGATGCGCTGGATTATGGCGGCAAGGCCGCCGATCTCGGCAAGAATGTCGGCGACGACTTCCGCGAGGGCAAGATCACCCTGCCGGTGATCCTCGCCTTCCTGCGCGGCGGTGCCGTCGATCGGGAGTTCTGGAAGCGCACCATCGAGAAGCTCGACCAGCGTCCCGAAGATCTCGAACAGGCTTACAGCCTGATCGAACGGCACGGTGCCCTGTCCGACACACTGGAGCGCGCCCGCCACTACGGCGCCATGGCGCGCGATGCGCTCGGCCTGTTCCCCAGCACGCCGCTCAAGTCGGCGCTGCTCGAATCGGTCGACTTCGCGATCGACCGCGCCCACTGACGCGCCTGCAGCGAAGCGAAGGCGCGCGGTTCAAAAAAAGGACGAAGATGCCGGCCAAAGGCTGGTGTGTTCTAATCTGCCATGCCTCTCCGCCACGTACTCGCCATCGACCAAGGCACGACCAGCACCCGCGCCATCGTCTTCGACGCAGGGGGCCGCCCGGTCGCATCGGCGCAGAAGGAACTGCCGCAGATCTTTCCCCGGCCCGGCTGGGTCGAGCATGACCCGGAGGAAATCTGGTCGGCCACGGTCGAGGTCTGCCGCGGCGCTCTCGCCGAGGCGAAGCTCGAGGCCAAAGATCTGGCCGGCATCGGCATCACCAATCAGCGCGAGACGACCGTCGTCTGGGATCGCGCCACCGGCAAGCCGATCCACAACGCCATCGTCTGGCAGGACCGCCGCACCGCCGACCGCTGCGCCGCCCTGAAGAAGGAAGGGCGCGAGCCGCTCTTCACCGACCGCACCGGGCTCCTGCTGGACCCTTATTTCTCCGGCACCAAGATCTCCTGGATCCTCGACAACGTCGCCGGTGCGCGCGCCGCCGCCGACAGGGGCGCCCTCGCAGCCGGCACGATCGAGTGCTTTCTGCTGTGGCGTCTGACAGGTGGCAAGGTGCATGCGAGCGACGCCACCAACGCCAGCCGCTCGTTGCTGCTCGACATCCGCGAGGGCGCCTGGGACCCCGAGCTGATGAAGATCCTGGGCGTGCCGGCTTCGATGCTGCCCGAGGTCGTCGATTGTTCCGGGGAACTGGGCGTCGCCGAGGCCGGGATTCTCGGGGCACCGGTTCCCATCCTCGGCATGGCCGGCGATCAGCACGCCGCCACCATCGGCCAGGCCTGCACCAAGCCCGGCATGGTGAAGGCGACCTATGGCACGGGCTGCTTCGCGCTGCTCAACACAGGTAGCATCGCCGTGCATTCGCGGCACCGCCTGCTCACGACGATCGCCTACCAGATCGACGGGCGGCGCACCTATGCTCTGGAGGGCAGCATCTTCATCGCCGGTGCCGCGGTGCAATGGCTGCGCGACGGGCTGAAGCTGATCGAGAAGTCCTCCGACGTCGAGAAGGTAGCCGCCGCTGCGAAGGACGGGCACGGCGTCTACATGGTGCCGGCCTTCGTCGGGCTCGGCGCGCCGCACTGGGATCCCGAGGCCCGCGGGGCCATTCTCGGCCTGACGCGAGATTCCGGGCCGGGCGAGATCGCGGCCGCGACCCTCGATTCGGTCTGTTACCAGACACGCGACCTGCTCGAGGCGATGCGCGGCGACGGCGCCCAGATCGACGAGCTGCGGGTCGATGGCGGCATGGTGGTGAACGACCCGCTGATGCAGCGCCTCGCCGACACGGCGGGCACGCCGGTCGAGCGGCCCGAGGTGACCGAGACGACAGCCTTGGGCGCTGCCTTCCTGGCCGGCCTGAAGGCCGGCCTGTGGCCGTCGCTGGAGGACCTCTCGAAGACGTGGGTACTCGACCGGGCGTTCAGGCCCGCCGAGGACAGCGCCTCGCGCGACCGCCGCTACGCGGGCTGGAAGGACGCGGTCCGCCGGGTGCGCAGTTCCTGATTGCTGCTGCGGGGCGCGGCCTTTAGGTTGCGCCGGCCATGAAAAGCCGAGCCAATCCAGTCTATTGCAGCATCGACACGATCGATCTCGCCCACGCCACGAAGCTGATCCAGAGCGTCGCCGGAGGGCCGAAGCCCGCCGTGGGCGGCATCAAGCTCGGTCTGGAGTTCTTCCTGGCGCACGGCGCGCCGGGCGTGCGCTATGCCTTTCCGACACCGGTGCGGGCGACCGGCGTGGGCTTCTTCCTCGATCTCAAGCTGCACGACATTCCCAATACGGTGGCGGGCGGCATCCGGGCCGTCGTCGACCTCGCCCCCACCTTCGTCACGATCCATGCGAGCGGCGGCCGCGAGATGATGAAGGCGGCAGTCGAAGAAGCTTGCAGCCAGGCGGCGAAGCTGAACGTCGCGCGGCCGAAGCTGCTCGGCGTCACCGTGCTGACCTCGCTCGACCGGTCCGATCTCGAATCGACCGGCGTCAACGCCGATCCATCTGAGCAGGTGCTGCGGCTTGCGGCGCTCGCGCATGAAAGCGGCCTCGACGGCGTGATCTGCTCGCCGCACGAGATCGCAGCCCTCCGCAAACAGTGCGGTCCCGATTTCGTCTTGATGGTGCCGGGCATCCGCCCGGTCGGCAGCGCCGCCAACGACCAGAAGCGGGCGATGACGCCGCGTCAGGCGGTCGATCTCGGCGCCACCAATCTGGTCGTCGGCCGGCCGATCTACCAGGCCCAGGACCCGCGCGCCGCCGCCGAAGCGATCGCGCGCGAGGCCGGCGTCAACGACCTATGAGCGTTCAGGCGAAGATCTGTGGGCTTTCGACGCCGGAGACGGTCGATGCGGCCGTCGAGGCCGGCGCGGGCTTCGTGGGCTTCGTCACCTTTCCGCGCTCGCCCCGCCATGTCGAATCGCTCGACCTCCTGAAGTCGCTCGGCGCGCGTGTTCCGAGGAGCGTCACCCGCGTCGGACTGTTCGTCGATGCCGACGATGCGCTGATCGATGCGCGACTGGACACGGGTGCAATCGACATGCTGCAGCTCCATGGCGCCGAAACCGCCGAGCGCGTGGCGGCGCTGAAGGTGCGTACCGGCAAGCCGGTGATCAAGGCGATCAAGGTCGCCGATCCTGCGGATGTCGAGCGCGGCATCGCGGCCTATGCCGGGGTCGCCGACAGGCTGATGTTCGATGCCGCCGACGGCACGCTGCCGGGTGGCAATGCCAAGGCCTTCGACTGGACGTTCCTGTCGGGCCGCGCGGTGCCGCTGCCATGGTTCCTCGCCGGCGGCCTCAATCCCGGCAACGTAGCCGAGGCGGTCCGCGTCACCGGCGCGCGCGCCGTCGATGTCTCTTCTGGTGTAGAAGCGGCCCGCGGTGTGAAATCCATCGAATTGATCCGCGCCTTTCTGGGCGCCGTAAGAGTGCTTTGAGGAGCAGGTTATGAAAGTCGAGGAGCGGCTGAAGGAACTCGGCATCGAGCTGCCCGAGGCGACGACGCCGATGGGCAGCTACGTGAATGCCGTGCGGACCGGCAACCTGCTCTACATGGCGGGCAAGGGGCCCGGCCTGCCGGGCAAACCGCTGCCGGTGGGCAAGGTCGGACGTGACTTCTCGCTCGAGCAGGCCAATCGCCTCGCACGCGACACCGGTCTCAGCATCCTTGGCGCCCTCAAAGCCGAGCTCGGCGACCTCGATCGCGTGAAGCGCATCGTCAAGGTGCTGGGCATGGTCAACGCCACGTCGGAATACGGCAGCCATCCGGAAGTGATCAACGGCTGCTCGGACCTGTTCGTCGAAGTATTCGGCGAGAAGGGCCGCCATGCCCGTTCGGCGGTCGGCATGGGCTCGCTGCCGCGCGGCATCCCCGTCGAGATCGAGGTGATCGTCGAGCTCGAGGACGACGCGCCCGCGCCGCCCGTTGCCGCGGCCAGGTCGGCGGCTCCCAAGCGCAAGGCCGCTCCCGCGCCGAAGGCAAAGGCCGCCCCCAAGGCGAAGGCTGCGAAGAAGAAGAAACTCTAGTGTTTTTGACCGACCCGTGCCGGGACTGCTAAGCCGGCCCGTCCCGACAGGAAGAGCGATGCCCAGCGCACCCAACAGTTTCCGCACCGGCCCCGACGAGCGTGGGCATTTCGGCATTTTCGGCGGCCGCTACGTGGCCGAAACCCTGATGCCGCTCATTCTCGACCTGGAAAAGGCCTACAACGAGGCCAAGGCCGACCCGCAGTTCCAGAGCGAGCTGAAATATCTGCTCTCCCAGTATGCCGGGCGGCCGAGCCCGCTCTACTTCGCCAGGCGTCTCACGGAGAAGCTCGGCGGCGCCAAGATTTACCTGAAGCGCGACGAGCTGAATCATACCGGCAGCCACAAGATCAACAACGTGCTGGGCCAGGTGCTTCTGGCCAAGCGCATGGGCAAGACCCGCGTGATCGCCGAGACCGGCGCCGGCCAGCATGGCGTCGCCACGGCGACTGCCTGTGCCCTGTTCGACATTCCCTGCGTCGTGTTCATGGGCTCGGTCGACGTCGAGCGTCAGGCGCCGAACGTGGCGCGCATGAAGATGCTGGGCGCCGAGGTGCGGCCGGTGACCGCCGGCGCCTCGACGCTCAAGGACGCGATGAACGACGCGCTGCGCGACTGGGTCGCGACGTGTGAGAACACCTTCTACTGCATCGGCACGGTGGCGGGCCCGCATCCCTATCCGGTGATGGTGCGCGACTTCCAGTGCGTGATCGGCGACGAGGTCCGCAAGCAGATCATGGAGGCCGAGGGCCGCCTGCCCGACACGCTGGTCGCCTGCATCGGCGGCGGTTCGAATGCGATGGGGCTGTTCCATCCCTTCCTCGACGATCCGGGCGTCCGCATCGTCGGCGTCGAGGCGGCGGGTCGCGGCCTCGACACCGAGGAGCATGCCGCCTCGCTGACCGGCGGGCGCCCCGGCGTGCTGCACGGCAACCGCACCTATCTGCTGCAGGACAAGGACGGACAGATCACCGAGGCGCATTCGATCTCGGCCGGTCTCGACTATCCCGGTATCGGGCCCGAACATTCGTGGCTGAAGGAAATGGGCCGGGTCGAGTATGTCTCGGCGACCGACGACGAGGCGGTCGAGGCGTTCCAGCTCCTCTGCAAGCTCGAGGGCATCATTCCCGCGCTCGAATCCTCGCATGGCCTCGCGCACGTGATGCGGCTGGCGCCGACCTTGCCCCAGGACAATCTGCTGGTGCTGAACCTGTCGGGCCGCGGCGACAAGGACGTGCCGCAGATCGCCGAGCGCCTCGGGATGAAGATCTGACCATGAGCCGTATCGAGAAGCGCTTCGCGCAGCTGAAGACCGACAAGCGCGCCGGCCTCGTCACCTACATCACCGCCGGCGATCCCGACACCGACGTCAGCTACCAGATCCTGAAGGGACTGCCGGCCGCCGGTGCCGACCTGATCGAGCTCGGCATGCCGTTCACCGATCCGATGGCCGACGGTCCGTCCATCCAGCTCGCCGGCCAGCGCGCGCTCAAGGCGGGGATGACGGTCGACAAGACCTTCGACATGGTCCGCCGCTTCCGCAAGGAGACCGGCGACAATGACACGCCCATCCTGCTGATGGGCTACTACAATCTGATTTATCAGCGCGGGCCGGAGCGGTTCTGCAAGGAAGCCGCCGCGGCGGGCGTCGACGGCTTCATCCTGGTCGACCTGCCGCCGGAAGAGGCGGACGAGCTGAAGCCGTACGCCACCGCGAGCGGCCTCGACACGGTGCTCCTGACGGCGCCCACCACCGACGACGTGCGCCTGCCGGCGGTGCTGAAATACGCCTCGGGCTTCGTCTATTTCGTCTCGGTGCTGGGAATCACCGGCACCAAGTCGGCGACCGAGGACGCTGTGCGCACCCATGTCGAGCGCATCAAGCGCCACACGGGTCTGCCGGTGGGCGTGGGCTTCGGCATCCGCACGCCGGAGCAGGCGGCGGCCGTGGCGCGCCACGCCGACGCCGCCGTCGTCGGCACTGCCATCATCGACCACGTGAAGGCTGGCCTCGACGACAAGGGCAAGGCCAAGCCCGAACTGGTGCCCGGCGTCTTCGCCTACATCAAGGCGCTGGCGGATGGTGTCAGGGGTGTGCGGAAGGCGTGATCGTCCATCGACAACTCCGTCATCTCGACCGGAGCGCGCAG
>CAZPOS010000157.1:8730-13035 GCA_964588065.1 uncultured Reyranella sp.
TCCACGATTTGCCGGCTTTTTGTCGAGTCAAGGTCTCTACACTGCGCCTCGCTGCGCGAGGCTTCGGTCGAGACGACGAGACTTAACTAATCCTCGAAGTTCAGGTCCGCGACATAAGGGTTGGTCTTGCGTTCCCAGCCGAAGGTCGAAGTCTGGCCGTGGCCGGGGACGAAGGTGATGTCGTCGCCGAACGGCCACAGGCGGTGGCGAATCGAATCGAGGAGCTGCTCGTGGTTGCCGCGCGGAAAATCCGTGCGGCCGATCGAGCCACGGAACAGCACGTCGCCCACGAAGGCGACCTTGGCCGGCCTGTTCACGAACACGACGTGGCCCGGCGTGTGGCCGGGGCAGTGCACCACGTCGAAGGTGACGTTGCCGAGGCTCACCGTCTCTCCGTGGGTCAGCCAGCGGTCGGGCACGAACGGCTTGTAGATCGGGAAATTGTACTTCTTGCCCGAGTCCGGCAGGCCCTCGATCAGGAACAGGTCGTCCTCATGCGGGCCCTCGATCTTCACGCCGTAGTGCTCGGCCATGGTGCCGGCGGCAGAGGCATGATCGACATGGCCGTGGGTCAGCAGGACCTTGGTCACCTTGATGCCCTGCTGGTCGATCGCCTCGCGCAGCATGTCGAAGTCGCCGCCCGGATCGACGGCGGTCCCCTCCATGGTCTCGTCGCACCAGACGATGGAACAGTTCTGCTGGAACGGGGTGACGGGAGCGATCATGACCTTGAGCATCCTTCCGATCTAATCCCTCCCGCGGGCGGTTGGAAGGGCGTATGCTGCGGGCCCCTCCGGCATCGATGGCCATGAACGTGCGTCTTCTGTTGTGCATTCTGGGCCTGTTCGCCCTGTCGCTGGCCCCGGCGCGGGCCCAGATCGCCACCGTGGCCTCGCCGACCGGCCCTGTTCCGGCTGGGCCCTACGTAGTCGTCGACGCCGCGACCGGTGAGACATTGCTCGACCGCAACGCCGGCGCGCTCTGGCATCCCGCATCGCTCACCAAGATCATGACGATCTACATCGTCTTCGAGGAATTGAAGGCCGGCCGCCTGCAGCTCGGCAGCACGCTCGCCTTCTCGGAAAATGCGCGCAGGAAGCCCGCCTCGCATCTCGGTCTCGCGCCGGGCCAGGCCATCACGGTGGAACAGGGAATCCAGGCGCTGGTCGCTCGTTCCGCGAATGACGTCGCTACCGCGTTCGGCGAGCAGATTTCCGGCTCGGAGCCGGCTTTCGCCCAGCGCATGACCGACACCGCGAAGCGTCTGGGCATGACGGCCACGATCTTCCGCAACGCCAATGGCTGGCCCGATCCGGAACAGGTGACGACGGCGCGCGACATGGCCATTCTGGCGCTCGCGATCATCAAGGATTTCCCCGAGTATTACGGCTACTTCCGCACCAAGGAGTTCATGCTGGGCAAGCAGCGGGTCGGACCCGGCGTGAAGTTCCTCGAACTCTATTCGCCCTATGCCGACGGGCTGAAAACCGGCTTCATCTGTGCCTCGGGCTTCAACATCGTGGGCAGCGCGGTGCGCGACGGGCGGCGGCTCGTCGCCGTCGCCTTCGGGTTCCGCCGCTCCGACCTACGCGACGAGTTCCTGGTCCGGCTGTTCGACGAGGCCTATGCGCAGAAGACGGCCGGCAGCCGCCAGAAAATCTGGCAGACGAAGAACTCAGGCGGTGCGCCAACGACGGTCTTTCCCTCCGCCGAATGCAATCCCATGCGCTATGATTATCCTGGCGATGCCGTGTGGCTCGGCACTTTTGGCGACTGGCGCACCGCCAAGAACGCGTTCGATGCCGGACAGGCCAGGCTGATGGCGATGGGCGTGGCCCATGCCGGGAAGGAATGGATCCTGCCGGTCGCATCGAATCAGGTGACCAAACAGGCGGCCATCATCGCCGACCTGCAGCCGGAGGCGGCGCAGAGGCTGTGCGCCGAGTATCAGGCCCGGAAATCCTTCTGCGTCGTGAAGAAATCCTCCGACATCGCCGCGCCGTTCAGCGGGTTCTGGCGCTGACCTTGGCCAGCCCTCTCATTCGTGCGATACCGCGCCCATGAACTGGCTGACCAATTTCGTCCGCCCCAAGCTGCGTGCGCTGGTCGCCCGCAAGGAAGTGCCGGACAATCTCTGGGTGAAGTGCCCGAAGTGCGAACAGATGCTGTTCACGCGCGACTGGGAGGCCAACCAGCAGGTCTGCAGCCATTGCGGCCACCACATGCGGCTGCGTCCGATGAAGCGGCTGCCCTTCCTGTTCGACGAGGGCAAGTACGAGCTCCACCCGCTGCCGCGGGTGAATGCCGATCCGCTCAAGTTCCGCGATACCAAGCGCTATGATGCGCGCCTGAAGGAGGCGCAGGCCAAGGCCGAGGGCACGACCGATGCGCTCGTCGTGGCAAGCGGCCTGATGGGCAACCGCCTCTCCGTGGTGGCGCTGCTGGATTTCGGCTTCATGGGCGGTTCGATGGGCACCGCCGTGGGCGAGGGGCTGGTGATGGCCGCCGACCTTGCTGTCGCCCGCGGGGCGCCGCTGATCGTCTTCTCGGCCTCGGGCGGCGCGCGCATGCAGGAGGGCATCCTGTCGCTGATGCAGCTCACGCGCACCACGATTGCCGTGCGCAAGGTGAAGCAGGCAGGGTTGCCCTATATCGTCGTGTTGACCGATCCGACCACTGGCGGCGTCTCGGCTTCGTTCGCGATGCTGGGTGATGTCCATATTGCCGAGCCCGATGCCATCATCGGCTTCGCCGGCCCGCGTGTGATCCAGGACACGATCCGCCAGGAGCTTCCCGAAGGTTTCCAGCGTTCGGAGTATCTGCTGGAGCACGGCATGGTCGATGCCGTCGTGCATCGACACCAGCTGCGCGAGACCCTGATCCGCATGGTCTCGCTGTTCATGGATCCGCTGGTCGTCGAGAGCCGCGCCCTCGCGGAGCCCGGTCGCTGACGTGACCTCGAACGATCCGATCGTTCAACGCCTGATGAGTCATCACCCGAGGGTCATCACCCTCGGGCTGGAGCGCATCGAGCGGCTGCTCGTGCGGCTGGGATCGCCGGAAAAAAAGCTTCCGCCGCTGATCCATGTCGCCGGCACCAACGGCAAGGGCTCGCTGGTCGCGTACCTGCGCGCGATCGCCGAAGCCGCCGGCTATCGCGTGCACGTCTATACCTCGCCGCATCTCGTGCGCTTCAACGAGCGCATCCGCATCGCCGGCCGGCTGATCGACGATCACGAACTCGACGAGATGCTGACCGAGTGCGAGGAGGCGAACGGCGACACGCCGATCTCCTTCTTCGACATCACCACCGCGCTGGCATTCCTCGCCTTCTCACGCGTGCCGGCCGACCTCGGCATCATCGAGGTCGGCATGGGCGGACGCTTCGACAGCACCAACGTGATCGAGCCGGCTCTGTCGGCCATAACGCCGGTGGGCTACGACCACACCGGCTTCCTCGGCGACAAGCTCGAAGGCATCGCCTGGGAGAAGGCGGGCGTCGTCAAGCGCGCGACACCTGCCGTGATCGGCCGGCAGCGCGACGTCAGTGCGCAGGTGATCGAGACCGAGGCGGCGAAGCTCGGCGCACCGCTGTTCCGCATGGGGCGCGAATGGCAGGTGACACCGAAGGACTCCGGCTTTCGCTACGAAAGCGATCTTCTCACGCTCGACCTGCCCAATCCGGCGCTGGCGGGCGCCCACCAGATCGACAACGCCGCGACCGCCGTCGCCTGCATCGAGCGCCTGCGGGCGGCGCGGTTCGACATGGACGACACCGCGATCCGCAAGGGTCTCGCGTCGGTGGAATGGCCGGCACGGCTGCAGCGGCTCACCAAGGGGCCGCTGGCGCACTCGCTCCCGCCTGGATGCGAGCTGTGGCTCGATGGCGGACACAACGAAGATTGTGGCATCGTGCTCGGCCGCATGGCGGCGGAATGGTCGAAGGAGCCGGCGGCATTGCCGCTCTATCTCGTCTTCGCGATGCAGACGACCAAGGATGCATCCGGGTTCCTGCGGCCGCTGGCGCGCCATGCCACGGCGGCGCGTGCGGTGCCGTTTCCCGACGGACATGCCGCCTACACGCCGCGCGAGGCCTGCGCCAAGGCGGCCGATGTCGGGCTTGAATGCACCCCCGCAAACGACATCGGCGCGGCCCTGGAGGACCTGTTGGCCACCCAGCCCGCGCCGATGCGCATTCTCATCTGCGGCTCGCTCTACCTTGCGGGCGAGGTCCTCGTCCGCAACGGCTGAACCGCGACCGGATCAGACGACGGTATTGATCCAGCTCACCAGCTTCTGCTTCGG
>CAZPOS010000158.1:0-12988 GCA_964588065.1 uncultured Reyranella sp.
GCGGGAGGCGCTCGAGCTGCGCCCGATGCCACCTTGGATGGCACCAGTGTCGTGGGCGCGGGTTTCCTGCGAATTGCGGAAGCCCCGGATATTGTTTCGCTTGTTTCGTAGGCAAAAGACCGCGCGCATCCTGCGCATCGGCTGGCCGCCGTTTGGATCTATGATTGGCGTGGCGGTTCCGCCACGGTCATCGCCATGCTGCCGAATCCGGCCGAAGCTGGCGCCACGACAGGCGGCGTACGGCATCGCGCCCCACAACCAGGGCGTCGTAGTCGTGCGGAAAGAGCTGGGTGATCGCTGGGTCGAGCGCGTTGAGGCCACCCGCATAGGCGCCGAAGGCCGGGAGAATCAGACGCCTCCCGTCGGTAAGGAAGCACCGTCGCCGCAAGCCACGGCCGCGCACGGTCAGCGCCGCCACCGGATGATAGTGGCCCGAAACCTCGCCCTCGGCCGGACCGAACAGCGCCTCATGCCGGAACACGAGTTGTCCGGCCTTGATCTCCTCCGCGACCTCTCCCCAACCCGCCGGCGGCGGCACGGGATCGTGGTTGCCGGCAATCCAGACAAAGCGCGTCCGTGACGCGAGCCGTTCGATTTCCTGCCGGTCCGCTTGCGCAATGCGGTCGATCGCCGCCCGGTCATGGAACGAATCGCCGAGGCAGACGACCGTCTGCGGCTGCACCGCATCGATCAGCTCCGCCAACGCTCCCAGGGTCTGGCGCGTGTCATAGCGCGGCAGCAGCTTGCGGGCGCTGACCGCATAGGACGAGCCCTTCTCCAGATGGAGGTCCGCCACCGCCAGCAGCCGCTCAGCCGGCCAGTACAGGGCCCCCATCGGCAGCGCTTCGAGCAGATGGCCCGCGCAATCGAACTCAAGTCCCTTCATGGGGTCCCAGATTCACAGCCCGCCGGAATACTGCCACGATCTCCCGCAATCTCATGCGACGCACGATTGACCCCATCCTCGACCGTGCGCAAGGTGGCTTTATGCATCGTCTCGTGTGTTTCGTGCTCGTCGCCTTTCTGGGCGGATCGCAGGTGGCCTTTGCGCAGATGCAGCCGCATCGTGCAGAGTACGTGTTGCGGCTGGGAGCCGCCGCCAATGCACCGCGCATCGGCACGGCGATCCACGATCTTTCGCAGGATTGTGCCGGTTGGCATCTCAAGCGCGACATCACCTCCGAGATCGCGCTGACCGCTTCCTGGAAGATGAGCCTGTCTTCCAAGCTCGATGCCGAGGAGCCGCGCAGCGGCAACAGCCTGCGCTACCAGACCACCCAGGTTCAGAACGGCAACAAGCGCGAAACGAAGGGGCGGGTCCAGCGCGCCCAGGGCGAGCTACGCGCCGAAATCGCCACGACAGGTGCCCAGCCTTCACAATTCTTTCTGCCTTTCGCCACGTTGATGCCGGTGGCGGCAATCGACCACCTCACCGAGCGGCTGCGCGCCAATGCCACGTCCTTTCCGGCCCTGATGTTCGATCCCGAGGTCATGGGCGACGGCTTCCTGATCGACGTGACGCAACTGGAGGACGGCCGCCTGCGCGCGTCCCGGCCGATGGACAAGCAGGTCGCCCTGCCCAAGGGAAAGTCCTGGCCGGTGTCGATGAGCTTCACCCGCGGTCGCGACCAGGCGCAGCGTCCATTGTTTTCCGTGACGGCGCAGGTGTTCGAGAATGGTGTGCTGGACCGGCTGACCGTCGATACCGGCCTGCTCACCGTGACCGCCGATCTTCAGAGCCTGGAGATGCGGCCAGCGCCCAACTGCCCCCGCTCCTGACCTAGCATCCGCTCGATCATCCGTTCGGTCGCCATGTGCGTATCTCGCACATGTCGGTTTCGATCGTCTGGTTCCGCAGCGACCTTCGCCTCTCGGACAATCCCGCCCTGATCAAGGGGCTGGAGGCCGGCCGGGCCGTCGTGCCGGTGTTCGTGCTCGATGAGGAAACCAGCGGCGTGCGGCGGCTCGGCGGCGCATCGCGCTGGTGGCTGCACCACAGCCTGCAGGTGCTCGATGCAGCGTTGCGCCGGCTTGGATCGCGGCTTGTCCTGCGCCGTGGCCCTGCAGAGAAAGTCCTGGTCGAGCTTTCGGCCGAATGCGGCGCCGAAGCGGTTTTCTGGAACCGACTCTACGACCAGACCTCGCGCGAACGCGATACGCGCCTGAAGAAATCGCTTTCAGACCGCGGCCTCGCGGTTGAAAGCTGCAAGGCCAACCTGCTCTGCGAACCCTGGGAGGTCGCCACTCAGAGCGGCGACGCCTTCAAGGTGTTCACACCGTTCTGGCGGGCCTGCCGGGCGATGGCGCCCCCTGCGGCCGCGCTGCCGCGCCCGAAGAGCCTGCGCACGCCAATGTCCTGGCCGGTGGGCGAATCTCTCGCCTCGTGGCGCCTGCTGCCCACCGCCCCCGATTGGGCGGGCGGACTTCGCGATGAGTGGACGCCGGGCGAGGATGGGGCGCAGCTGCGACTCACTCGTTTTCTCGACGAAGCCCTCGTGGACTATCGCGCGGCGCGTGACCGTCCCGCGGTCGAGGGCACGTCCCGCCTGTCTCCTCACCTCGCGTTCGGCGAGATTTCACCGCGGCAGATCTGGCACGCGGCGATGACCAAGGGCGCCTCGGCGGCGACCGAGAAGTTCCTCTCTGAGGTCGGCTGGCGCGAATTCGCCTACCACCTGATTTTCCACAACGGCGATCTGGCGCAACAAAATTTCCGGCGTGAGTTCGATGCCTTCCCGTGGGCCGATCCGGGAACCGCGCTCGGCGTCTGGCAGCGCGGACGCACCGGCTATCCCATCGTCGATGCCGGGATGCGGGAGCTATGGACGACCGGGTGGATGCACAACCGCGTGCGGATGATTTCGGCGTCCTTCCTGACCAAGGATCTGCTGATCGACTGGCGCCGCGGCGAACGCTGGTTCTGGGACACGCTGGTCGACGCCGACCTCGCGAACAACGCGACCGGCTGGCAGTGGGTCGCGGGCTGCGGCGCGGATGCCGCCCCCTACTTCCGCGTCTTCAACCCGGTCCTCCAGGGCGAGAAGTTCGATCCCGAGGGAGACTATGTGCGGCGATGGGTTCCCGAGCTCGCCCACCTGTCCAACGATGCGATCCATCGCCCTTGGACGGCCGGCGTGCCGGCGGATGTCTATCCGTCACGGATCGTCGAGCACGGCGCCGCGCGGGACCGGGCGCTGGCCGCCTTCCAAACCATCAAGAAATCAGCGTAGAAGCATCCAGGGGAGCTTTCCAAAATGAAAATCGCCGTCATCGGCGCCGGCGTGTCCGGTCTCGGAGCCGCCTGGCTTCTCAGCCGCCGCCACGACGTGGTCGTCTACGAACGCGAGAACCGGTTCGGCGGCCACTCGTGCACGGTCGAGGCGCCGACGAAGCAGGGACGCCTGCCGGTCGATGTCGGCTTCATCGTCTTCAACGAGCGCAACTATCCGAACCTGATCGGGCTGTTCGATCACCTCGGTGTGCCGACCGAACCGTCGGACATGTCGTTCGCCGTCAGCCTCGACGAGGGCGGCTTCGAATATGCGAGCTCGTTCTCGGGCTACTTCGCCCAGCGCCGCAACCTCGCCCGCCCGTCCTTCCTGCGGATGACGCACGACATCCTTCGCTTCAACCGCATGGCGCCGCAGCTGCTCGACAAGGCGGAGGATCTCGACTTCACCATCGGCGACTTCATCGAGCAGGCGGGCTTCGGCGCCGCCTTCCGCGACCGCTATCTCGTGCCGATGGCAGCCTGCATCTGGTCGACGCCGCTCGGGCGCATGCTCGACTATCCGGCGCAGACCTTCGCGCGCTTCTTCAACAATCACGGACTCTTGACGGTCGGGCCGCAGTTGCAGTGGCGCACGGTGAGCGGCGGCAGCCGCTCCTATGTCGAGCGGATCGTGGCGCCGCTCCGCGCCCGCGCCCGGCTGGCCACTCCGGCGACGGCCATCCGGCGGCTCGGCGAAGGCGTGGAAGTTCGCGACGCGGTCGGACACTGGGATCGCTTCGACCGGGTCGTGCTCGCCTGCCATGCCGACCAGGCACTCTCCCTTCTCACGGACGCCGACCAGGCGGAACGCGACTTGCTCGGCCGGTTCGCCTACTCCACCAACGAAGTCTGGCTGCATGGCGACGAAAGCCTGATGCCCAAACGCCGCAACGTCTGGGCGAGCTGGAACTACGTGGCCGACAGCCGCAGCCGCGACAGCAACGTCAGCGTGACCTACTGGATGAATCGCCTGCAGAACCTGCCCGATGCCGTGCCGCTGTTCGTGTCGGTGAATCCCGGCCGCGTGCCTGCGCCGGCAACGGCTCATGCCCGCTTCTCCTTCGAGCATCCGATGTACGATGCGGCGGCGATCCGAGCGCAGCGTGACCTGCATCGCATCCAGGGGGTCCGCGGCACATACTTTTGCGGCAGCTACTGCGGCTATGGCTTCCACGAGGATGCCCTCTCCGCCGGCCTCGACGTCGCCGAGCAGCTCGGCGTCCATCGCCCGTGGCCGCGTCCCGACGAGCACCGCCGGATCGGCGACCCGCCACGGGTCGTGGCCGACAAGCCCGCGATCCCGCCGCTGCCGATTCCGGTCGCGGCCCGCACCGCGGCCGAGACCCCGTGAGCGGCGCCGCACCCCATTCGATCGTCGACGCCACCGTCGTACATCGGCGGCTGAGGCCGCGCGAGAACGCCTTCCGCTACAAGGTCGGCTATCTGTGCCTCGGCGTCGACGCGCTGGAAAGCGCCGCCGGCCGCTGGCTGAAGCTCGACCGCCGCGGCGCCGTCTCGTTCCGTCGTGCCGACCACGGCGCGCGGGACGGTTCGGACCTCAAGCACTGGCTCGTCGGCATCCTGCGCCAGCAGGGACTCGCGGATGTTTGCGACGGTGAAGTCGTGCTGATGACCATGCCCCGCATGCTGGGCTACGTGTTCAATCCGGTGAGCTTCTGGTTCTGCCGCGACCGCACGGGAGCGCTCCGGGCCGTGCTGTGCGAGGTCAACAACACATTCGGCGAGAGCCATTGCTACCTCGTGCACCATGACGACCGGTCGCCCATCGCTCCCGACCAGTGGCTCGACGGCCGCAAGGTCTTTCACGTCTCGCCGTTCCTGCCGATCGAGGGCGGCTATCGCTTCCGCTTTCGGCTCGACACCGAGCGCGCGCATGTCGATGTGAACTATCACGACGATCAGGGACTCATGCTCGCCACGTCGGTGGGCGGGCGGCGCGAGGCGCTGGACGATCGCGGCGTCCTGCGGCGTTTCCTCGCCAACCCGACCATGACGCTGGGCGTCGTGGTCCGCATCCATTGGCAGGCCTTGCATCTGTGGCGGAAGCGGGCGAAATTTTACACCAAGCCAGCACCGCCGTCGGAGCTCGTGACCCGCTGACTTGCACTTCGGACCGCATGCCCCTCGCCGCCCGGTTTATCCTCAAATCCCTGGAACGTCTGTCCGCCGGTCGCCTGACCGTGCGGCTTCCCGACGGCAAGGTCCGCGTCTTCGGACAGGAAGGTGCCTCGCTCCACGCCGAAATCGACGTGCGCGACTGGCGCTTCTTTCGCCGGGTGCTGCTCGACGGCGACATGGGATTCGCCGAAGCCTACATGGAGGGCTTCTGCGAATCGCCCGACCTGCCGGCCCTGATCGGTCTCCTGCTCGCCAACGAGCAGGCACTGGGCAAGATCACCCGGACCAACTTCTTTCACGGGCTGCTGCTCAAGTTCCTGCACCGACGGCACGAAAACACCCGCGAGGGGTCCAAGAAGAACATCCATGCCCATTACGACCTGGGCAATGAATTCTACGGCCTGTGGCTCGACCCCTCGATGACCTACTCCTCCGCCCTCTACGAGGGTGAAGCGGAGAAGCCCCTCGAAGCCGCCCAGATCGCGAAGTACGAGCGCATCCTCACCCAGCTCGGCGCGCGCCAGGGCGACAGCATCCTCGAGATTGGCTGCGGCTGGGGCGGCTTTGCCGAGGTGGCGGCGCGGCGCGGCATGCGGGTCACCGGCGTGACCATCTCGAAGGAGCAGCTCGACTATGCCCGCGCTCGGCTCGAAAAAGCCGGGCTGGCCGACAGGGTCGACCTGCAGTTCCGCGACTATCGCGACATCGAGGGCCGCTACGACCACATCGTGTCGATCGAGATGATCGAGGCGGTCGGCGAACGCTATTGGCCCGACTATTTCGCGACGCTGAAGCGCCATGTCGTACCGGGCGGGTCGGCGATCGTGCAGGCCATCGTCATCGCCGACGATTTCTTCGAGCGCTACCGCAAGCACCCCGACTTCATCCAGACCTATGTATTCCCCGGCGGCATGCTGCTGTCTCCCTCCAGCCTGCGCGAGCAGTGCCGGCAGGCCGGCCTCAAGGTGGCCGAACTCTACAGTTTCGGACTGGACTATGCGCGGACCCTGGAAACCTGGCTCGGGCGCTTCGATCGCGTCGCCGACCAGGTCGGCCGCATGGGCTTTGACGACCGTTTCCGGCGGATGTGGCGCTACTACCTGGCCTATTGTGCCGCAGGCTTCTCCATGCGCCGGACGGACGTTTTGCAGGCACACTTCAGGCATATATAACGGTCGGCAATCATAAGGCCGCCGGTCGAAGGTGAGCCGAACAGGAAGGCAGAATCCGCGTGCATGCGCCCAAGTCCGGCCTCGGCTCGACCACGTCCATAAGGCTGCGTTTCGACCGTCTGGTCGCCTATTCGACCAACCAGCTGCCGCTCAACATGGCGGCCCTGCCGGTGGTCCTGAACGTCAGCCATTTCTACGGCGAGGTGCTCAAGGTCCCGCTCGGCATCATGGGCCTGATCTTCATCGCGACCCGCGTGATCGACGCGATCCAGGATCCGGTGATCGGCTTGATCAGCGACAAGTTCACCCATCGCGGCCCGCGCGGCCGGCTCACCTTCGTCGCCCTGATGCTGCCACTGCTGATCGGCGGCTTCTACATGCTATTCCATCCGCCGCAGTCCCTGTTCATCCAGCCCGGCCTGCTGGCGACCTGGTTGTTCGTAGCCCTGTTCGTCGTTCACCTCGGCTATGCCGGCGTGTCGATCAGCTATCACGCCCACGGCGCCGAACTGACCGACGACTACAACGAGCGAACCCGGGTCACCGTCGGCCGCGAGATCTTCGGTCTGATCGGCATGACACTGGCGGTCGTGCTGCCCACCTACTTCACCGCCCAGTTGGGCGACCACGCCGGATACGTCTACATGGGGCTGATCTTCATCCCCATTGCGGTCCTGTTCGCTCTTCCCACCCTGCTCTGGTCGCCCCCCTCGGTGCATCCCCCAGTCGTGCGAGAGAATCCGGAGATCCACGTCCGCTACTTCCGCGACTGGCTGACCGGACTGATGCCATGGCTGGCACGACCGACCCGGAACATGGAGCAGAGCTTCACACTCAAGACTTTGATCCCGTTCTTCGCCCCGCTGAAGAACCGGCTGTTCCGTCGCCTGCTCCTGGTCTTCATCGTGAACGGCGCGGCGCTCGGCGTCGCCGTCTCGGTGATGCTGTTCTATGTCGAGCACGTTCTGAAGGGGAACAAGCTGCAGGCCGGCATCATCCTGCTGGTCTATTTCGGCGCCGCCGCCGCCAGCGTGCCGCTCTGGATGCTGCTGTCGCGCCGCTTCAGCAAGACGGCCGCCTGGTTCATCGCGATGGTCCTGACGGCGGTCGCGATGACGTTCGGCGTCTTCCTCGGGGCGGGCGACTTCGTCTGGTTCATGCCGATCGCCGTCATCACAGGGCTCGGCATCGGCGCCGACTATGGGCTGCCGCCATCTGTCCTGGCGGACATCATCAACTCCGACGAAGGCAAGGACACGAAGGGCGATACCGGCGCCTATTTCGGCCTGTGGGCGCTTTCGACCAAGCTGGCGACGGCCATCGGCGCCGCCGGTTCCCTGCCCGTGGCCGCAGTGCTGGGCTTCAATCCTTCGCAGGGTCAGTACAGCGGAACGGCGCTGGTCATCGTCTACATCGTGGTTCCGGTGATCATCAAGATCATCGCGGCGCTGCTGATCTGGTACATCCGCATCGAGGCCGATCGCGGTTCCGTGCGCGACGAACTCCTCGGACGGCGCGCGGCCACCCTCGGCTAGGCGAGGAAGCCCAGCCTCTGCGGCTGGCGAAGGCCGAAGTCGCACGACTGGCCCCAGCAGCCCCGGGCCAGCGTGGCGAAGACGTTGCGGAAATCGACCGCGTGCCGCAGGTCGCCGTCCTGCAAATCCGTGAGCGACGGGTAGGCGCCGTGCAGGCCGCCCTTGACGCTGCCGCCCATAACGAATTGCGGCGCCGACGTACCATGGTCGGTGCCACCACTCGCATTCTGCTTGGCGCGCCGGCCGAACTCCGAATAGGTCGTCACGATCACGTCGCGCCACAGGTCCGCGGCGATGAGATTCCGGCGCAACGTCGCGAGGCTGGCCGCGAGAAAGGCGAGCAGGCGCTCGTGCGTCGGTGCCTGGTTGGCATGGGTGTCGAAGCCGCCCAGCGCCACCTTGATCGCCACGACCGGGACTCTGGCGGCGAGGATCCTCGTCGCGAGGTCGAGCTGCCGGCCCAGCTGATACTCCTGACCATAGGCTTCGGGAGGCGCGGGCACGTCGTGCAGGCGGTCGCGCAGCCCCGCGGCCGCGGCATTTATCTCCCGCCGCACCGAAAGCAGGTGATGCATCGCAGGATTGCCGCCATCGCCCAGCACCGGGGCCGGCCGAAGGCCATTGGCCTGGCGCAGGAAGTTCTCGGCGTCCTGCATCACGATGGTGCGCAGCGACGGGCCGGTCGCGGGCAGCACGTTCGTGTCCGCCACGATGCAGTCGACGCCGACACCCCTGTCCACGCTGGCGCCGTTGAAGGCCTGCGCGACCCAACCTTCGCTGAGCGTCTGCGATGATGCCGAGGCCGTGTCCCAGATCTCGATCGACCGGAAATGCGACCGGTTCGGATAAGGGTATCCGACGCCCTGGATGATCGCGAGATCGCCCGCCTTCCACGAGTCCATAAGCGGCATGAGCTTCTCGTGCAGACCGACGCTCTCGTCGAGCTGCAGGATTCGCTCGCGCGGCACGCCGATGCCGGCGCGCAGTTCGCGGTATTTCGGATCGGCATAGGGCACGAGCGTGTTCAGCCCGTCATTGCCGCCTTTCAGCTCGACCAGCAGGAGCGTACGTCCCATCGCCTCCTCCTCACTTCAGCTGGTAGGAGGTGTCGAGCAACGCCGTCGCCACGATTGCGCCCGCTTTCCCCGCCGTATCCACGCCGTCGATCGGTTCGACCGGAAGCAGCGTGCGCAACAAGGTGGAGCTGTCCACGCCGGCCAGCGACGGGCCGAGCCGCGCTTCGTTGCCGGCATTGCGCAGGCTACGCCCTTCGACCGGGCGCGGCGCTTCCAAAGTCATCATCCTGCCGTCGGTAGCGGGAAGCTGCTCGCGGCGGTCGGCACGGCGGTTGGGCCGGGCATCCATCCGCATGCCCGACTCCATCGGCGCGACGGTGGTCGCCTCGATCATGCGCCGCAGGAACTGCTGGCGCAGCAGCAGCGTGTAGGTCGAAATCCAGCTCTCGCCGCCCGCCCATCCCTTCACGTTCGGCGGATCGAACGGCACCTGCCCGAGCCCCTGCAGCATGCGCACCAGCCCCGTCTTCTCTGGTACCGGCAGGCCGAGCACGTGGACCGAGCCGACGATGAGATCGACCGGCGACTTGATCAGCGCGGCACGGTTGGCGTGGTCCCGGAACGAGGCCGAGAGGAGGAGATCGCGCATCAGGGGCCTGATCTCGTACCCGCCTTGGCGGAACCCATGCGCGAGCCGCTTTACTTCGATGGGATCGGGTCGCAGCGACACGAACTCGCACCACAGTTTCTCGACGATCAGCTCCGCCGTGCGCGGGTGACCGAGCAGGATCGTCAGAATCTCGTCGCCACCGAACCGGCCGGACTTGCCGAGGAAGGTCTTCTGTCCGTCGTCGTGCCGCTCCGGGTGAGCGACGAACTGGCCCGTCTCGCGGTCGACGCTCCAGCCGGTGAAGGCGCGGGCCGCCGCCTTGATGTCGGCTTCGCCGTAGTGCCCCTCGCCGATGGTGAACAGCTCGAGCAGCTCGCGCGCGAAGTTCTCGTTCGGCTGGCGAGCCACCGATCCCCTGCCGTCGAGATAGATCAGCATTGCCGGATCGCGTGCAACGGCCCTGAGCAGGGTCGCGTAGTTGCCGAGCGCTTCCCGCCGGAACAACGCGTTCTGGCGGAACAGGGCGGAAGGATAGCGCACCTTGGCCAGGGACGAAGTGAAGTGGCCGTGCCAGAACAGGGTCATGCGTTCGACGATCGGCTGGTCGGTCGCGATCATTTCCTCGACCCACCAATTCTTGAGATCGCGCCCCTGCTCCCGAACCGGCAGCAAGACCTCCAGTTTCTTGCCGTCCGTTCCCTGTCGGCGTTCGGCCTCGGCCGCCCTCTGCCGGCGCTGGAGTTCCCCAGGGCCCATGCCGATCCAGTCGGGCGCCGGCGTCACCGCTTCCCGCCTCGGATTGGCAAGCAGCCGATCCACCGCTTCCGGATAGTGGAGCGTTTCGAAAGCGTGGACTTCAGCTGGCGTCACACCGAACGAAGTCCGGCAGAGCAGGTGCCGTGCCTCGTCGAACCCCATCGCCGGAGTGGCGCGTGCCCGGCCGGCAGACCAAGGCCCGGAAACCAGTCCGGCGGACAGCGCGACGCCGCCCCTCAATACGCCACGACGCCCCAGGCGTGCTCGCATGACAGGCCTCCTATTCCGGCGGTGGCGGCGGCCCGCCCGGGGGCGGACGACCCGGCGGTGGCGGCGGCGGAGCGACCCGGTCCACCAGCAGTTCCCGCAGGCGTTCGCGCTGCTCGGGCCGTAGCGACGGCTGAAGTTCCAGCAAAGTGCGCAGGGTTTCCTTCTGCTGCTCGGCCCTCAAGCGGCTGACCTGATCGATGAGCACGTCGATTCTCGCCATGTCCATGGGCGTCCGCCCCATCTCCGCACCCGTCTGCTCGCGAATCCGCTGAATTTCCTGCAGCCGCTCGCGTCTCTCGCTGGCGTAGCGATCGAACAGGGCCTTCGTCCTCTGGCGCTGTTCGACGTCCAGCTCGAGATCACGGACGACCGTCTCGACGGGATTAAAGCGGGGACCGCCGGGATGACCCGGCTGTCCTGGCTGGCCAGGGCCGCCGCGCTGCAACGGAGGATGCATATCGAACGGCGGTGCGATCCAGCTCCGGTAGACGAAGCCGACCAGAACGAAGGTGTTCAGCAGCAGCGACAACGCCAGCAGGGTCTGAATCAGACGCGAATTCATGTCAGATGCCGTCGCCCGCGAAGAACTCGCTGACCTCGTTGGAGGCAGTCGTCTTCACATAGGCCGACTGGGTGGTGGAGTTGCCTTCGCGCTGTTGCGCGAGCGACTCGCCTAGGCCGCCGCCGACCATGAAGCCGCCGGTCGCGATCACGATGGCCGCCACCGCCATCACGCCCTGCTCGAGTGCAGGACGGCGACCTGCGAAGAACCCGCGTCCGGACAGCCAGCGACCAAACAGACCGCCGCCCGACGCCACCCGTTCCGCCTCGAAGCCAACCAGCGCGCGCGCGCGCACCACCATCCGTTCCGGGGCTGGCGGGAGGGGCTTGCCCAGGATTTCGGAGAGATCGATCGCGGCCTGGCGCAGCGCCGGGTCCGCCGCCACAGCCGCTTCGATCGGCATTGCCTCTTCTTCAGACAAGCCGCCTTCGAGCCACGCAGCGAGATCCATGTCGCTCACAGCGGCGGGCGCAAACGAGGGCTGGGCGACGCTCCGCCACAGCTCCTTGTCGCTCCTCGGGGTCCGCTGGTCACTCATGGTGTGCTCCTGCCCATACTACGCCAAATCATCGCACTTCATCCCCCGCCGCCGGGGTCTTCCTCCCGGAAATGTGCACGCAGTCTCAACAAGGCTTTGTGATGGGTGCTGCGAATGGTCTGGGCGTCCACCGACAGTAGCCGCGCGACCTCCGTGACGTCTCGCTCCTCGTCGTACAGATACCTCAGGATCAGGATCTGCCGGGCCGTCAGCAGCCCGTCCGGAATCTTCAGCTTTTCGACATGCCGGTCCTCGACACCGAGAAAAGCCTCGGGGACGTCGTCGATCGGCTCGGTTGCCTGACGCCGCCGGCGCATGTGATCGATCGCGCACGAACGGGCCACCACCGAGAGCCAGGTCGGGAGGCCGGCCCGCGCAGGGTCGTAGGTCTTCAGCAGCCTGAAGTCCTGGGCGCACAGGCGGACAAACACGTCCTGGGCGGCGTCCATCACGTCGTCCTCTCCCACCCGGTAGGGGGCCAGGGTCCGACGGACCACCGCGTTGATCAACGGTGCGGCGGCACCGACGAACGAATCCCAGGTTCGCTTGTCGCCTCTTGCGAGAGCCTGCAGATCGATCTGGTTCAGTTCAGCCACGCCACGATCTTTCTGCCTGTCCGCCCTGCAGTCTAACGGGCTTTGTGGCCAAAAAGGGTCCCGCTACAGTCCCTTCCCCACTTGAGGAGTATCGATGAGCGAGTCGCTGACACGGCAACTGAAATTCACAAAGCATGCGGTTCGCGGCAAGGGCGTCGTCGTAGCCCAGAATGCCAAGGCTGCCGAAGTCGGCGCCTCGATCCTGCGCAAGGGTGGCAATGCGATCGACGCGGCGGTCGCCACCGGCATGGCGATCGGCGCCCTCGAGCCCTGGATGAGCGGCATCGGCGGCGTCGGCTTCATGACGATCTGGAGCGCCAAGGAGCAGCGGGCATGGACGGTCGACTATGGTCCGGTCTCTGCCAAAAAGCTCGATCCGTCGGTCTACGAGATCGTCGGTCCCGGTCCCGCCAATCCCTTCGCGTGGCCCGACATCAAGGACCAGCGGAACGAGGTCGGTTACCACTCGATCGCCGTGCCCGGCATGGTCGCGGGTCTGGCCAAGGCACTGGAGCGCTTCGGC
>CAZPOS010000159.1:0-5570 GCA_964588065.1 uncultured Reyranella sp.
TCGGGATCGCAGGTGATGCCGGTCCAGCCGCCCTCGGCGAACTGCTTGTAGGCTTCCTTGAAGCCCTTGGGCGTGCGCACGACACCGTTCTCATAGTGGCAGCCTTCCTCGTCGCCGGTGCGGTTCAGCGGGAACAGCACGTTCTCGCAGAGCTTGGCGGCTTCCTCGACGATGGCGTGGATCGTGTCGGGCGTCGCGTCCTCGTAGCCCGGCAGTTTTGCGAGCTTCGAGACGTCGATGACTTCGTTCAGAACGAACTGGATGTCCTTGATCGGGGCCTTGTAGACGGCCATGGCCTTCTCCCTGTTTGCGACTTGCCTAGGTGTTTTCCGGATCCATGCCGCGCTGCTTCAGCGCGCTGCTCACCTGCGCCTCGACTTCCCTGAATTCGCCGATGTGCTGGTCGAGATCGGCGCGCTTGCGCTCGAGGTCGGCGATGTGGAGCTGGCAGCGGCGCAGCAGCTCGCGCAGCTGCTGCAGACCGGTGCGGTCGACCTGATAAAGGTCGAGCAGCTCGCGGATCTCGGCCAGCGAGAAGCCGAGGCGCTTGCCTCGCAGGATCCAGCTCAGCCGCGTGCGATCGCCGGCGCTGTAGAGACGGGTCGTGCCGTGCCGCCGCGGCTTGATCAGCCCCTCATCCTCGTAGAAGCGGATCGTGCGCGGCGTGATCGCGAATTCGCGCGACAGTTCGGCGATGCTGTAGATGCGCTGCGCGTCTCGCAGCGTCGGCGTCTCGGCCGAGGGAATGGCGGCGACGGTCATAATGTAACGCTGTTAGTTGACGTTTACGTAAACGTCAATACAGCTTTACGTAAACGGAAGGCCAATGCCTATCGCTGCTGTGGACGGCAGGGTGGTGCCAGCGGCGGATGCCCTGACGGTTCGGGACGACGTATTCCGGCCGTCCGTATCGAGGCCTCCACCTTCGCAAGTTCCTGCGGATCGAGCGTCCTCGAGAGTTCGACGGCTTTGGCAAAGGCATCGCCGTAGGCTGCTTCATTCAGCTTTCCACGAAGATCCAATGGCTCCCGATCGCTTTCGGTATTCGACTCGCGGCTCCGCGCGACCTGCCCGGACAGTGAGATCGCCCTGAGTGGGAGTCCAATGGCGAGCGCGAACCATTTGAGGGCCTCGATCCGATCGGCGGGGACGCCATCGCCGCGCAAATACGCAAGGCCGAGCCGGTACTGCGCAAGGCCGAAATTCCCTTGCGCCGATGCACGGTAATGGACGAGCGCCTTGGCAATATCCGCGGGAACGCCCCTTCCGTGCTCGTACATCATGCCCAGCGAATAGTCCGAATAGGGCGAATATTTGCTGGAGGCCGCTTCAAACCAAAAACGCGCCGCATCGTCGTTCTGCGGCGCCCCCAGCCCTTCGGCGAACATGGTGCCGAGATACTCCGCGGCAAGGCAGTTGCCGAAGCGGGACCGGTCCCACCTGTCGGGACGACAAGAGCCACGGAGCATGACGGGCGCCGACCTGAGGAACCACTTGCGCGACTCCGCATAGTCGCGCGGCACAGCCCCGCCATGTGCATAGAGCACTCCCAGCCAAGTCTCCGCTTCGGGGGAGCCAACGTGTGCCGCCTTTTGCAGCCACTCGACGCCCTCCGCGGAAACCGGCGACGGCGCACCCTTCTTCGCCAAGTGGACTTCGGCGAGCCGCAGCATCGCGTCAACGACGAGATTGTCCGCCGCCCGCCTGTACCAGCGCAGGGCCTCGTCGGTGTCTTTTCCGGTGTAGGTGCCGACGTCATAGAGCCTGGCCAACCTGAGTTGCGCTTTCGCGACGGGTTGGCTGCCGTCCGGTCTGTCGGCCGCAGCACGAAGCCAGCCGATCGCCTCGTCCTTCTGCACCCTGGTCGGCCGGCAATAGTTAAGAATTTCCATCGCCAGGGAGTATTGCGCCTCGGGATCGTTTTCTCCCGCGGCTTCTCTCAGCGCTCGCAGCGGATCGGCCCCGCTGTCGGCGTGACCGACGGTCACCGACAGGACAAGACAAATGAAGCTGACCGATAGCCGTAGCATGGGTAGAACCATCATCCGTCTCTGCCCGATGAGCTCGCACACCTCGCAGAGCGGCCTGCACGTTGGCAAGACGGTACCCTTGAAGTGGTGTAGATGAGAAGCCAATCCTCACAGGAAGTGTTCGACATGGCCATCTATCAGCTCAACGACCGCGTGCCGGTGATTCCGGCGTCCTGCTACATCGCGGAGGGTGTCACGATCATCGGCTCGGTGATCCTCGGCGAACGGGTGAGCATCTGGCCCGGTGCCGTGCTGCGCGGCGACAACGAACCGATCGTCATCGGTGACGACAGCAACGTCCAGGAGCTGAGTGTCCTGCACACCGATCCCGGCGCGCCGCTCACCATCGGCCGGAGCGTGACGGTCGGCCATCAGGTCATGCTGCACGGCTGCACGATCGGCGACGGTTCGCTGATCGGCATCCAGTCGGTCGTGCTCAACCGTTCGGTGATCGGCAAGGATTGCCTGGTCGGCGCCGGATCGGTCGTGACCGAGGGCAAGAGCTTCCCCGACCGCTCGATGATCCTCGGCGCGCCGGCCAAGGTCGTGCGCGAGCTGAGCGAGGAGAACGCGTCGCGGCTGGCGATGAGCGCGGAGAGCTACGTGAAGCGCAGCCAGGACTACAAGAAGAACCTGAAGCGCATCGGCTGAGATCATGCTGGCGGCACTCGACCATCTCGTCGTCGGCGGTTCGGTCGCCGCATACGAGACGTTGCTCGGGCGGCGGGCGGTGGACGGGCGCCTGCGCACCGGCAATGTCGGCTTGCGTTTCGAGGCAGACGTGTCTGGCCTGCGGTCGATGGTGTTCGCGACACGGGACCTCGACAAGGCGGCGACGCTTCTCGAGCGCCGCGCCGTTTCGACGACGAGAACCGACGAGGGCCTGGCGCTGCTCGGTCATGGCGTCGAGATCGGACTGTGCGCGCAGTCGGAGGAAGCTCCTTCGCCGCTCACGGTGGAGACGGCCACTGCCATCTCCAGCCTCGACCATATCGTCGTGCGCACGCCCAATCCCGAACGCGCCATCGCCTTCTACGCCGGCCGCCTGGGCCTCGACCTGCGGCTCGACCGCAGCAATCCCAAGTGGGGCGCGCGCCTGCTGTTCTTCCGCTGCGGCGACCTGGTGGTCGAGATCGCCCACGATCTGAAGAAGGGTGTGTCGGACGAGCCGGACCAACTCTGGGGACTGTCGTGGCGCGTGCCCGACATCGGGGCGGCCCATCGCCGGCTGAAGGCTGCCGGCCTCGAGGTCACCGAGCCGCGCGACGGACGCCGGCCGGGCAGCCAGGTCTGCAGCGTCAAGAACGGAACCGAAGGGGTTCCGACCATTCTGATCGGCGGCGTGGGCCGCTGGCAGGGAGGCTGAGCGGCCGCCCATGCGTCCCCTTCTCGCGATCCTGCTTCTCGTCCTCGCCGCCGCCTGTACGACGCCGACGAGGACGGACAAGCCGGTCGTGCAGGCGAAGGACTTGCCGCCGCTCGGTCCCTGCCCCGCATCGTCCTGGAAACCCGAAGCCCCGCCACCCACGTCGAGTGCAAAGACCTCGATGGTACTGCTGGCGGTCGGCGAATGGGGTCGCTACGGCAAGCAGGTGATCACCTACTCGACCGACGCCCCGCCGCGGACGGAACAGCTCGGCATCAAGGAGCGCGAGGCGCCGCAGCGCATCGCCGACTACTGGGCTTCGGTCGGCAACAGGCTGAGCGGGTTGAATGACGTGCCCTGGTCCGCGGCCTTCGTCTCCTGGGACATCGAGAGCGCCGGCGTGCCGCGCGACCTCTTCTGCCCAGACCAGCGCCACACCATCTATGTCGAACGCATCGTCGAGCGCGCGAAACAGCCGGGAGCGGCGTTCATCCCGCATGAGCCCAGCGCCTACGCGCCGCGGGTCGGCGATCTCATTTGTGCGTCGCGCGAGGGCAGCGGTACGACCTTGCAGAACCTGAACCGCGGCGCCGGACATTGCGACATCGTGGTCGACGTGCAGCCGGGCCTGCTCGCGGCAATCGGCGGCAATGTCGGCGACTCAGTCACCCGCAGCGTCTTTCCACTGGACGCGAACGGGATTTTATCGCCCATATCCGGCCGACCCGTGTTCGCGGTCATTGAAAACCGGCTGCCCTGAAGGAAGGACCATGTCTTCGCTCTACGACTACATCATCGTCGGTGCTGGATCGGCCGGTTGCGCACTCGCGGCCCGACTCGCCTGGGAGCGGCCCAATCTGCGCATCCTGGTGCTCGAGGCCGGAGGGCCCGACAAGTCGTTCATGCTGAAGATGCCCGCCGGTTTCGCATCGCTCGGCGAGAAGAATCCCTACAACTGGCACTACGAAACCACGCCGCAGAAGCACTGCAACGACCGCCGCATGTACTGGCCGCGCGGCAAGACGCTGGGCGGGTCCTCGTCGATCAACGCGATGCTCTACGTCCGCGGCCACGCGTCGGACTACGACCACTGGCGGCAGCTCGGCAACGAGGGCTGGTCCTACGAGGACGTCCTTCCCTTCTTCAAGAAGGCCGAAAACAACGAGCGCTTCGCAGACGAATTCCATGGCACCGGCGGGCCGCTGAATGTCGCCGACCAGGTCGATCCCAGCCGGCTCAACGAGGCCTTCCTCAAGGCGGCCGAGCAGGCCGGCCACAAGCGCACCCCAGACTTCAACGGCGCCGAGCAGGAAGGTGTCGGCCTCTACCAGGTGACGCAGAAGGACAAGCAGCGCTGGAGTGCGGCGAGCGCCTATCTCCGCCCGGCGGTCGCCAACAGCGGCGCCCATGTCGAGGTGATCACCGGCGCGCTCACCGAGCGCATCATTCTCGACGAGAACCGCGCCATGGGCGTGCGCTACACGCTGGAGGGTCGCGATGAGGTTGCGCGCGCGAACCGCGAGGTCATCCTGTGCGGCGGCGCGATCAACTCGCCGCAGCTCCTGATGCTCTCGGGCATCGGCCCGGCCGACCACCTGAAGTCGATCGGCATCCGCCCGCTCCACGACCTGCCCGGCGTCGGCGGCAACCTGCAGGATCACCTCGACGCCGCCCTGCTGCAGTTCTGCAAGACCCGCGATACCTACGACCGCGCCAACAAGCTGGCGTCGCTCTACCAGTATGTCGTGAACAAGAAGGGCCCCGGCACCTCGCCGATCGCCGAATCCGGCGGCTTCCTCCGGACGAGGCCCGGCCTCGCGGCGCCGGACATCCAACTGCATTTCCTGCCGGTGCTGGTCATGGACCATGGCCGGACGCGCCTGAACCGGGACGGCTACAGCCTGCACGTCTGCACCCTGCGTCCCGAGAGCCGCGGCACCATCCGCCTGCGCAGCAGGAATCCCACCGACCATCCGCTGATCGATCCGAACTATCTCAGCGAGCGCCAGGACCTCGACACGCTGATCGCCGGCGTGAAGATGGGCCGTGACATCCTCTCCCAGTCGGGGCTGGATCCCTATCGCGCCGACGAGCTGGGACCGGGCGCGGCGGTCAGGAGCGATGCCGAGATCGAGCGGTGGATCCGCGCCAAGTGCGAGACGATCTATCACCCG
>CAZPOS010000159.1:5580-12900 GCA_964588065.1 uncultured Reyranella sp.
ACGTGCAAGATGGGTCCCTCGACCGATCCCATGGCGGTGGTCGACGACAAACTGCTGGTGCACGGACTCGAGGGACTGCGGGTCGTCGATGCCTCGGTCATGCCGACCCTGATCGGCGGCAACACCAACGCTCCCACCATCATGCTCGCCGAACGCACCGCCGCGATCATGCACGCGGCGGGGATGACGAACTGAGTCGGCGCCGGCGGCTCAGGCGATCGCGATCTTCATGACGAGATCGTTGTAGTCGAAGTCGCTGCCCTGGCTGGCGAGCAGGTCCTCGAAGCCGAACATGTTCTGGCCGTAGGTCCGGATATGCTCCTGCCCGTCCACGTTGGCCGCGCCGAGGACGAGCGTATTGCCGCTCTCGGTATAGAGGACGGGCGCGTAGTATCCCGTGCCCTTGGAGACGGTCCAGTCGTCGGCAGCGGTGAAATTTCCCCGGCCGCCCGACACCGCGAAGTTCGGATCCCAGTTCTGCTGCACCGCCGCCCGGAAGGCGTCGGTATTGCCGTAGGGAACACCGCCGACGCTCCACTCTCCGGTCGTCGAATTGACGTCGATCCTCACGAAATGGATCGTGTTGAGATTCCATGCGCTGCCGGCCACATCGACCTGAACGGTCGAGCCCTGCGTGAGATAGACCCAGGCCTGGTCGTCCTGCTGCTGGCTCTGCGCGAGCTGGGCCGCCTCCGTAAGCGTGTTGTCGACCGCCGCGGACAGATTGAGCGTTCCGAAAGTGCCGCTGACATTGACCGCGAGCGAGCCGCTGCCCGTCACGACGATGCCGGGAAGCTGCTCGATCTCGTTCGCGCCCGTCTGAATCGCGAAGTGGAGCTGCTGGCCGACCGGCAGATAGACGGACTGCTCGCCCAGTCCCATGAGTGTTCCGTTATCGAAGGCGACCGAACCGATCCGCGCCAGCACCGAGTCTTCCAGTGACGCGCCGACCTGTCCGTCGCGACCGATCAGGTCGCCGTTGGCGTCGGTCGCATAGACCAGGAGCGTCCCGTTCGGCAGGCTCGAATTCGCCGTCTGCAGCATGATCCAGTTTCCGGCCGCCCCGCCGCTCGTGCCATCGAGCGCGATGTAGCTGCCGGCACTCTGGAAATCGAGGCTGTCCAATTGCACGGTGAAGGTGAGCGGGCTGCTCTGGTTACCGACCTGCTGCGCCGTGCCCTTACCCAGGAACTCGGTCAACACGGCCGTATAGGTTCCACTGCCGAACGTGGACGCGGCGGTCGTCCATTTGCCGTCGATGTCTGCGACGGCCGTGATCGGCACATGCGACGCCAGGCCGGTGCCCGAAAGGAAGGAGATCTGGGCGGTATTGAGCGCACCGATCTTGTTGGTCAGGCCCGCGATCACGCCGCCCTGACCGTTCTCCGCGTTGTAGTTCAGCCACGATTGGTCCGAGGCGTACCAGCCGAACGCGAGTGACCCGTCGGTCACGTCGGTCAAGTCGGCGTTGGGCGTGCCCAGTGTCGTCGAGCCGCCCCAGTTGCTGAAGACCGAATTCGCTACCTTGCCCAGCACCGGCGCCAGTGGCGCCTGCCAGACGGCGGGATTGGCCTGGATGATGGACAGGTCCGTGATCAGTTCGAGCAGCCGCGGGTCCATCGAGAGGGTGTTGCCGTTGAACATGTTGAACGCCAGGCCGCCGGTCTCGGTCAGGTAGCGGTCCGTCACGTCGCTTCCCACGTAGGAGGCCAGCCCGTCGATGGCGATGCTGCCCGCCTGGTTGATGCCGCTGGCGACATAGTTGGGGTTGAGAATCCCCGACCCTGCCAACCCGTTCATGTAGATGTTGTAGGTCCGGCTGATGGGACTGTGCTCGTTCTTCTCCGAGAAGACGAGCTGGTACCAGTTGATGCCCGTGGCGTAGGGCAGGTCGTTGATCGTGAGGCCGGTGCCCGTCGGTGCGGCGGCACCCGCGGCCTTCAGGGTCTTGGTCGACGCGTCGTAGTTCCACTGCTGATAGAGCGTCTCCTTGGCCGTATCGAACGCGACATACTCGAACTTGTAGTCGCCGGAGCTGCCTCCGGTGAAGAAGCCGAGGCTGACCTTCAGGTCGGTCGCGGGTCGCATCTGCCCCAACCCGAGCGCAAACTGAACATCGACCGTGTCAGTCGCGCCCAGCGCCTTCACGAAGGGGCCGGGGCTCGTATTGTAGATCTCGGTCGGGGTATAGAGCTGATGGTCCGGCAACGTGCTGCCACCCGGCGCCGTTTCGTTGTCGTCGTAGAGGGTCAGGGTGATGTCGGTGACATTCAGCCCGGCCACCACCCCCGATCCGCCGCCCGTTACCGAGGACGTCGCGCTGGTCGCCGCCTGGACGGTGTAGCTACCGCCGGCGACGCTCTGAATGACGAAGGCGGCCTTGCCCGGGTCGCCCGGTATGTTGAGGCTGGGCGGGGCCGCCATGTTGATGCCCCCGACGGTGCCCGCCCCGGCGAACGTCACCAGGTTGCCCACCTGGTATCCGTAGGTGCCGGCATTGGGATCGGTGACGGTGACGATGTTCGAGCCCGTCGTCATCGTGAACGGATTGACGCCGAGCGGGACGGTATAGCCCGTCGGGATCAGCGGACCGCCCTGCTGGAACAGACTCATGAGGGCGTCGGAATAGCCGTTGCCGTATGAGTTCGTGTGAGAGAAGAAGATCTCCGCGTACTTGTCGTAGGAAACGCCCGCCCCGTACTTGGAAACGTCCCAGGTCCAGGGCGTCATCGTGTCGGCGCCGAACGCGTAGCTGGGATCGAAATTCCAGTTCTGGCTGAGGTCGACCGTTGCCGGACCGCCGGCCCATTTGTTCGGCAGGTTCCCCTCGCCGCCCATGTAGCCGCCGATATAGCCGGTCAGCAGCTTGACGAAGAAGGCGCCCCACTGCGTGTTGAAGCCGGTGTTAAGATCGGTGGTCGCGGTGCCGACATTGTTCACCAGCGTCGAGAACTCGTAGGGTGTTCCATCCGGGCTGTAGATCTGCGCGACCCCGAGGGTCGAGTAGATGCTGTTCGCGAGGTCCTGGGTATCGATCTTGATGGTGCCCTTGACCTGGCTGTTGGCGTCCGGCGTGAACACGTAGGTGCCGGCATGGGGACGGACATAGGTGGGCGCGACCGTATCGCCGCCGCCCGTGCCCTGTTGGGCCGCCGTCGAGATGCCGACCTGGTACTGCGTGGCGTTCAGCACCTTGGTGATGGTGAACGTCGTGCCGTTGAGATAGTCGGCGGTGAGCCCCGCGAACGCCTCGGCGCCCGAGAACGTGACTTCGACTCCCTCGGCCGCATAGTTCGCAGCGGTGGGATCCGTCACGGTGAAGAACGTGTCGCCGGCATCGGCCGAGAACGGATTGTCGCCCAGCGGCACCGAACTCACGATGCCGCTTCCGCCTCCCGTGGTCGTCTCGTTCGCCTGCGTGGCCTGGATGACGAATTGGTAGGTGTTGGCGTCGATTACGTTGGTGACAAGATAGGTGGAGTTGAGTTCGGCCGCGGTGAAGCCTGCGAAGGCCGTGACGTTCTCGAACGTCACGTAGGTCTGGCCGGCGACATAGTGGCCGGCGTTGGGATCGGTAACCGTGATGGCGCTGCTGTTCAGCGCTACCGAAAAAGGATTGGATCCCAGCGTCGTCGACGCATCGTAGACCGTCGACGGCTGCTTCTCGTAGCTCAGCGTGTAGGAATAGAAGCCGGCGTTGTGCCACTCGGTATACGAGGCGCTCGGCGGTTGGCCGATCACATAGTCGACCGTGCCCGCCCCGTTGTACTGGCCGGCGATCCTGACGTCGCTCGCCATCTCGTTGCCGATCGATTCGATGTAGGCGTTCCAGTCGGTCGCGGAAACGCCTCCCGGACCCCCGGGCGCCAATGCAGTCGTCGGTGCAGCCGCCAGACGCGGCTGGCCGGCCAATGGTCCGTAGAGAAAGTCGTGAACCAGCCCTCCATCGGCCGTGAACGCGCTCTCAATGTCGTTGAAGACCGTGCTTCCGTTGATCTGATAGCCGCGGGTTTGCGAGACCGCGCCGTTCGGAAACGCGATATCGACCGACATCGGGATGCCGAACACATTGACGTCGGTCAGGTTGCCGGCGTCCGCCGCGGCCCCCAGCAGCGATAGCTCGAAACTGTCGAAGCGGAACTGATAGGTTTCAGAATTGCTCCAACTGATGTCCGATTCCTGCTGAATGACGCCGTTCGCTCCAAACGTGAGTTCGGCCGGAGAATTGGGATTGGCAGGGTCAATGCTCTGGATGAGCAGGTAGACCTTTCCGCCATCGTAAGGGTTCGGCAGCGTGATCTGGGTTGAAGGCGTCGGCGTGCTCCCGACCTGGAGAGCGGTGGAGACCGGCACGCCCGTGTCCGTGAAATAGACGGCCCAGATGCCGACCTGGCCGTTGGCCGTGCTGGAGAGCGTCGTCTGGAGCTGCTGGCTGAGAGCGATCGTGAGATTGGTCGACATTGTACGCCCCCGAACCGATGAATGTGCCGGATCGTGGTTCAGGGCGTATGAAAATTCAAACGTTAAATCCCTCTGACATCTAGCTTCGTTTCTCGACCACCAGAAGCCAGGGACGTCCCGAGACGGTCATCAGACGGCCGCGCGAGTCGACGGGATAAAGGCTCATCGCGACGCTGTCCTTCACGTTGCCTCCGACGGCGTGGACGTAGCCGCCGCGCACCTCGGTGACGATGTCGCAATGAGCCGCCGTATTGTCGATGCGACGATGGGCCGTGCGCGGGTCGGCGAAGCGCCAGGTCGGGCCGGCCGAACCGGAACAGACGAGGTCGCCGGGCTTCGGCGAGTATTCGTTCGGCGCGTGCAGCACGAAGGGCGCACTGCGTGACGCGCGCTGGCGATCATAGAGCGATGCCAGGTAACTCCCGTGGCGCCCCTCGCGCGGAAACTGCGAGGCGCCATAGCCCGACTGGAGCATCACCCAGGTCACGAAAGCGCCCGACCAGGGCTTGTCCGACGTGCCGTTCCACTGCGGCCGTCCGCAGGCCGCCCAGTATTCGCCGACCCGGCTGGACAAGGGCTCGCTGCGCTCGGTCATGCCGTAGCGATTGGTATAGCCATTGGCCTGCCCGCCATAGACGACGGTGGCGCGGCCGAACCGGGTCCACTCCTTCCAGGCGGTGTAAGCGACCTTGTCGCTGGGTGGGTTGTCGTCGGCCCCCGTTCCGCCGCCTCCGCAGCCGGCCAGAGCAAGCGCCAGGAGCAGAACGAGCGAAAGGATTGCTGGCAGCCTGTGAGCGGTCGGGAAACAAAGGAAACGACCGCAAGGCTGCCAGCAAACGCGAAAGCCGACATCGAGGGGGTCAGACTTCATGCGTAACTTACAGTTTTTGAAATAACTTGATGTTATTATTGTTGTTTACACTAGCAGAGGCCACGCACCATGTCACCTCTTAAGAATCTGGATGAAGTCCGTCACCTGGAGCGTCTTGCTTTCCGGGGCTGGCCGGCCCTGGAAAGTCGGGACATCCAGGGATGGCACCTGCGCTTCTCGGGCGGCTACACCAAAAGAGCCAACTCGATCAATGCCTTGGTGCCTCTACCTTCAACCGACATCGAAACCGTGGAGGCGCCCTTCCGCCAGCGCGGCAACCCGCCCGTCTGGCGACTGACGCCCTTGGCGCCCGCGGGCATGTCCGACCTCCTGAAGGAACGAGGCTACGAGGCCATCGAGCGAAGCCTGCTCCAGCGCTGCCCCCTTCACGACGGCTTCCGGGCCGATCCCGCCGTCGAGATTTCTCCGGCTCCCTCCGCCGCCTGGCTTGAGGCCTTCGCGGCCCATAGTCCGGTGAAGCCCGAGCATCGCGGGACCATGGAGCGGATGCTCCACGCGATCGCCCAGCCCGTGGGCTTCGCCTTCGTGCAGCATGAAGGCCGCCCTATGGCGATGGCGATCGGCGCCGTCGAGGGCGATCACATGGGCCTATTCGACGTGCTGGTCATGCCCGACGCCCGCCGCCAAGGTCTGGCACGGCGCGTCACCGAGAGCCTCTACGCCTGGGCCTGGGACCACGGTGCGCGCTTCGCCTATCTGCAGGTCGTCGCCACCAACGCCGCGGCGATGCCGCTCTATGCGGCGCAGGGTTTCCGCACGGTCTACGAGTACGAGTATCTCGTCCCGCCATCTTCTTGACCCTCCCGCGCCCCGCCTCGCATAGTCGATGCAGGGAGGAACTCCATAAATGTCGAACTATGTCTGGGAAAAGAGCTATCCGCCGGGCGTGAAATGGGAACTCGACGTCCCGAAAATGACGATCCATCAGAGCTTCGAGGAAAGCTGCGCGAAGTTCGGTGACCGGCCCTTCACCGATTTCCTCGACAAGGTGATGACCTTCCGGGACTACAAGGAAGCATCGGACCGGGCGGCGGCCGGATTCCAGAAGCTCGGCGTCAAACCCGGCGTCAATGTCGGCCTCTACCTGCCCAACACGCCGCATTACCTGATCGCCTTCTTCGGTATCCTGAAGGCCGGCGGCAAGGTCGTGAACTACTCGCCGCTGGATGCCGCGCGCGAACTCGAATTCAAGATCGGCGATTCGGAGACCGACATCCTGGTCACGCTGGACGTCACCGCGCTCTACCCCAAGATGGCGGCGATGCGCGGCAAGACGCGCCTCAAAAAGCTGATCGTGGGCTCGATCGCCGACTATCTGCCGTGGCCCAAGAACTGGCTCTATCCGATCGCCAAGAAGAAGGACCTGTCGGCTTGGCCGCGCGACGACTGGCACATGTCGTTCAAGGATCTGCTGGCCAACGACGGCAAGTACACCCCCTACAAGCCCGCGAGCGAGAACCTGTGGGACGAGGTGGCGATCCTGCAATATACCGGCGGCACGACCGGCCTGCCCAAGGCGGCGATGCTGACGCATGGCTGCGTCATGGCGGCGATGAGCCAGGGCCAGGCCTGGACCACGCCCTACACGACGCCCGGCACCGAGAAGGTCGTGTGCGTACTGCCGCTGTTCCACATCTACGCCCTGTCGGGAATCATGCTGGGCGCGGTCCGCAACGGCAACCAGCTGATCCTCTATCCGCGGCCCGACATCGACATGATCGTCGCCGATCTCGCCAAAAAGAAGCCGACCTTCCTGCCCGGCGTGCCGACGCTCTACACCGCGATCAACAAGCATCCCAAGGCGCAGGACCTCGACCTCAGCTCGCTCAAGATCTGCATGTCGGGCGGCGCGCCCCTGCCGGTCGAGGTCCAGCAGAGCTTCGAGAAGCTGACCGGCGCCACGCTGATCGAGGGTTACGGTCTCACGGAGACCTCGCCCACCGGCGCGATCTGCCCGGTCGACAAGA
>CAZPOS010000160.1:0-12852 GCA_964588065.1 uncultured Reyranella sp.
TGATCGCGTACATCAGGAAACCGTACTGGCTGTAGAGCAATTCGTCGCCGGGGCCGCAATAGGCGCGGACCAGCAGGTTCAGGATCTCGTCGGAGCCCGCGCCGCAGACGATGCGCGCCGGGTCGAGGCCGTAGTGGCGGCCCAGCGCCTTGCGCAGCTTGGCGGTGTCGCCGTCGGGATAGCGGTGCAGTTCGGAGGCCGCCTTGGCATAGGCCGCCATCGCCTTCGGCGACGGCCCGAGCGCGCCTTCGTTGGACGACAGCTTGGCGATCGTCTCTTTGCCGTCGATCGAGTCCTTGCCCGGCACATAGGGCGCGATCTTCATGATGCCCGGACGCGGGGTGAGCGCGCTCATGCCAGTCTCCTCAGAAAGTTCAGATCACGGTTTGGCGTCGATCGGCACGGCATAGGCGCCGATGGCGGCCGCACAGCCCTTTTCCAGTCCCAAGGCCGTCTCAAGGTCGCGCAGGCGCGGATCGTCGTCGGCGATCACGCCCGGCACCTCGACGAGATAGTGATGCACCCCGGCCACGGTCTGGTCCAGCGCCGACGTGAAGGCCGGCAGGCCGGCCTTGGCGAGCGCCGCGGCGATGCGATCGCGGCTCAGCCCGTTCCTGGCTTCGACCGCGAGCAGGGCGCGGTCCGCACCGCTCGGTTCGGCGTCGATGCGGGCCAGCACGAAGGCCGAGATGCCGCGTGCCCGGGCGTTCGGCATGGCGAGAAACGGCAGACGGGCCACCACGGTCGGCAGGGTCGTGTCCTTGCCGGCCAGCAGGGGCCACCACGGCGTCGAATCGGTTTCGAGCGGGGCCGGCACGATGCCGATGGTGGTCGGTCCGGCGCGCACGGCAGACAGGACGCCGGCCGGCGTGTCGTGGGCGACGAACGGGATCTGGCAGCCGAAATGATCGCGGGCGAGGTCCCAGTAGCCGGGCTGGTCGTCCGGACGGCAGATCGCGATCTTGAGGCCGGGCGTCTGGATCAGCGTGAAGGCGCTCATCATCTCGCGCCACATGCGATAGACCGCGCCGGACGGGAACCCGCCCTCGTGGGTCGCCAACCGCTTGCGCAGCACCTGCGCCTCGCGGCCGGGACGCAGGGCGAGACCGCCCGCGGGCTTGGTTGCAGAGATATGCCCGACGACCTCCGCGCGACGGCGGATCAGGCCGTGCAGTTCGGTGTCGATGGCGTCGATTTCCTGCCGCAAGCTGTCGAGACTGGGAGCGTCCATTAGGCCGTTTTTTCCTGTGCGCAGCGGCGATACTACGTCCGCACGGCCCGCGTAAAGGCAAACAAGCCGCAAGAGGCTTGCCTCCCGTCCCCCGCGACCGTATAGAGCCTCTCCGTGGAATTTGAGCCGACCGGCTTGCGGCCACGTTAAACACCGCTAAAAGGTCGGAGCGCTCGAAAAAAGCCCCCGCCCTTCCGGTCGGGGGCTTTTTCGTTGGAGTGGGCAGTGCTCGACGACCTGACCGATGCCGAACGCAAGGCGCTCGCCCAGTGTCGCCACGCGATCCTGGGCGGGGACCGGCCGCTGCGCCTGGACTGCGGCGTCGATCTCGGGCCCTACCGGGTCGCCTATCAGACCTACGGGACGCTGAACGACACGAAGTCGAACGCCGTGCTGGTCTGCCATCCGCTCACCTGCGACCAGTTCGTCGCCGACCGCCATCCGGTCACGGGCAAGGAAGGGTGGTGGGAGAGCCTGATCGGGCCGGGCAAGATCCTCGATCCCGAGCGCTACTTCATCATCTGCATCAACGTGCTCGGCCACTGCATGGGCACCACCGGCCCGCAGGCGCGAGACCCTTCGACCGGGCAGCCGTGGAACCTGCGTTTCCCGGTCGTGACCATCGGCGACATGGTGCGCGCGCAGGCGGCGCTGCTCGATCATCTCGGCATTCCCGATCTCTTCTGCGTCATCGGCGGCTCGATGGGCGGCATGCAGGTGCTCGAATGGGCCGCGAGCTACCCCAAGCGCGTCTTCTCGGCGGTGCCGATCGCCTGCGCGGCGCATCATTCGGCGCAGAACATCGCGTTCCACGAGGTCGGCCGTCAGGCGATCATGGCCGACCCGGAGTGGAAGGGCGGCGACTACCGGCTGCACCAGACCAATCCGGCGCGCGGCCTCGCCGTCGCCCGCATGACGGCGCACATCACCTACCTCTCGGAACAGGCGCTGCAGCGCAAGTTCGGCCGCTCCCTGCAGAACCGCGACGCGCTGGGCTTCGGCTTCGATGCCGATTTCCAGGTCGAGAGCTATCTGCGCCACCAGGGCTCGACCTTCGTCGATCGCTTCGACGCCAACTCCTATCTCTACATCACCCGCGCGATGGACTATTTCGACCTCGCGGGCGCTCATGGCGGCGTGCTGGCCAATGCCTTCAAGGGCACGGCGACGCGCTTCTGCCTGATGTCCTTCACCAGCGACTGGCTGTTCCCGACGCGCGAGAGCCGCGCCGTCGTGCACGCGCTCAACGCCGCCGCCGCCAACGTGTCGTTCGTCGAGGTCGACAGCGACAAGGGCCACGACGCCTTCCTGCTCGACGAGCCCGAGATGTTCCGCACCCTCTCGGGTTTCCTGAAGGGCGCCGCCTCGGCCCGCGGCCTCCGGAGTGCCCGCTGATGAACGCCCCGATCCGCGTCGACCTGCAGCTCATCGCCGACATGGTCGAGCCGGGCACCCGCGCGCTCGACGTCGGTTGCGGCGACGGCGCGCTGCTGGCCCATCTCATGAACGCCAAGGGAGTCGATGCGCGCGGCATGGAACTCAGCCAGGCGGGCGTGAACGCCTGTGTGGCCAACGGCCTGTCGGTCATCCAGGGCGATGCCGATGCCGACCTGCGCGACTATCCCGACGACGCGTTCGACTACGTGATCCTGAGCCAGACGCTGCAGGCCACGCGCGAGCCGCGCGAGGTGCTGCGGCAGATGCTGCGGGTCGGAAAGCGCGCCATCGTCTCCTTCCCCAACTTCGCGCACTGGCAGGTCAGGCTGAGGCTGGTGTTCGGCGGCCGCATGCCCGAGACCGCGTCGCTTCCCCACAAGTGGTACGACACGCCCAACATCCATCTCTGCAGCATCGACGATTTCCGGGCGCTCTGCCGCGCCATGGGCGTGCGCATCGAGCGCGCCATCGTGCTCAACAGCAAGAGCCGCCACATCAACATGCCGCCGCTGCTCGCCAACCTGATCGGCGAGCAGGCTGTGTTCATGCTGAGACGGGACTGACGCTCGCGCCGGCCGGGCTGGTTACCGAAATCGCGAGATCCGCCCCGAGGAAAGGTCGATCACTCCACCCTTGCGGGCCGTGGCCGGTGCTCCACTGGTCGGGCCAATGCAGGCGCTCGGCGCCCCAGGCGGAGGCGGCCGAGAGGGACGTCCAGGCGTCGTCGCCGGACAGGCGATAGAGTAGGCCGCCCGGACCCATGCCGGGGTGCACGAGCAGCTGGATGTCGAACGGCGCATCGGCCGTGAGCGGCGGGCCCAGCCAATAGTGCGGGCTGCGGCCGGGCTCCGGTTCCAGGATCACCGTGAGGCGCTGCGCCGGCCCGCTCAGACCAACCCAGAAGGGCGCGCGCAGGCCGGATCGGTATGCCGCCACGAACGTCTGGGCGGTACTCGTGCCCGCAGCGGCGGTGCGGCCGACGAATCGGAAGGCGGCGATCCTGTCCCTGCCGAACCGGGCTTCCTCCAACTGCCGCCACTGATCGAGCGGAGGCACTTCCAGCGGCCAGGACAGGGTTTCACGGACCACGCCCTCGGCATCGAGCACCTGGTAGCGCAGGCCGTCGTCATCCAATGCGGCCTGCACGGCATGGAGATATTCGATCCCCTCCGGCATGCGGTGAGCGGTGCCGGCACCGGCCGTGCATATCTGCAGCACGCCGCGATGGACCTGGACGTCGAAGGCGAGGATGTGGCCGCACAGATAGGCCAGCACGCCGTTCTCGCTCAGGACTTTCCAGAAGGCGGCCGCGTGCTCGGGTCCGATATCGCGCTGATAGGCGCCGGCGAATCCGTTCACCGGATAGACCGGATGATGGCCGGCGACGATCTTGTGGCGCGCGTCGGCATGCTGGCGAAGGACGTCGCGGAGCCAGTCCGTCTCGACGTGTCCCTCGCCGCCGAGGCCGGTCCATAGCGTATGGACGAAGACCAGCAGCAGGTCGGCGCGTCGCACCCAGTAGGACAGGCCTTCCTGTCCAGGAGGGCCATTGCGCGGCAGGTGATGGTGCACCTCGCGGAACACGTCTTCGCTCATCGCGTCGTAGGTCGCGTGGTTGCTGGTCGTGTGCCACATGGGAATCGCACGACGGTCGAGCCAGCCCATCTCCGCGTCGAGCCAATGCCGCCACTGCCGGCGCAGCGAGTCCGCGTCGGCCGTGTACCCCGCGATCTCGTCGCCCAGGAAGAGGATGAATTCGGGCGGGGGCGCGAGCCGCCGGACGGATGCGTTGATGTCGGCGAAGGTGCGCTCGTGCGAGGCGCCGGCGACGCCGGAGCATGAATCGCCGTAGAAGACGAACTGATGACCGTCACCACGCGGTCGCAACGCGGCGATTGCTCGGCCAGCGGCGGGCCTCTCGTAGAATCCCTCGATCGCGTCTTCCCTCAGCTTCACGAAGCCGTGGCGCAGGTAGAAGCGGGCGGCCGGGCTGCCGTTCAGCACTTCCAGGCGTATCGGCAGACCGGCGGCATCGGCTTCGGTCAGCAGCGCCTTCAAGATTGTCGTGCCGAGGCCGGAGCCGTGCAGGCGGCGGTCGAGATAGAAAGAGTCGATGCGGATCTCTTGGTCGCTTCGGCGAAATCCGACACAGCCGACGCGGACGCCATCCTGCAGGATCAGGCGCGTCCCCGGCTCGTCGAAATGCTTGCGGAACATTTGCCGCGACCGCTCGGGTGTGTAGCGCCCCACCCGTTCGAGATGCTCGCGCATCACTTCGGTGCGGAGGACCAGAAGCGGTTCGAAATCGGCTTCGGTTACGGGACCGAAGCTCCACCCTTCAATCACGGGTGGCGATCCGGGCGAGGCGTGGCTTGGCGATCGCCAGCCAGTCCTTCGTGTCGAGCTCCATCGAGCGGTCGAGCCGGCCGGCGTTGAAGAACAATGTCTCGTTGGCCAGCAGGTCTTCCTCGACCACGATCGCGAGGGCGGGATTGAGCGCGAAGGGCGGCACCGCGCCCATGACGCAGCCGGTCAGGTCCTGCGCCGTGTCCGGCGAGGCGAAGCCGCACTTGCGCGCCTCGAACAGCGCGGCGACGGCGGCGAAGTCGAGCTTGCGGCTTCCGGGCAGGATGGCCAGCACGTGCCGCTTGCCACCACCGCCGCCGCGCACGTCGAGCACCATCGCCTTGGCGGCCTGGTCGGGCCGGTTGCCGCGAATCGCGCTGATCGCTTCCGACTTGCCCTCATGGGCGTGCTCGATCACCCGGAACTTCGCTTTGGCCTCGGTGAGAAGCATCACCAGCCGGTCGAAGACCTCACCCGCCACGGATCACCTTCTCGGACAGGATCGCGAGTGCCTCCTCGAGGCTCGGCACCTGGCCGTCGGCCGGGGCTATGTGGGCATCGACAGTACGCCGATGGCTCTTCTCGATCGCCTCGGTCATCAGCGGATCGACGCCGGTCTCGCGCAGCGTCTGGGCGACCAGGCCCATCTCCTCCCAGCGGCGGTGGGCATGAACCACGTGCGTCTGCACCAGCATGGTGATGAAGCCGGCGAGTCCCATCGAATCGGCATCGCCCAGGCAGCCCAGCACCTCCTCGAGGATCCCCTGGCGCTGCGCTGCAACCAGCGCCTCGACGCCCAAGGCCTCGATGCCTTTCACCAGGGTGCTGCGCAGCATCTTCACGGACGAGGCGCTGCCGGGCTTCGGTCCCAGCAAGGTGGCGACGAAACCGTTCGCATTCATCCAGGCCACGGCCTCGGCGGCATTCTCGCCGGCCACCAGCATCGGCGCCTTGATGCCCTGCTTGAAGAACCCACCCATGACGGCGATGTCGATGTAGCGGCCAGCACCCTTTTCGATCTCGGCGCGGTCTTCGTCCGACATCCTGCCGGTGACGGTGCAGAGGTCGAGATAGTGCGCGCCTTCCTTCAGGAGCGGCGCGGCCGACCGGGCGGCCGAGAGGGCATGCTCGCCCTGTACGGCGCAGATGACGAGATCGGCTTCGCGCAGCGCCTCGGTGTAACTGTCGCTGATCGCAACATCGAGCCCGCGCGCGACCTTTCCCAGCGCCGTGCCGCGCGGGTCCTTGTCGAGGGCCGTGTCGATGGCGATCAGGCGGCGCGGGGCATTGTCACCAGGCTTGGCAGGCCCGCGCCATCCCGTCTCGGTTGCGAGTCCGCGGGCGATGGCCGAACCGGCTTCGCCAAACCCCAGCAGCGCGATGACGCGCGGAGAAAAAGCCATGTCGTTCTTTCTTCGTTGATTCAGGAGGCGGGCTTGTCGCCGTCCTCGGTCGTGCGCGCGGCTCCCGCGATCCGCGGGGTGTCGCGCGAACTGGCAACGCGCAGCTTCGGCCGCACCGGTACGGCCTGCGGCTGGCTGCGCTCGGCAATGCCGGCATAGAGCTGCTTGCCGGACTCGATCACGTTGACGCCGCCGAACCGGCCGAGCCATCTCTGGCCGAACCGTTCCAGGGCCGGCGCCATGCGCATCATCAGCCGCGAGCGGGTCGGCGGCATGTACAGCGCCCGTGTCTGGCGCAGCGGCGCGAACATGTTGGCGCGCAGCAGCGCGTTGAGCTGCCCCGTCGAATAGGGATGGCCCTGATAGAAGGGCGAGCGGTCGATCTGGGACCAGAAGCCGGTGCGGCTCGGTGCCACCACGACCATGCGGCCGCCGTCGGCCATCACGCGCCAGATTTCGCGCAGCATCGGGCGCAGCTGCTCGGTGCATTCGACGGCATGGACCAACACGACCCGGTCGACGGAGCGGTCGGGCAGCGGCAGGTCCAGTTCGTCGACCAGGGTCGCCAGGTTGCGGCCTTCGCGCGGCCAGCGCGTGACGCCCTGCTGGGCCGGCATGAAGGCGAGGGTGCGGGCGGCCTCTTCCATGAAGGGGCGCAGCAGCGGCTGGGCGTAGCCGAGGCCCAGCACCGTCTCGCCGCGCACGTTGGGCCAGACTTCGCGCAGGCGCGTTCGCAGGAGACGCTGGGTCATCTGCCCGAGCGTGCTGCCGTAGAATTCCTCGAGGTCGAGGACGTTGCTCCACATGACTTGACTGTAGCAGAAAGCGGGGCTGGCGGGCCATGGCCCACGCAGGTCAGCTCTGCTAGCCTTGCATCATGAGCACAACGCTAGACATTGTCCGTATCCCGGTCCTGAACGACAATTACGTGTGGCTGATGCGGGAACCGCAAAGCGGCGCCGTGGCCGTGGTCGATCCGGCCGTGGCCGGTCCGGTCCTCGCGGAGGCCGAGAAGCGCCGCTGGAAGATCACGCACATCCTCAATACCCACCATCACGGCGACCATGTGGGCGGCAATCTCGAGATCAAGAAGGCGACCGGCTGCACCATCGTCGGCCTGCGCCAGGACCGCGCGCGCATCCCCGGGATCGACGTCGAGGTCGACGACGGCGACCGCTACCGGGTCGGCGAGGCCGAGGCGGAGATCTTCTTCGTGCCCGGGCACACGAGCGGTCACATCGCCTATGCGTTCCGCGACCAGAAGGCGCTGTTCTGCGGCGACACGTTGTTTGCCCTGGGCTGTGGCCGCATGTTCGAAGGCACACCGCAGCAGTTCTGGACGTCGCTCAGCCGGTTGCGCGCCCTGCCTGACGAGATGCGCGTTTATTGTGCGCACGAATACACGCAGTCGAACGCCCGCTTCGCCGTGACCATCGAGCGCTCGAACGCGGCACTGATCGAGCGGTCTTCCGCCATCGATGCCGCGCGCGCGAAAGGAGAGGCAACGGTTCCGTCTCTGCTCGGCGAAGAGAAGAAGACCAACCCGTTCCTGCGTGCCGACGTCCCGGCCGTCCAAGAAGCGGTGGGCATGGCCGGGGCCGATCCCATCGCCGTGTTCGCCGAGGTGCGGCATCGCAAGGATGTGTTCCGCTGATCAAACTGGCACTGGCGCCGCGGTCGTGATCGTTTCGTGATCGGTTGTGCTGCCGTGCCGACGCTCGGTACGGCAGCGATGTCCGACCTTATTTTCGCGCGCCTGCGATCCTACATGCCCTCTCCCACAACGGAGGAGGATTGCTTGTTGAGGATCGCCGCCCTTGTCGCCGCCTTTGCCGTTCCTGTGACGGCGCTCGCGGAAACGCGCACCTTCGAAACCGCCGGAGCACAGGTGAGTGCGCCCGTGGGGCTCACCGTCAAGGTGAAGTCCGTCACGGTCGGCGACGATGTGGTGAAGGTGCGGTTGCAGGCGAGCTTCGACAGCAACCAGACAAATTCGATTTCGATGAACGGTGCCGACAACGCCTATCTCGCCTGGGGCGACGGCGATCAGGAGCGGCTTCATCTGCGGCAGGTTGCGGACAACAAGTGGATGCGAATCCTGAACGGCAAGACCATGGAAGGTGACCTCGTGTTCCCTGGCAGCCTGCCGGCCACCGCGAGCAAGGTGACTCTTGTCTTCAATCCCGGGAACGAAATCAGCGACGTGAGCACGCCCGGCCTCGTGATTCCGCTGGAGCTGAAGAAGTGAGGCGGCTGGCGCTGGTCGCCGGCCTTCTTCTTCCTGCGATCTCCGTATCGGCACAGCCGGTGCCCTCTGGCGCCGGAGCGAGGGACGAGCCGCCCTCGACCTTTCGGGAGATTCCGTCACCGCGCTCCTCCTTCGCCGAGCAGCGTCAGGAAAGTGAAGTCGTGGCCTCGTCCGCAGGGTCGACCTTCGGCCTCGCCGGCATGGACGAGAAGACGCGGCTGAAGACCGAGGCCCTGCTGTCCGATCTCGGGGCGCGAACGCAGGGGGGTGCGATCCGGGTCGACCTGCCGAGCGACGTGCTGTTCGACTTCGACCGGGCCGAAATCCGGGCCGATGCGCGGCCGGTGCTGCTCAAGATGTCGGAGATCCTGAAGGCGATGCGAGCGGCTTCGGTCGAGATCGTCGGGCACACCGATTCGATGGGAACCGACGACTACAACCAGCGTCTTTCCGAACGGCGTGCTGCTTCGGTGAAACAGTGGCTGGCGGCCAGCGGCGTCTCCGCGCCGATGACGGTTCAGGGAAAGGGCGAATCATCGCCGGTGGCCGCCAATCGTCATCCCGACGGCAGCGACGATCCCGAGGGACGGCAGAAGAACCGGCGGGTCGAGTTCATTGTGGGAGGGAAGTGACGATGGCGCTGATCGCGTGTCCCGAATGCGGCGGCAAGCTCTCCGACAAGGCCTTCGCCTGCCCGTCCTGCGGCTACCCGCAGGGCGGTCAGCCGTCGCGCAGCGCCTGGCCGTCCGTCCTAGGCGGTGTGGCGGGGACCTACATTTCGGCGCAGGCGCTGGTGACCATCGTCGTCGGCAGCGTGATGTTCCTGGGCTTCGCCGCAATCATGGTCGCCGCCGTCCTGCGCTGAACCCGCAAGGTCGTGTCCCGCTAGGCTGCGATCCGGACGCCGTCGAGGGCCGACAGTTCTTCCGCCGTCGGCGGTTGCCAGATCGTCTCGATGAAATCGAACATCGGGCGCGTGACCTTCAGGTGGAAGGTCTCGCCCTGCTGTTCGTTGCGTGCCTCGACGCGGCGCCAGCGTTCCGTGGCATCGATGTCGAGAAAATACAGACGCACACCGACACCGGCTGTCGCGGCCTGCTCGGCGACACGCTTTCGTTGATCGGCGCGCTGGAGGCCGAGATCGAGGATCGACGGGATGGCAAGGTGGGCAGCCTGCAGCGCGGTCGCGAGGATCTGCCGCTCACAGCGCAGCACGCGCTCCTCGATCCAGGGCCAGTTGCCCGGAGACGGCATGTCGGCCGCAAACAGGGTCACCATCCAATCGTCGATCGACAGATGCAGGGCGCCGAGCTGCTGGCGCAGCTCGTTGGCGTAGGTTGTCTTTCCGGCGCCGGTGGAGCCGCAGATCAGGTGGATCATGCGAGGTCTCCCGGCTGGCCGGCGGTGAGCCGGCCCAGCAGGTCCGCCAGGGTGGCGATCTCCGCCTTGCTCCAGCGGTCGCGGAACAGATCGGCGGCCATGCGTTCGAGCGTCGCCCGGGCGTCGCCGACCAGCCTCTGGCCAGCCTCGGTGAGCACGACGTAGGCGAGGCGGGCGTCGCGCGGATCGGCTTCGCGGCCCACGCAGCCCAACTTCTCCAGCGGGTTGGTCATGCGGGTCACGCTCGAGGGGCTGACATGCAGGCGCTTGGCCAGGTCGACGCGGCTCAACCGTCTGAGCGGCGCGCGGTCGAGGTGCATCAGCAGCAGCACCTCCTTGAGAGCGAGCCCATGCACGGAGCCGAGCTCGCCGGCAAAACGCTCCTCGAGCCGCGCGGTGGCGCGCAGCAGATTGAGGGTGGCGGAGAAGGCGGGCGTATTCATCGGCGCTAGATAGGCCGATATATTTCCATGTGCAAGCATATTGGAATCAATCGGGCCGGATCTACTTAGCGGCGAACCAGGCAGAAATAGCCACTGACGCCCAGAGCAACGGCCAGCGCGGCGTAAAGCGGAGTCTGCGGGACGTTGAGGAACAGCCACGGGGCGGACAGCGGTCCCACCGCCGCCCCGAAGTCGCGCCAGGTCGAGTAGCTCGCCTGGCTGGACAGGACGGTGCCGTGGCCGCGCTCGATCACGAGCACGGGGATCAGCGTGTTGAACATGCCCCGCGTCATGACGATCAAAAGGGCGCCCAGCAGCTCGTGATCGGCTGCGATCAGGACGAAGCCGCCGACCAGCAGCGCCGCATTGACGATGGCGATGCGCCGCGCCCCGAAACGGTCGCCGATCCAGCCGCCGACCGGGCCGGTCGTCACCTCGACCAGCCAGCGCAGCGCCAGCAGCATCGCCGTGGCCATCACCGGGGCCACGGAGGTGATCGAGTCCTTCATCAGAAAGGCCAGGGTGAGCAGGAAGACGCCGTCGCCCGCAAAGCCCATGACGAAGCCCCAGACTTCCAGCCGATGGGGGAGGGGCAGCTTGAAGCCCTTCTTCGCGACCGGCTCGGGCGGCAGGCGGGGCAGCGCGATCGCGGCGGCGAGCGCGATGAGGGTCAGCCCGCCAAACACCAGGAACACCGGGCGGGCGCCCAGTTCGAGCACGATCCAGGCGCCGCCGACCAGCGACAGGGCCTGGACGAGGCCGATGGCGGCACGGCTCGCGCCGACCCGTTTCCCGGCGTTGGCGCGGTCGCTGACGGCGTAGGCGAGCGTCGCGAGATTGAGCGACGCGTAGGAGATGCCCCACAGGACGCGCGCCAGAATCTGCGCCGTCGGATCGTCGATCAGACCGTACACGGTCGTCGAGACGGCCGATCCCAGGGCGGCGGCGATCATCAGCGCGTGCGCCCCGAGGCGCTCGCCGAGATGGGCCACGGCGGAATTGGCCAGCAGGCGGATCCAGCGGTTGAGCGACAGCAGTACGCCGACCATCGCCAGCGAGAGTCCGAACTGGTCATGATAGAGCGGCAGCACGGCATAGAGCAGCGTGTCGCCGATCATGCAGATGGCGATCACCAGCCCCGGCAGCGCCATGCCAACGGGCGCGGCGCCGCGGGAGGCAGCCACGGTCATGCCGCGGACGTCACGCTGTGATTGTCATTGGGCGCGCAGCACCAGAGCTTCACGCAGGGCCGCGGCGCAGAGGGTCGTGCCGCGACGGGCGCCATGCAGCAGCATCGGCGAGCTCAGGAACCCGTGCAGCATGCCGCCGAACTCCACCAGGTCGGCCTGCGTGCCTTCCTGCTGCAGGCGCCAGGCGTAGGCGCGGCCTTCGTCGCGCAGCGGATCGTAGCCGGCCGTGACGACGAGGGCGGGCGGCAGGCCCGCCAGCGAGGCGGCGCGCAGCGGCGAGACCCGCCAGTCGCCCCGGCTCGCTCTCTCGGGTGTGTAGTGGTCGAAGAACCATTCCATCGTCGCGGCGTTCAGCCCATAGCCGTCCTCGAAGTGCCGGTAGGACTCGGCGCGGGCTACGGCGTCGGTCACCGGGTAGGCGAGAAGCTGCATCAGGAGCTTCGGCCCGCCATGGTCGCGCGCCCAGATCGAGACGGCGGCAGCGAGATTGCCGCCGGCACTGTCGCCGCCGATTGCCAGGCGGGTCGGGTCGATGCCGACCGACGCCCCATGAGCGGCCACCCATTGAAGCGCCGCCACGACATCGTCGAAAGCGCCGGGGAAGCGGGCCTCGGGCGCGAGGCGATAGTCGACGTGGAAGACCGCGATGCCGGCTTCCAGCGCCAGTTGGGCGCAGAGCACGTCGTGGCTGTCGAGATTGCCGAACACCCAGCCGCCGCCATGGGCGTAGACCAGCGCGGGCAGCACGGCATCGGCGGTCGCGGCAGCCGGGCGATAGAGGCGAACCGGCAGCTCGCCGGCAGGACCGGGAATCGTGCGATCCACGACTGTCACACCTTCGGGGCGAGGACCCTGGGCGCCGGGTCGAAGCGACAGGTAGAGATCGCGGGCGGCTTGCGGGCTCAGCGTATTCCAGGTGGGGCGGTTTGCCGCCGCCATGAGGTCGATCAGCCGCTGGGATTCCGGATCGAGAGCCATTCCACCCACTCCATTGTAAACATTCTCTGCACTCTAGCAGCCCTCGCCCCTGTTTCGTCACGAGGCGAATGGTAAGGTGTGCCATGACATTCGAACCGGACTACAGCGCACCCTCGTCGGCCAAGCCTTCCTGGTGGCGTCGAAGCTGGGATCGCGTGCGGGGATGGCGCCCGGGCGTCTCGAGTTCAGTCCCATC
>CAZPOS010000161.1:0-12839 GCA_964588065.1 uncultured Reyranella sp.
GTTGGCCTGCGGCTTGGGCAGGGCGTCGAGGTCGTCGGCGCTGTCGCGGCGGAAGGGAAGGGTGCGCTCGAAATCGGAGACAGCGTCGGCCAGCCGCTCCTGCGCGGCCTCGTAGGCGGCGCGGGCACTGATGTCCGTCCGCGGCCAAACCGGTGTGACCAGGGTCACGTTGTCTTCCAGCCGGTCGATGATGCAGATCACCGTCGGCCGCACCATGATCGCGTCGGGCAGGCCGATCGGATCGGGATTGGTGTCCGGCAGCCGCTCCATGTCGCGGACCATGTCGTAGCCCAGGAAGCCGAACAGGCCGGACGCCATCGGCGGCAGGTCCGCCGGGAGTTCCATCTGGCATTCCTTGATCAGGGCGCGCAGCGTCTCCAGCGGTCGGCCTTCCAGCGTCTCGAACGCCTGGGAGTCGGTCTGGGCACGGCGGTTGATCTCGGCCTGGCCCTTGCGGCAGCGCCACACGACGTCGGGCTTGAAGCCGATGATCGAATAGCGGCCGCGCACCGAGCCGCCCTCCACCGATTCCAAAAGGAAGGAGTTGGCGCGGCCGTCGGCCAGCTTGAGATAGGCCGAGACGGGGGTCTCGAGGTCGGCGACCAGCTTGGTCGAGACGACCTGTGGCGTGCCGGAATCGTAGCGCGCCGCGAAGGCGTCGAAGTCGGGAGAGATCGACATGGGCAGGTCTTCTATTGCTGGGTCGCGAAGGTCGCCTGGAAGGCGGCCTCGTCGACGGTCACGCCGTACTTGGCGCGGAGCGCCGCGATGAGCTGCAGGATCAGGTCGTTGGCGACCATCGTGTCGAGCTGCTTGCCGAAGCGGTCGAGCTGATCCTTGTCCTTGGCGAGGTCCGGCGGCTCGACGGACTTCACCCGCACCAGCACGCTGCCCGAACCGGTCCGCACCGACTGCGTCTTGTCGGGTGTCAGCTTGAACAGTTCCACCACCACCGGCTGGCTGAGATAGTTGCCGGCATCTGCCTCGAAGCGGGTGACCGGCTTGGCAATCCGCGCCTCCAGCCCGAGCTCCTGGGCGAGCGTGGTGAAGTCGGTCCCGGCATTGGCCTTCTCGACGGCGGCCTTGACCTTCTCATCGGCCAGCTTGCGCCGTTCCTCGCCCTGCCAGGCCTCGATCACCTTGGCCTCGACCTCTGAAAGGGCCGGCGTGCGGGCCGGTGTGATCCGGTCGGTGTGCACGATGAAGTACTCGCCGCGCTGCGTCTCCAGCAGCTCGCTTTCCGCATTCTCGCGGGTGGAGAAGGCCGCCTGCACCAGTTCGGAGGCCGCAGGGCCGATCACGACCTGCTTGCCGGAACTGTCCTGCCCGCGCGCATCGACGTTCTCGTAGGTCCGGACCTTGAGGCCGAGATCCTCGGCGGCCGCCTTCATCGACTGGGTCTTGCCCAGGACGCGCTCGAAGTCGGTCACCAGCTTGATCAGGAGGTCGGGCGCCTGCTGCGCCTTCAGGTCCTTCTCGAGCTTCTCCTTGACCTCCTCGAAGGGCACCGACTTGCCGGCCTCGATCTTGTTGATGCGGACGATGTGCCAGCCCAGCGGCGACTGGATCGGCGCCGGCGCAATGCCTTCCGGCAGGCCGAAGATTCCATCGGCCAGCGGGCCGGGCGGCAGGTCCTTCTTGGTCACGGGGCCGAGCTTGATCACGCCGTCGGCATTGCCGGTGACTTCCTTGGCCGCCTCCTCCAGCGACTTGCCGCCCTGGACGGCGGCGATGATCGCCTTGGCCTTGTCCTCGCTGTCGGTCATCGCCTGGTCGACGTCGCGCTTCTCAGGGGTCCCGAACTCGGCCGAACGCGCCTCGTATTCCTGACGCAGCGCGTCCGAGGTGACCGCGACCTGGCTCTCGACGTCTTCGACCGTGATCATGACGTAGGAGAAGGCGCGGAACTCGGGGATCTGGAACTTGGCCTTGTTGGCCTCGAAATAGGTGTTGAGCTGTTCCGGCGTCGGCTTGGGCACGTCGACCACGATCGAGTCGGGCACGTAGATCGTCTCGGCCGTCCGCTTCTCGCTCTCCAGCTTGAAGATGTCGTTGCGCAGCGACACCGGCGCGAGCCCATCCGCGCGCACCACGCCGAACAGCTGGCTGGCGGCGATCTCGCGCCGCATGTCGGTCACGAACTGGGCCTCGCTGATGCGGGCCTGCTGCAGGCGGTTGCGATAGAGCAGGGGATCGAAGGATCCGCCGGTACCCTGGAAGGCCGGGTTGCGCGCGATCGCGGCACGGACTTCCTCGTCGCTGACCGTGAGGCCGAACTGGCCGATCGCATAGTCGAGCACGGCGCGCTGGATCGTTTCCTCGAGCGCGCGGACATGCAGCCCGTAACGTATCGCCTGCTCCTGCTCGGGACGCTGGCCGGTCTGCCGCTGGATCGCTTCGAGCTGGCGGTTGAACTGCTCGCGCACCTCCGTCGCATAGACCGGCGCGCCGCCGACCCAGCCATAGAGCGGCAGCTTGGTGCCGCCGACATGCGCCACTTCGGTGCTGCGACCGACCGCCTTCAGCATGTCGCCGACGCCCCACAGGCCGAAGCTGATGATCAGCATGCCGAAGAGGATGGAAAGAACGATGAAGCGGGCGTACTTGCGGAACTGATTCACGGGGCCGGACGGGGTTCTTGGCGGGGCGCCATGCCTACCACCCGTCCCATGGACAGGCAACCAAGCGGCCTTTGACCGCACACGCCACCATCTTTAGATACGCCCCCGACGGATTGGCCGAACGGGAAGGGAGCATTCGATGGCGCGTACGAGGCGTCCGCTGATCGCGGGCAACTGGAAGATGAACGGCCTCAAGGCCGATGCCCTTGCCCTCGCCCGGGATGTCGCCGCCGGCGTGAAGCAGGCGGGCTGGAGCGACCGCGAGCTGCTCGTGTGCCCACCCGCCACATTGGTCGCGGCGGTGGCCGAGGCGGCCGGCGGAAGCGGGCTCCTGGTCGGCGGCCAGAACTGCCACGCCAAGGCGAGCGGCGCCCATACCGGCGACGTTTCCGCCGAGATGCTGAAGGATGCCGGCGCCAGCCACGTGATCGTCGGTCATTCCGAACGCCGTGCCGACTGCGGCGAGACCGACGCGATGGTGCGGGCCAAGGCCGAGGCGGCGTGGCGCGCCGGGCTCGTGCCGATCGTCTGCATCGGCGAGACCCTGTCCGAGCGCGAGGCGGGGGACACGCTGTCGGTGCTGGAAACCCAGCTGAAAGGCAGCGTGCCGCCGGGCGCGACGGCCGCCAATCTGGTCGTGGCCTACGAACCGGTCTGGGCGATCGGCACGGGCAAGACCCCAACCGTGGCCGAGGTCGCCGCAGCTCACGCGCACATTCGCAAGGTGCTGGGCGGCCTGACCGGCGAGGCGGCCGGCGTGCGACTGCTCTACGGCGGCTCGGTGAAGGGCAGCAATGCCGCCGAGCTGCTGGCGGCCGGCGACGTCGACGGCGCCCTGGTGGGCGGGGCGAGCCTCAATGCCGCCGAATTTTTGGCTATCGCCAAGGCGGCCTAAAGGGGCTAGAAGCGCCCGCTTGCGAAGATGCCCTTCTAGCGCTGGACAAAAATGGACGCCGTAAGACACTTCCTCCACGAATGGCGCCTCGTGCTGCTCGTCATCCACGTCGGTGTGACCAGCGCGATGATCGTCGTCATCCTCCTGCAACGCAGCGAGGGCGGTGGTCTCGGCATGGGCGGCCGTTCGGACGCGCTGTTCTCGGTCCGCGGCCAGGCCAACATCCTGTCGCGCATGACCGCGATTTTCGCGACCATTTTCTTCGTGCTGAGCCTCGTGATGGCCTGGAGCATGACCGACCCGATGCGTGCCACGCGGTCCATCATGGATCGCGTGCCGACCGGATCGGGTGCCCCTGCAGCGCCCGGCGCGCCGGGCGGCATGACGCCCGCGCCTTCGGCGCCGGCCGCTCCGGCTCAACCCGCCGCTCCCACCCGCTAAGGGACCACTATGAAACAAGCTTCCTCCCCCCGCCGAATTGTCTCCGGCGGGGCGAAATCCCCATGGCTGCGCTCCACAAGCGCTTGTATGCTGTAAGCCCATGACGCGCTTTATTTTCATAACGGGCGGCGTGGTTTCCTCGCTTGGCAAGGGTCTTTCCTCTGCCGCACTGGGCGCGCTGCTGCAGGCGCGCGGCTACAAGGTCCGCCTGCGCAAGCTGGATCCCTACCTCAACGTCGATCCGGGGACGATGAGTCCCTACCAGCACGGCGAGGTCTTCGTGACCGACGACGGGGCCGAGACCGATCTCGACCTCGGCCATTACGAGCGCTTCACCGGGGTCGATGCCCGCCAGAGCGACAACATCACGACCGGGCGCATCTACTCGACCGTGATCGCCAAGGAGCGCCGAGGTGAGTATCTCGGCGCAACTGTCCAGGTGATTCCGCATGTCACCGACGCCATCAAGGACTTCGTCCTGGCCGACACCGACAAGGAGGATTTCGTCCTCGTCGAGGTGGGCGGCACGGTCGGCGACATCGAGAGCCTGCCGTTCCTCGAGGCGATCCGCCAGGTCGGCAACGAGCTGGGGCGCGAGCGCACGATGTACGTGCATCTCACCCTGTTGCCGTGGGTTCCCACGGCGGGGGAGCTGAAGACCAAGCCGACCCAGCACTCGGTGAAGGAGCTGCTGAGCGTCGGAATCCAGCCCGACCTGCTGGTCTGCCGCAGCGGCGACAAGGAGATCCCAGCCAATGAGCAGCGCAAGATCGCGCTGTTCTGCAACGTGAAGCCCGAGCGCGTGATCGAGGCGCGCGATGTCGACACCATCTACCAGGTGCCGATCGCTTATCACGACCGTGGCTTCGACCGCGAGGTCTGCCGCTATTTCGGTAAGCCGGTGGAGGAGGAGCCAAACCTCGATCGCTGGCGCGGCATCGTGCGCTCGGTGCGCGAGCCCGAGGGCAAGGTGACGATCGCGGTCGTCGGCAAGTACACGGTGCTGCTCGATGCCTACAAGTCGCTGTCCGAGGCGCTGACTCATGGCGGCTTCGGCAGCAACGTGAAGGTCGCGCTGGAGTGGATGGACTCCGAGATCTTCGAGCGCGACGACGCGGTCAGCCGCCTCGAGCACGTGCACGGCATCCTGGTGCCCGGCGGCTTCGGCGAGCGCGGCACCGAGGGCAAGATCCATGCGGTCAAGTTCGCGCGCGAGCGCAAGGTCCCGTTCTTCGGCATCTGCTTCGGCATGCAGATGGCGGTGATCGAGGCGGCGCGGAACCTACTCGGCATCGAGACGGCCTCGTCGAGCGAATTCGGCCCGACCGACCACGCGGTCGTGGGCCTGATGACGGAATGGATGAAGGGCAACCAGCTCGAGAAGCGCTCGGCCGACGGCGACCTCGGCGGGACGATGCGGCTGGGTGCCTATCCGGCGCATCTGCGGCCCGGCACCAAGGTCCACGAGATCTACGGCCAGGACGTGATCAGCGAGCGCCACCGCCATCGCTACGAGGTCAATGTCCACTACAAGGACCGGCTGGAGCAGGTGGGCCTGCGCTTCTCGGGCATGTCGCCGGACGGCATCCTGCCCGAGATCGTCGAGATCCCCGATCATCCGTGGTTCATCGGCGTACAGTTCCATCCCGAACTGAAGTCGCGTCCCTTCGCACCGCACCCGCTGTTCACCTCGTTCATCGGCGCGGCCAAGACACAGAGTCGCCTCGTCTAGGGAAGGGCGAGGCCGCGGCCGGGTCGCATTTCGGTCACCTTTTTCAGGTGAATTCCCTGCCATGCTCCGAATTGTCGCCTCGATCCTGCTCGCCGTCGTCTCCTTTGCCCCGGTGCTGGGCTCGACCGCCTGGGCCCAGTCCTACGGCAAGGCCGAGCGGCGCGACCCGATCTTCCTGCGCTTCGCCGACATGGCGAACCGCTACTGGGTGAACAGCGAGACCAATTCGGCCAGCCACAAGGTCGTGGCCATCCCGATGCCGAAGCAGTGTGCCTTCCTCTATGCCGACGCCTATACGCGCGGCCAGCAGAGCGAGAGCGAAGTGCAGCAGATCGCCGTGTCGAACTGCAACCGGCGGCTGGCCGAGCTAGGCCCCTTGGGCGAGAATTACGGCGTCGACTGCCGCTGCGAAGTCGTGATCAGCGATGAGAGATATGTGGTGCCGAGGTCGTCGATGCCGGACGATGCCTATGGCCCGGCCTCGATCTTCTATCGCGACGATCGCGGCAACATCGCGCGGCTGAACGGACTGGTGCGCTACGGCGCGCTGATCGGCCGGGACCGCTCCGTCACCTTCACCGTCGACAATCCGCGTGGCGAGCAGGTGTGCACCGGCACCATGACCAACGAGAGCCCGGGCAGCGGACAGTTTTCGCTGTCCTGCTTCGGCGGCAAGTTCGCCGGCCGCGGCAGCTACGAGAGCCGGACGGGCGCTCCGAACGACCACATCGTCGCCCGCGGCCAGACCGGCCGCGGCCAGCCTGTGACGATGGTGATCGGTCTGCCGGCGCAGCTGGCCGCCAACACTTATGGCAGCCTCTGACGTGCGGCTCGCGGCCGGCCTCGTCTCGCTGGTTCTGCTCGCCCCGGCCGCTGGCTGGGCGCAGAGCGCGGGCGAAGTCGAACGCTGCTTCCAGAACCCGGCGGCCTGCGCGAACGGCGCAGCGGGGGGCAGTCCTGGACGGGCAGCGCCCGCGCCGGCACCACCTCCCGCGCCCGTCGCCGCGCGGCCGGCACCGGCGCCCGACTATGCGACCGTCCTCAACAGCCCGGATCCGGACCGCCGCAAGATCCAGGAATCGCTGCGCACGCTGGACAAGTACAACGGCCCGATCGACGGCAACCTGCAGTCGGAAGCCACGATGAAGGCGATCGCCGACTGGCAGAAGGGCCGCAACACGCCGGCGGTCGGCAAGCTGACGCCGCAGGAAGCCGACCAGCTCAACGCCGAGGCGGCCCGCGCGCCGATCCGCCGGCTCGAATCGCCGCCGCCGCAGACCGCCGCGCCGGTTCCGCTGCAGCCGCCGCCGCCCAGCAACGCCGACACGCTGAAGGCGCTTCAGGCGAGGCTGGCGGAGCGCCGCAAGGCCGCCGAGCCCAAGGCCAATGCGGCCGCGCAGGCCCTCGTGCGCGACCTCAAGGCCTATATCGCCGCCGACGGCAAGGGCGTGGCGGGCGACCAGTTCGCTTCCTTCGCCAAGTGGTACGCCGACAACAAGGCGGCTGGCCGCACCGTCGGCGAGATCACGCCCGTGATCGACGACTACGGCGACGCCAAAGCCGGCGCCGCGACCACGACCGAAGTGAAGTTCGAAACGAAGCAGGGCGACAAGACCTACGGCCAGTGCCTGGTCTTCGCCTGGATCGAGGCCAGCCCGCGCAAGAACCCGCAGGCCTTCACCTGCGACGACGTCGCTGCGGTCGAGAAATGGAAAACCGACCAAGCGCTGAAGAGCGCCTGGCGTTGAGCAATTGCGTCGTCTCGACCGGAGCGCCGAAGGCGCGTAGCGGAGAGACCTTCTATCTACGAATGGCCGGCTGGAGTCTTTCCGTGCGAGCTGGAATCACACCACCAACCTCATGCTGAGGAGGCTGCCCCTCGAATACCTCGGGGTAAACTCCACAGCCGTCTCGAAGCATGGGCACGAGCACCGCATTTATTGCCCATTCTTCGAGACGCCGCGCAGGCGCGGCTCCTCAGAATGAGGTGGGTGTTCGATCCATCTGCATCGGAAAATCCCTAATCGTTGAGCGAAGGTCTCGCCACTACGCCTCGCTACGCGAGGCTTCGGCCGAGACGACGGGCCTTTGGTGGCGTGCGTTTTTTACCGTGAGAACCTGCGGGATCGCGTCGGCAGGCATCGGACTACTTCGCACGCTCCAGGTAGCTCTCGAAGACGCCGACATGGACGAAGGCCGGGTCGGCCGCGTCGGACCACAGGTCGCGGGCGTCGAAGCGGACGTCGTAGGTCGGCTCGTCCTCGGCTTCGATGCCGTGGGCATGGGCGTCGGGGAACGGATAGGCGGGGGACACGCCGACCACGACGCCGCTCTTGCCGCGGATGTAGCCCGGCATGCGGACGTGGCCAGGGACGTAGTCGGTCTTGACCGTGACCTTGTCGCCGACCTTCAGCGCCTCGCGCGTGGCGACGTTGGGGCGCCCGGGGGCGCTCGGCGAGGCGAGGGGGAAGGCGCCCTGGGCGCGGCGTTCCAGCTCCTCGTGCGTCAGGATGCCTTTCTCGACGCAGAGCGTGGCCAGACTGGTCAGCGAGCGCTCGTAGTAGCTGGCCGACAGATAGTGCCGCGGCTCCATGCGCTCGATGGCGTGGCGGTACTCGTCCATGTTGAAAATGCCGAGCTTGACCGCCAGCGAATAGAGCGCATTGACCCGCTTCTCCCACGGTTCGTGGAAGGTCTGGGCGCGGAGCGAATAGCGAACCCGGCCGAAGCCCTGCTTGCCGCCGAGATCGTGCATGCCGTCCATGTGTCTCTCCGGTGCTAGAGGCGCGAGACGCCGATCATGGAATCCTTGGTGACCAGTCCGGCGAGCTTCTCCTCCGACCAGCCCTCGGTGCCTTCCGGTCGAACGGGCAGAACCATGTAACGCGTGTCGGCCGTCGTGTCCCAGACGCGGATTTCCATGTCGGCCGGCAGGTCGAGCCCCATCTCCTTCAGGACGGTGCGCGACTGGCGCACGATGCGGGCGCGGTATTCCAGATCCTTGTACCAGTCCGGCGGCAGGCCGATGATCGAGAAGGCCGTGCACGAGCACAGCGTGCAGCAGATCACGTTATGGACGCTCGGCGTGTTCTCGAGCACAACCAGGTGCCGGTGATGCGGCGGCATCGAGAGGCCGAGTTCGGCCACGGCGTCGCGGCCGTTGGCGAACAGGCGCTCGCGGAAGGCGGGATCGGTCCAGGCCCTGGCGACCACGCGCGCCCCGTTCTGCGGCACCCATTCCTCCTCGGCGAGGTGCTTGAACTCGCGGATGAAGTTGGCGGGTTCCATGCCGCGTTCCTGGAAAGCGGCTTCGATGGCGTCGGTCCGCGCTTCGACGGACGCGGTGGCCTGATGGTGGTGGGTCTGGTCGGGCATCGTTTTCTCCGAGGCGACGGCGATTTTCGCCCGGAAGTATAGGAACCGCGCGCCATCGCGTCACTTGCTCCCCGCCGCCCACGCGGGCTAGACAGGCCGCGCCCAACAGGAGTTTTTCTCATGAGCGCCATCGCCGAAGTCCGCGGCCGCGAAATCCTCGACAGCCGCGGCAACCCGACCGTCGAAGTGGAGGTCGAACTCGACAGCGGTGCGATCGGCCGCGCGGCCGTTCCGTCCGGCGCCTCGACCGGCGCGCACGAGGCGGTCGAGCTGCGCGACGGCGACAAGAAGCGCTATGGCGGCAAGGGCGTGCTGAAGGCAGTCGCCGCCGTCAACGGCGAGATCATGGACCTGCTGTCCGGCCTCGATGCGCTGGAGCAGATCAAGATCGACCGCGCCCTGATCGAGCTCGACGGCACCCCGAACAAGGGCCGCCTCGGCGCCAACGCGATCCTCGGCGCCTCGCTTGCGGTCGCCAAGGCCGCGGCCATGGACAGCGGCCTGCCGCTCTACCGCTATGTCGGCGGCAGCCAGGCCTCGGTGCTGCCGGTACCGCTGATGAACATCATCAACGGCGGCGCGCATGCCGACAATCCGATCGACATCCAGGAATTCATGATCATGCCGGTGAAGGCGGACCGCTTCGCCGATGCGCTGCGCATGGGCGCCGAGGTCTTCCACGCGCTGCGCGGCCAGCTGCACGATGCCGGCCACAACACCAACGTCGGCGACGAAGGCGGCTTCGCGCCGAATCTCGCCACCGCCGACGAGGCGCTGTCCTTCGTCATGAAGGCGATCGAGAAGGCCGGCTACAAGCCCGGCGAGGACGTGATGCTGGCGCTCGACCCGGCTTCGACCGAGTTCTTCAAGAAGGGCAAGTACGAGATGGAGGGCGAGGGCAAGTCGTTCGATGCCGCCGGCATGGTCGACTACTACGCCGATCTCGTGAAGCGCTACCCGATCGTGTCGATCGAGGACGGCATGGCCGAGGACGACATGAAGGGCTGGAAGGCCATCACCGACAAGCTCGGCAAGAAGATCCAGCTGGTCGGCGACGACCTGTTCGTCACCAACCCGAAGCGGCTGGAGCAGGGCATCAAGGACGGACTCGCCAACGCGATCCTGGTCAAGGTCAACCAGATCGGCACGCTGACCGAAACGATGGAAGCCGTCTCCATGGCGCGCAATGCGAGCTACGGCGCCGTCATGTCCCACCGCTCGGGCGAGACCGAGGATGCGACCATTGCCGACCTCGCCGTCGCCACCAACTGCGGCCAGATCAAGACCGGCTCTCTGTCGCGCTCGGACCGCCTGGCCAAGTACAACCAGCTCCTGCGCATCGAGGAGCAGCTCGGCACCCAGGCCCGCTACGCCGGGACGTCGATCCTGCGCGGCTGAGCGCGGACCAACCGAGATGATCAAGGGTCGCCGCGGCGGCCCTTTTTCATGCCCGGCTCTATCAGCAATAGTTGACGAAGGCAATTAAGTGATTGACGATGGCAACCATATCGGAGGTTGCCATGGCCGCATCGTCGCTCGCGTCCCGCATCGAGGCGGTGCGCCGCTTCTCGCGTTTCTACACCCGCCGCATCGGCGTGCTGGAGGAGACGCTGCTGCACAGCCCCTTCACCCTGCCGGAGGGGCGGCTGGTCTACGAGATCGCCAATCGCGACCGGCCGACGGCGCAGGAACTGTGCCGCGATCTCGGTCTCGATCCGGGCTATGTCAGCCGCCTGCTGAAGGGCATGGAGAAGCGGGGCTGCCTCGCCCGCACGCGCTCGCAGGCCGACAAGCGCCAGACCGAACTCACCCTGACTGCCAAGGGCCAGAAGCTCTGGGCCGCCATGAACGAGCAGTCGCGCAAGGACGTCGCCAAGCTGCTGGCCGAACTGCCGGTCGAGCGGCAGGACAGGCTCGTCAAGGCGCTCGAGACGGTGCAGCAACTGCTCGACGAGCCGCCGGAGAAGCGCGTGCCCTTCACCCTGCGGCCGCACCAGCCCGGCGATATGGGTTGGATCATCCGCCGCCAGACCCAGCTCTATGCCGACGAACATGGCTGGGACGGCAGCTTCGAGGCGATGCTCGCGGAGATCTCGGCCAAGTTCATCCGCAAGTTCGATCCGACGTCCGACAACTGCTGGATCGCCGAGCGCAATGGCGAGATCGTGGGATCGGTCTTCCTGGTGCGGGCGGGCAAGAGCACGGGGCAGCTGCGCATGCTCTATGTCGAGCCGACGGCGCGCGGACTGGGGATCGGCCAGAGCCTCGTTGCGGCCTGCATCGAGGATGCCCGGGCCAAGGGCTATAGGAAACTGATGCTGTGGACCAACGACATCCTGGTCTCGGCACGCAAGATCTACATCGCCGCCGGCTTCCGGCTGATCAGGGAAGAGAAGCACGACAGTTTCGGCAAGAAACTGGTCGGGCAGTTCTGGAACCTCGACCTGTGACTCGGCCCGGCCCGCTCTGGGCCGCGGCCGGGACCGGCATCCAGGTCGGCGCCGCGATGGTGGCGACGCGCTACGTGGTCGACGCGGCGGGGCCGGGGTCGCTCGGCTTCCTGCGCTATCTGGTCGGGCTGGTCTGCCTGGTGCCGGCCCTGTTCCTGCGGCCGTGGCGTCGTATCGCCGCCCGCGATCTCCTGCCGATCGGCCTGCTGGGCATCGGACAGTTCGCGGCGCTGATGGTGCTCCTGAACTACTCGCTGCTGCACATTCCGGCGGCACGGGCCTCGCTGCTGTTCTCGACATTTCCGCTGATGACCATGATCCTGTCGGCGCTGCTCGGCCGCGAGCGATTCACGGTGGCCAAGATTGGCGGCTCGCTGCTCACCTTCGCCGGTGTGGCGATCGCGCTGGGAGGGGCGGCGATGACGGCGCAGCCGGAGCATGGTTCGGTCTGGCTGGGGACGCTGTCGGCGCTGGCCGCGGCCCTCTGCGGCGCCGTCTGCTCGATCTTCTATGCACCCTACGTGGCGCGCAGCTCGGCGCTGCACGTGACGGCCTTCGCCATGTTCGTGGCCGTCCTGGCGCTGGCCGGCGTCGCCGCGGCCGAGGGCTTCTTCGCGGCCTGGCCGTCCTTCTCGGCCGGCGAGGCGGCCGCAGTCGCCTTCATCGGCGTATCGAGCGGGATCGGGTTCTTTCTGTGGGTCTATGCGCTGGGCAACGCACCGCCGAGCCTGGTGACGCTGTTCCTCGGCCTCGGCCCGGTGACGGCGGCGCTGGGCGGCACGGCGCTGCTCGGGGAACCCTTGCCCGTGGCCGCTCTGCTGGGGCTGGCCTGCGTCCTGGCGGGCCTGTGGTGCGCGCTGGAGCCCGCCCGGCCGGCGGCACAAACGAAATAAACGCAATAAACGAAACAGTCGAAACGAGTGTCGCACCCCGGGCGCGCCCAGGTGCAAATCGAAAATTCTTGACGGAATGCCACAATATGTTGCCATATGCCTGCAGGAACGCAGCATATGTTGTTGAGACCCCGTCAGATTCTGGCTCCCGTCATCTTCGCCACGGTATTCGGCTATTTCGGATACCACTTGGTGAACGGTGACCGCGGCCTGCTGGCCATGGCCCATCTCCAGCGCGAAGTGCTGATCGCCGAACAGAACCTCGCTGAAGCCGAGGCGACCCGGAAGATCTGGGAGCGGCGCGTCGCGGCACTGCGCAACCAGAGCCTCGAGCCCGACATGCTCGACGAGCGCGCCCGCGTGCTCCTGAACTTCGCGCGCAAGGACGACATCATCGTCGTGCAGATGCCCAACTGCGTCGAAATGCATGCG
>CAZPOS010000162.1:0-12716 GCA_964588065.1 uncultured Reyranella sp.
CGCTTGACCTTGGGCTTGCTCTTGAGCGTTTCCATCGCTTCGCGCAGCGTCTTGAGCATGGTGCCGACATTGTAGGTACGAATGGTGCGCAGCCAGCCGACCCCCATCGCTTTCAGGGTGGCGGCGATGTCGGATGTCGTCTCGCCGTCGCGGCGGTTGCCCGATGTGTTGGGAATGAACTGCGCGCCTGTGGCCGAGGTGTAGCCGTTCTGCATAATCACCAGCACACGGTCTCCGCGATTGAACATCGACGAGGCGACCCCGCTCAGCAGCCCGTTGTGCCAGAAGCCGCCGTCGCCCATCACCGAGATGGTGCGCTTCTGCATCACCGGCGCCACGGCACCGGCCGCCGCCAGCGACATGCCGAAGCCCAGGATCGAATTGCCGAGATTGAACGGCGCCAGGGTCGCGAAGGAATGGCAGCCGATGTCGCTCGAAATGTGGACCTTGCCGACCTCGCGTTCGAGCAGCTTTATGGCCGAGAAGACAGGCCGTTCGGGACAGCCGGTGCAGAAGCCCGGCGGGCGCAGCGGCAGCGGCCCGCCCAGCAGGCGCTGCGCCTCGGCGCGACCGGCGCGGGCCGTCTCGAAGCGCTCGCGCGGACCGCTCAGGTCGATGTCGTTGGCCGCCTGGGTGAAGAATTTCAGCAGGCCCTCGGTCACGACTTCGGCGGTATATTCGCCGGCCATCGGCAGCACGTCCTTGCCGTAAATTCTGGTGTCGATGTCGCGCTTGCGCAGCAGGACGTGGATCGCCTGCTCGATGTAATCGGGCGCGCCCTCCTCCACCACCAGCACCGCGCGCTTGCCCTTGCAGAAGTCGACGATCTGGTCGGGCGCCAACGGATGCGTCACGTTCAGCACCAACGTCGGAATCCTGCCTTCGACCTCCAGCCGGTCGAGGCCGCGCACCAACACGTTGGTGATGCCGCCCTGGACGATGATGCCGAGGTCGGACCGCTCGCCTGGCAGATATTCGTTGAGCCCATGCTCGACGATGAAGCGCTCGGCCGCGGGCTGGCGCACCTCGACCTTGATCTTCTCGTGGGCGTAGGTCGACGGCGGATGGGAGATGCGGTCGTAGTTGTACGCCGCGGGCTCGGCGAGCCGATGGTTGCGCGAGATGGCAGGGGGCACATTGTCCCTGGCGACGAACTCGCCGGTGACGTGGCAGGCGCGGATGCGCAGTTCCATCATCACCGGCGTGTTGGTCGCTTCCGAAAGCTCAAAGGCCTTCTCGGTGCAGCCCACGATCGTCGGCAGCGAGGGCCGCGGGTCCATCAGCCACACCGAGGACTTCAACGCATAGGCCTGCGTGCGCTCCTGGATGACGGACGCACCCTCGCCGTAGTCCTCGCCGACCACGATCAGCGCACCGCCGATCACGCCGGGCGAGGCGAGGTTGGAGAGCGCATCAGCCGCCACGTTGGTGCCGACGATCGACTTCCAGGTGACGCAGCCGCGCATCGGATAGTTGATCGAGGCGCCGAGCAAAGCGGCCGCCGAGGATTCGTTCGTACAGGTTTCGAGATGGACGCCCAGTTCGTCCAGCAGGTCCTGCGATTCGACCAACACGTCGACCAGGTGCGAGACGGGCGCGCCCTGATAGCCGCCGACATAGGCGACGCCGGATTGAAGGATCGCCTTGGTGACGGCCAGGATTCCCTCGCCGCGGAAGATTTCGCCCTCGCCCAGCCGCAGGGCGCGAACTTCCTCGGTGAAGGAACGCTCGGGATTGGTCCGTTGGGAAACGGAAAGTTGGGCCGCCGGCTGGTCGAGCATGGCCGCAAGTATAGGGGCTATCGCCGGACGCGACGATCCCGTTTGGAATCTCGCACGCCCTCGCGCCGCGCTTTGGCTAGCAGCGCGCGAAATGGGACGAGGAGTTTCTCCCGCACCGCAGCATCCCCTTCGAGAACCTGCAGTGCGAGCGCGACCGCCTCCAAGGTCGAAACCGCGTCGGGCCTCGCTTCGCGGCGCAGGTCGCCGTAGAGCGATGGGCCGTCCGGTACCACGACGAAACGGCGCAGCTTGGTCAGCCAGGGGTTTCGCCACCACAAAGCCTTGGCCTGCGCCCAGTTCCCATCGAGCGCAATCAGGCCCTTGAGGCCCGCGCGCGCCGCCTCCTGCTCAGCCAGAGGCAGGCCCTTGCCATCGATGGCGATCAGCGGTGCCGCCTGCCCCTTGGTCTGGGTCGAGCCGAGATAGAGCACGCCCCAGTCGCGCGGTTCGGCCGGCTCGCCCAGAGCATGGGCGAGATTGCGCCATGATAGGCCGATCACGACCCGGCCCTTGGTCAGCGTATCGCAGAGCAGGCGTGCCGTGCCCAGCACGCGGTCCTGTTCCTGCGGATGCTGCAGCACCAGGATCGAAACCTTGTTGTCCACTGTCTCCGACATGGCCGACATATAGCCGCCCGGCTAGGGTCGCGCGATGCCCCCTGCCGCCCAAGTTCCCGTCCTTGTCTTCGATAGCGTGACCAAGCTGCCGCCAGAGGCGGACGGCGCGGTCGTGGTCGGGGCCAGTCACGCCGCCGTCTATGCCGCTTACATGTCGGCCAAATTCGGCTGCCGGGCCGCAATCCACCACGATGCCGGCATCGGCAAGGACGAGGCGGGCGTGAGCGGTCTCGCCTATGCCGACAAGCTCGGCATGGCGATGGCGGCCGTGGCGACGGCAAGCGCCCGCATCGGTGACGGCGCGGACCTGCAGGCCCGCGGCCTCATCAGCCGGGCCAACGGCCTCGCCGCGGCCTGCGGCGTGGTGGCCGGCATGCCGGTCCGCGAGGCGGCCGAGCGGCTGAAGCAGGCACCGTGGCCGCATACGATGCCGCCTGCAAAGGGCGAAAGCCGGTACGAGGTCAAGGGCGCCATCTGTGCCGACTCCGCGACGCTGTTGTTGCCGGAGGATCGCGGCCGCATTGTCGCCACGGGCAGTCACGGCGCGCTCAACTCCTACAGGGCGACGGCGCCCTTCCGACCGTTGCTCCTGATGTTCAACGACGCGGGCTTCGGTGCCGATCGCGGCGGCGTGCTGGCCTTGCCTGAACTGGCCCGGGAGGGCGTCGCTGCCCTCGCAGTGGCTGCGCAATCTGCACGCATCGGGGACGGCCGATCCACGTTGCAGGACGGAACGATTTCCGACGTCAACACAACCGCATACCGGCTTGGCGCACGAGTGGGAGGCTCCGCGCTTGCACTCGCGCGCACGCTGGCCGAAAAGTCAGGGCAAAGCTGAACGGGAGATGCTTGGGGCATGGCCGTCGTCAATGTGAAGTCGGAAATCGCCGGCAATGTCTGGAAGATCCAGGTCAAGGCGGGAGATCGGATCGAGGCCGAGGGCGAGATCATGATCCTCGAATCGATGAAGATGGAAATTCCGGTCCTGTCACCCAAGGCTGGCATCATCAGGGAACTCAAGGTCAACGAAGGCGAGGCCATCGGTGAAGGCCAGCTCGTGGCCGTGCTCGATGCGTAACAGCGCCGTCGCCACCGACCTCGCCAAACTCTGGGCTCCCGACAATCTCCGCCACGCCGCTCCCGGCATCGCGCTCTGCGCGGCCATTGCGGCCGTCGCTTTCTATGCCGACACGAGGAGCCTGCTGCGCTTCGGCGCGGTCTGGGTGCCGCCGCTGATCCTCACGCTCGTGATCGGCATGGCGCTGCAGCCGCTCTCGTCGAAGACGGTGCTGAAGCCCGGCCTCGAGTTCGCCGGCCGTACGCTCCTGCGGATCGGCGTCGCCCTGCTCGGTGCCCGGCTCACCCTTGGCAATCTCGTGGAGGGCGGTGCGCTGCCGATCGTCGTGGCGGTGGCCGCCGTCGGTTGTACCATCGTGTTCGGTGCCTGGGCGGCGCATCTGTTCGGACTCGGCCAGAACTTCGGCCTGCTCACCGGCTGCGCCACCGGCGTCTGCGGTGCGGCTGCGGCGATGGCAGCGTCGGCCGTGCTTCCCAAGCATGAGAACTCCGATCGCGACCTCGCCTTCACGGTCATGGGCGTCAACTTCCTCAGCACCGTGGTGATGGTGATCTATCCCACCCTGCGCGAGGTTCTGGGCTTCTCGCTGTTCGAGATGGGAGTGTTCCTGGGCGGTTCGATCCACGACGTGGCGCAGGTCGCGGGCGCCGGCCAGACGATGGGCCCGCAGGTGCTGAGCGACGCGGTCATCACCAAGCTGTTGCGTGTCGCGGCGCTCCTGCCCGCCATCGCCGGCATCGCCTGGTGGATTGCGCGAAGCGGGGGCCCGCAGAGCGCGGCGCGCCCGACACCGCCGGTCTTCCTGTTCGGCTTCCTGGCGCTTGCCGCGCTGAACTCGCTCGGCGTCATCCCCGCCGTGGTGCGCGACGGCGTCGGCCAGATATCCGCCTTCCTGATCATCACCGCCATCGCGGCGTTGGGCATGAAGACGTCGCTGCTCGCGCTCGTCCGGATCGGCATGGCCCCGGTGATGCTGCTGATCACCGAGACGATCTTCGTGGGCCTGCTGGTGGTCGGCCTGATCTACGGCCTGCGGGCCGCGGGACTCTAGGTCCCCGGCTTGGTGCCAGTCGCCTTCACGACCGAGCCCCAGGTGTCGATCTCGTTCTTGATGAATTCGGCGAACTGAATTGGCGTGCCCGGTGCCGGCAAGGCAGCGCGCTGTTCGATCTGCTTGATGATCGCCTCATCGTTCAGCAGCGTCTGCATGTCCCGGCTCACTTTGGCGACGATCTCGAGTGGCGTGCGGGCCGGCGCCGCGAGGCCCGCCCAGCCGGCGGCGTTGAATCCCGGGAGAGTGGCCGCAATCAGCGGAATCTTGTCGAGCGGTGGCGGCGCTGGACGCGACGTCGTCACCGCGATCGCCTTGATGCGGCCGTCCTTGATCGCATTGAGCGCGGATGCGGTGCTGTCCATCATCAGCTTGACGTGCCCACCGAGCAGGTCGGCCATCGCGGGACCGCTGCCCTTGTAGGGGATGTGCACGATGTCGACCCCGGCCTTGAGCTTGAACAGCTCCATGGCGAGGTGCTGCGACGTTCCCGGCCCGGCCGAAGCATAGGAGAGCTGCCCCGGCTCCTTCTTCGCCAGCGCGATCAGCTCGGGCAGTGTGTTCACGGGCAGGCTGGGATGGGCCACGATCACCAGCGGCACGAGGAAGATGTTCGAGATCGGCAGGAAGTCGGTCAACGGCTTGTAGGGCAGGTCGGGATAGAGGCTGGGATTGACGCCGAAGGTCCCACTCGAGACGACCATCAGCGTATAGCCGTCGGGAGCCGCCATCTTGCCGTACTCGGTGGCGGGGATGCCGCTGCCGCCAGCCTTGTTCTCGACGATGACCTGCTGCTTCCACTTCTCCGAGAGCTTTTCCGCCATCAGGCGCGCGAAGATGTCGGCCGCCTGGCCCGGCGGAAATGGCACCACGAAGCGCACGGGTTTGTTGGGCCATGCGGTTTGCGCAATGGCCGGCGCGGCAAGCGTCGCGCCCGCCGCACCAGCGAACGCCATGATGTGGCGACGCGTCGGATTCATCTCTGGAGCCTCCCAGTTCGTTTCGAGTGACAGGGTAGCACAGGCCCCCGAGAATGACCGCATGACAGGCAGGATTCACATCGCTCCGCCCCGCGGCACGGAAGATTTCGACGCCGTCGCCGCACTGGTGCGGGAATACTCCGAATCGCTCGGCTTCTCTCTCGACTACCAGGGTTTCGAGGCTGAGCTCGCGGACCTCGGCGCAAAATACGGCCCGCCCGGGGGCGCCCTCCTGCTGGCGCGAGTCGAGGGTGAGCCCGCCGGCACCGTCGCGCTGCGGCAACTGGAGCCCGGCATCGGTGAGATGAAGCGGCTCTATGTCAGGCCGGGCTTCCGCCGCGAGCGGACCGACAGCGGAAACTCGATCGGTCGCGAACTCACATTCCGCATCGTCGAGGCGGCGCGCGCCTGTGGTCACCAGCGTCTCAGGCTGGACACAATCGGCCCTCAGATGGAGCCGGCGATGAGGCTCTATCGGACGATGGGCTTCAACGAGATCGCGCCCTACTACACCAGTCCGGTGCCCGGCACCGTCTACATGGAGCTGGTCCTTTGACCGATCGCTTCTTCGAGGATTTCAAGGTGGGCGACCGCTTCGCGAGCGGCGGCATGACGATCACCGAGGCCGCGATCATCGACTTCGCGCGCCAGTGGGACCCGCAGCCCTTTCACACCGATCCCGCCTTCGCCGCGACGTGGACGTTCGGCGGCCTGATCGCGTCCGGCCTGCACACGATGGCGGCGACGCTGCGCCTGTGGCTCGATCTTGGCATCTTCCGCGCCTGCAGCCTGGGCTCACCCGGTATCGGCGAGGTTCAGTTTCCCCGTCCCGTCCGCCCGGGCGACACGCTGCGCGTGGTGTCCGATATCGTCCAGCTCCGCCCCTCGGCGTCGCGACCGGACCGCGGCATCGTCCGCTTGCGCCAGGTCACGATCAACCAGCGCAACGAGGCGGTCCTGGAACAGGAGACGACGGTCTTCCTGAAGCGACGCACGGTCGCCTAGCGCCAGGCGAAGACGGGCTGTTCGAAATGGTCGACCCGCGTGTCTCGGCCGGCCAGCGCCACCTCGCGGAACTGAAACAGCAGCGCAGCCGTCGGGGCGTTCACGGTCGCCACCGGCAGAGGCAGCCGGATGATCGGCCGGTCTGACTCCTCGATCGCCAAAATCTCGGGGGAGCCCTCGCGGAACAGCTCGCCGCACCCGATCCGGTACGCGTCCGCCACCTCGGCCGGATTCGGGACCAGCGTCACACCCGGCGCCCACACCACCACCGGGGCAATCAGGTAGCCCGACCGGGTCGGATAGTCGTCGAGCGTCCCCAGGATGTCTTCGCTGGACGCCAGCACCCCCAGCTCCTCGTGCAGTTCGCGAAGGGCGGTCTGCTCGATGGTCTCGCCGGGATCGACCCGGCCGCCCGGCAGGGCCCACTGGCCGCCATGTGCCCTCAGCTTTGGCGTGCGCCGGGTGAGCAGGAAAGCAGCTTCTCCGGGCTCGTCGCCTTCCGCGATGACGATGGCCACGGCGGCGCGCTTGAGGCCGCCGGCATCCACACGGCGGCGCAGCTCGAAACGACCGAGATGCTTGGAGACACTGGTGCGGAGGGCCTCGTTGAGGGCAATCGGGCTCACGGGCCGGCGGGTCTCCGGAAGGTCCAGACCACGGCGGGCGGCATGTTGCGCCAGATGCGCGGTCCGTGCGTGCCGACGAGCCGCAGCGCCTGGGAGAGCGTACGCGGGACCGGCTGCGCCGGGCCGTAGGTGAATTGGACAAGCGCGCCGCCCCGCGGCAGGGCGTCGAACACGCTCTCGACGATGCCGCGCACCACGTCTGCCGGAAGCGAGAGCAGTGGCAGGCTCGACACGACTGCCGAGACAGAACGGATCCCCTGCTCCGCCAGGATCTTCGGCAGCCGGGCGGCATCGCCTTCGACGATCCGGGGCCCGATGAAGTGCCGGCGCAGGAAGGACGCGAGTTCCGGATCGCGCTCGACCAGCGCAAGCCGTTCCGCGGGAATGCCCGCCGCCAGCAGCGCCTTGGTGACCTCGCCGGTGCCCGCACCCAGCTCGATCACGTGGCCGTCGCGGCCCGTCATCTCGGCAAACGTCGTCCGGGCCATGGCCTCGGCCAGCAGCCGGCCGCTCGGCACGACGGCGCCCACCGCAAATGGCCGGCGCAGCCAGCGCTTCAGGAACAGGGCGGTGCCGGCGCGCGAGCCGTCGTTACGAGTCTCCATCGGGGGCATGGCGGAACGCTAACAGACGCCTTTCCAAGTCGACAGGGAAAAGCAGCCGCTCCCTATTGTGCGGGTTGCAGGGCCGGCTCCGTCGCCTGCGCCGGAGCCGGTGCCTCGAACGCGGGCTCGGCGTGCCGCATCTGCTCGACGGCGTTGACCATGGAGACGTACACGGCAGCCACGTAGGGCAGCGACTGCACGATCATGAACAGGGACCAGAGCCGGGCCTCCGGGTCGACGACGCCGTTGCCGAACCACAGGACCGCCGCTGCGATCCAGAGCAGTGCCGCGAGGATCGCCTCGCCGCGCGCCATGCCGAGCGCCATGCCCAACGTCGCACGCTCGTCCATCTTGGGCGTGCGCATGAACGGCAGGCGGCTCGTCGCCAGGCCATAGATCACCGCCCGCCCGACCGTGTAGGTGAGCGCGAGCCCCGCCAGGGAGGCGCCGATGCTCTGGCGGAAGGTGCAGCGCACGCGGTCGAAATACAGGCCAAACGAATAGAGCAGCTTGAAGACGAAGATGCCGATGGTCGGGGCGATGAATTCGGCCGGCGGCAGGCCGACCGGCTTCATGCCGAACAGCGGCGGCAGGACGACCGCAAGCACCCAGGCCAGCCCCGCCCAGGTGAAGATCAGATTGAGGGCATCGGCGAACCACGGCAGCCAACCGGCGACGAAATGATACTTCTGCCAGAAGGTCAGCTTTGTATCGCCGAAGAACATCTTGCCGGCATGCGCCTTCATGATCTGCATGGCGCCATAGGCCCAGCGGAAACGCTGCTTCTTGTAGCCGGAGAAATGGTCGGGGGTCAGGCCGTGGCCGAACCGCTCGCGGCTGTACATCGCGCCGTAGCCCTCCTCCATCAGCCGCAGGCCGAGCTCGGTATCCTCGGTGATGCACCAGGTCGCCCAGCCGCCCATCTCTTCCATGCAGGAGCGGCGCACCAGGGTCATCGTACCGTGCTGGATGATGGCGTCGTACTCGTTGCGCAGGCACATGCCGATGTCGAAGAAGCCGGCATACTCCCAGTTCAGCATTTCCTTGAACCGGTCGCCGCGCCAGTCGCGATGGTCCTGCGGCGCCTGCACGTAGCTGATCTTGGCATCGTCAAAGTACGGCACCAGCGCCTTCAGCCAGTCCGGCCGCACCATGTAGTCGCTATCGATGACGCCGATCACCTTGGCGTCGGGCGCGGTCTGGCTGAGCACGTAGTTCAGCGCGCCGGCCTTGAAGCCCTTCATAACGTCGAAATGGAAGAACTTGAAGCGCTCGCCGAGCTGGGCGCAGTAGTCCTGCACCGGACGCCACACCGCAGGGTCCTTGGTGTTGTTGTCGATGACGATGACTTCGAAGTTCGGATAGTCGAGCCCGGCCAGCGAATCGAGCGTCTGCATGACCATCGACGGCGGCTCGTTGCAGATCGCGAGATGCAGCGAGACCTTGGGCCAGTCGCGGTCCGCCGGCTGGCGCGCGATCATCTCGGCGGCGGGCAGCGCCTCGCGCGTCCAGCGGCCGCGCCAGATCGTCTCGGCCATCTCCAACGCCTGCACCAGCGCCATGCCGAGGCTGGCGACGAGGAAGAAGGCCAGCACGGCCCAGCCGATCATCTCGGAGGCGACCATGTAGGTGCCGGCGGCCACCGAGGCGCCATAGGCCACCGCACTGGCCGAGAGGGCCACCAGGGCACAGAAGCCGACCTGCCCCGCCATGCCGAGCCGCGGCCAGCGCCACAGGAAGAGCAGCATCAGCGGCAGCGCCGCGGCCAGCGACCAAAGTGCGCAGGAGAGCCACTGCGGGAAAGTCTCGATCGGGCCGGTCCAGGCGAATTTCTGCTGCCGGTCGGCGTTCCAGAGCCCCCAGTAGCCGCCTGCCTTGCCCTCCAGGTCGTAGGACTTCCAGGGCTGGTCGACGGCCTCGACGACGAACGTGTCGATGTTCTGCGAGCGCAGCCATGCCACCATGTCGCGCACGTTCCTGGCCTGCTCGGCGGGCGTCGCATACTTGACGGCTCCCGAGCCGGGGCTACGGCGCGAAGCGCCGTTCGACGGCCAGCCGACCTCGGTGACGATGATGTTCTTGTTCGGGTAGAGCTTGCGCAGCAGCCCGATCTTTTCCTTCACGTACTCGAGCGGCGTCGAACTCGACTGCTCGTCCCAGTAAGGCAGGATGTGGACCGCGAGGTAGTCGACCTCGCGCGCGAGTTCGGGGTAGCGCTCCCAGATATGCCACGGCTCGGCGGTGCTGACCGGGACCTTGACGTTGCGCTTGACGTTGCGGATCTCCCGGATCAGCTGGGCCGGACTGGTGGCGTTGGGATCGCGCAGATCCTTCTCGCCATCGAAGCGCAGGATGTTCTCGTTGCCGACCAGGACGCGCTCGATGCTGGGGTTCTGGTTGGCCATACGGATCAGCGCACCGGTTTCCTCCGCGTTGACCTCGCTCGCCTCACGCCCGAACTGCAGCTTGGCCTCGTTCGGGCTGTAGATCCAGGCGCCGGGTACGAGCTTCAGCCCGTACTTCGCCGCGAGCGCCGGCATCGAATCACCGCCGTCGGTCGTGCGGTAGGTACGGACGTAGTTGACCTTGCCGCCGAGCATCGCGAAGTCGCGCTCGATCTGGTCCTTGCGCGGCTTGATCTGCGGTGGCGGCGTATCGTTCACCGCGGTGCGCAGGAAGCTCCACAGGCCGCTTGCCTTGCCGGCCAACGGATCCTGGTCCTTCGCCCAGGGCGCGTAGGTGACACCATGCAGTGGCCCTTCCACGTCGGCCGCCGTCACACGACTATCCAGCAGACGCCATCCGACCAGCGTAGCCGCGACGACGATGAGTAGAACCAGGCCCCGACGCATCATAGAGGGACGATCACTCCGGCAAATCCGCCGGTGGTTGACGCTCGCTTCGGGATCGCGGTCGCATGTCTCCTGCGGACGACAATCGTCGACGCAAGGACCGTGCCCGGATCGACTCTTGCAGCGAGCCGACTACCACGCAGTGCGGCGGACCTCTTCGAGGTTTCCTTGCGCCCGATTTCCTCGGCTGCGACCCTTCGCAGCCGGTAAGGCGACCGCACGATCTATAGCCTGCGGCTTCGGGTACGGTAAAGAGACCCTAGGCGATGAAGGCTAAAATGCCCAATTGTCGCTGGCCTTGTCGCCCGTCCTTCGCCAAAACGCCACAAACCATGACCGATCAGGACCCCGCTGCAGCGCCCGCTGCGGTCCCTCCCTCTCTTCGCGCAACCTATCGCGCGGCCGACCGTTATGGATTCCTCGATCGGGAAGGCGTTCGCCTGCGTTACGCCTGGTGGAACGCGCTCGACGCTGTGCCGCACGGGACCGCCGTGATCCTGACCGGCCGGGGCGAGTTCATCGAGAAATACGCCACGGAGGTCGTGAGCGATCTGCTCGCACGGGGCTTCGCCGTCGCCGCGCTCGATTGGCGCGGTCAGGGCCTCTCCGACCGTCCCCTGGCGGATCGGGGCAAGGGCCATGTCGACAGCTTCGCCACTTACATGGCCGACCTTCGCCTCTTCCTGGAAACGGTGGTCGCTCCAGAGGCGCCCCGTCCCGTTCTGGCGCTCTGCCATTCGATGGGCGGGCACATCATGCTGCGTGAAATGGCCGAGCACGGGACCGGACCTTTCTCGGCGGCCCTGTTCGTGGCTCCGATGACCGCCCTCCGCCGCGAGGCGATGCTGCGGTCGGTGCTGATGATCATGCCCGAGGTGCCCACGGTCGAGGAACGTTACCTCTTCGGAACCGGCCCGTTCGTCCTGCTGGCCCGGGAATTTGCGTCGAACTTCGTCACCCACGACGAGCGCCGGTACCGCTTTACCGAGGACTGGTTCGCGGCCGACCCCCGCCTCACCCTGGGCGGCCCCACGCTCGGCTGGTCGCGCCAGGCCGTCCGTTCGATGACCGCCGTCCAGGCACCCGACTACCTCGAACGCATCGACATTCCGCTGCTCGTCATCAGCGCCGGCGAGGACCGGCTGATCGATTCCCGGTCCCACGCCCCGCTGGTGGCGCGCCTGAAGCACGGCGAGCACTTCACGATCGGACATGCCCGCCACGAGATCATGATGGAAACGGACGAGATCCGCGCCCTGTTCTGGGAAGCGTTCGACCGCCTGGTGAAGGGCGTGCTGAGCTGATGACCGAAGTCCAGATCCTGGTGATCTTCGTCGCCTTCATCATCGCCGGCATCGCCAAGGGCGCTGTCGGCATCGGCCTGCCACCGATCGCCGTGGGCCTGATGACCTTGGCCGTCCCGCTCGAGGATGCGCTGGCGATCATGACCATCCCGACCCTGGTGACCAACTTGTGGCAGGCAGCCTACGGCTCCGGCCTTCTGCGCCTGTTCCGGCGCTTCTGGACCCTGGCCGCCACCGCGACCGTCACGCTGATCCTGGTGGCCGCCACCCTGGATAAGCTCGGCTCGGCCCAGGCCTCGGCCTGGCTGGGCGTGATGCTGGCCGCCTATTCCACCATCGTGCTCCTCGCCTGGCGACCGCGGGTGTCGCGCCGGGCAGAACGCTGGATGAACCCGATCATGGGCGCCGCGAGCGGCGCGGTTGCCGGCTTCACGGGCATCGCGGCGGTACCGTTTCTGCCCTACATGCAGTCTCTGGACATCGACAAGGACGACCTCGTCCAGGCGCTGGGCATCCTCTTCATCTTCCTGATCGGGTCGCTCACGGTGGCGCTGTTCCGCCAAGGCTCGTTCGACGCCACCAACGTGGTGGGCGGCCTTGCCGCGATCGTGCCGACCTCGATCGGCGTCTGGCTCGGACAGAGGTCGCGCAATGCCCTGTCGCCGGAGATGTTCCGACGGGTTTTCCTGATCGGCCTGCTGGCCCTCGGGCTGCACATGGCGCGTGGCTTGTTGTAGGGTCGGCCCATGTCACTCCCTCCCTTCAAGGTCACGATCTGCGGCATTCCCGAACTGCCGCAGCACTGCGCCGTCGGCGT
>CAZPOS010000163.1:0-12663 GCA_964588065.1 uncultured Reyranella sp.
AGGCGGCCGGCCGCATCGCCACCACCATGTTCGTGGTCTATCCGCCCGGCATCGCCAGCATCGTGCCCGGCGAGCGGCTCGACGAGCGCGCCAAGCCGATGCTCGACTATCTGCGCATGTTCGAGAAGTCGGCCAACCTGTTTCCCGGGTTCGACGTCGAGATCCAGGGCATCTATCGCGAGATCGACAAGGAAGGCCGCGTGCGCTTCTACACCTACGTGGTGCGCGAGTAGGCGATCTCGACCGGCGGCGTGCTGGCGCCCGCGCCGATGGCGCGCTGCATCAGCACGCTGTCGGCCCACTTGCCGTACTTGAAGCCGACGCCTTCCAACAGGCCGACGCGGCGAAACCCGTGGGCTTCGTGCAGGCTGAGCGACGCGACATTGTCGGCGTCGACATAGGCGAACATCTGGCGATAACCCGCACCGGCGCAGGCCTCGATCAGCGCCGGCAGGAGCAGGCGGCCGATCCCGGTCGAGACATGGTCGGGATGCACGTAGATCGAGTGCTTCACCGCATAGCGATAGGCCGGCCGCTTGCGGAACGGCACGGCGTAGGCATAACCCACGATCACGCCGTCGCGCTCGGCGGCGAGGTGTGGCAGCCGGCGCCGCAGCATGTTCTTGCGCCGCCGCTTGATGTCGTCGGCCTGGGTCGGCTCGATATCGACGTCGCCCACGCCGCGCGTGATGTGGTGCGTGTAGATCGCGATCATCGCCGGCACGTCGCTTTCGGTCGACGGCCGGACCACGACCGCGCCCCGCGGCTTTTCGAGCACGGACTCGCTCGTTGCTGACATCACCCGCTCCTCCTCCGAGACGCCCGGATCAACCACGCCTCCATGACCGTTTCATGTCAGCACAAAAAGAGGGCCCGGAGAGTTGTTACACTCTCCAGGCCCCCAGACGCCCCCTCTAAACTCGCTGGCCGCCGCGGCGATGTCTCGAACCGCGCCCCGTCCATGCATGCGAAGATACGGATCGGCGCGGCCTCGGCACAGGGGGCGCTTGGTATCAATTGTTATGGTTTCGTAACCGTCTGGAAGAACTCACGCACGTGATCGGCGAGATCGCGCGCCGCGGGACCGAGGCCCGGCGGGGCGTAGAGGTTGATGCGGAATTCCGGCAGTGCCGGCAGCCTCGCCTCGCGCCCCAGGATCACGAATCGCTCGGGCACCGATGAACGGAGCAGCGGCGCCACAGCCAGGCCCGCTTCCAGCACGGCGTAGACGGGCTCCAGCCGGCTCACCTCGCAGACCGCACGCCAGTCTCGCCGCGCCTTGCCCAACGCTTCGACCGCCACGGGGCGAAAGACGCAGGTCGGTGCGCCGAGCGACACCGGCAGCGGATCCTTGAGATGGGCATCGCCGTCGGCCGCACCGACCCAGACCAGCCGGTCGGTGCGCAGGGTCTCGCCGTGGCGGCCGCATTCGGTCTCGGTCGTCATGGCGAGATCGACGCCGCCCGACTTCAGTTCCTCGCGGATCACGCGCGAATCCTCGCAGACGAGGCTGACCCGGACGCGCGGCTGCGCCTTGGCGAAGCGCCGCAGGATCGCCGGGACGAAGCTGCCGATGATGTCGTAGGGCACGCCGAAGCGGACCTCGCCCTCGAACTGCGGCGCGCGCATCGACGACCAGACCTCGTCGTTCATCGCCACCAGGCGCCTCGCCTGTTCGAGCAGCCGCTCGCCGGCCGGCGCCAGCACCAGCCCCCGCCCCTGGCGTGCAAAGAGACGACACTCGAGTGTCTCCTCGAGCCGCTTGATCTGCTGGCTGGCGGCGGCCTGGCTCATGCCCAGCGCCGCGGCCGCCCGGGTGACGCCACCCGATTCGACGACGGTGAGGAAGGCGCGCACCAGCGCCATGTCGAGATCCTTGCGCATCGTATATATAAGCACTTACGAACGGTCCCATTCAAAACATTCATTTTTGTAATTCGACGAACGTCAGTAGCGTCGCTTCATGACCACGAAGATTTCGGGCCTCTGGCTGCCCCTCATCACGCCGTTCAAGGACGGCGCCATCGACTTCGCGAGCTTCGACCGGCTGGTGAACCACTACATCGCCAAGGGCGTGGACGGGCTGCTGCCGCTCGGCACCACGGGCGAATCGCCGACCCTCGACGAAGACGAGATCGCCGCGGTGATCGAGCGTACCCTGGCCGTCGCCGATGGCCGCGTGCCGGTCTTCGCGGGCATCGGCGGCAACGCCACGGCCAAGGTCGAGAAGGAGCTGAAGCGACTCCGCCATCTGCCGATCGCCGGCATCCTGTCGGTCTGCCCCTACTACAATCGGCCGAGCCAGGACGGGTTGATCGCGCACTTCCGCCGCGTCGCCGCGGCCACCGACCGCGACGTGGTGATCTACAATATCCCGTACCGGACAGCGGTGAATCTCTCGAACGAGTCGCTGCTCGACCTCGCAGAGGTGCCGAACATCGTCGGCGTGAAGGACAGTTCCGGCGGCATCGAGCAGTCGCTCGAACTGCTGCGGCGCAAGCCCGCCGATTTTGCGGTGCTCACCGGCGAGGACGCGCTGTTCTTCACCATGCGCGCCAACGGCGCGGAGGGCGGGATCCTGGCGGCGAGCCATCTGATGACGGAGGGCTTCGTCGAGGTCGAGCGCCGCTTCGCCGCCAACGATCTCGCAGGAGCGCGGGCCGCCTGGGCGCCGCTCGCGCGCTTCGTGCCGATGCTGTTCGCCGAGGCCAATCCGATGCCGATCAAGCATCTCCTGTGGCGGCAGGGTCTGATCGACTCGCCGGAATGCCGCCTGCCGCTCACGAGGATCTCCGACGGGCTGGCCCGCCGGCTCGACGCGCTGTTTGCCGTGAAGAAGGCGGCGGTCTAGCCGCGCGCCTTCAGGAGGTCGCGAATCTCCGTGAGCAGCTCCTGCTCCTTGGTCGGCGGCGCGGGCGGCGGCGGGGCGGCTTCTTCCTGCTTGATGACGCGATTCATGCCCTTGATCACCAGGAACAGGACCCAGGCGATGATCAGGAAGTTCACCGTCACCGTGAGGAAGGTGCCGTAGCCCAGGGTCGCGCCCGCCTTCTTGGCCGCATCGTAGGTCGCAGCCTGGCTGGCCGCGGGCGTGAGACCAATGAAGTAGTTGGTGAAGTCCAGTCCGCCCGCGATGCGGCCGATGATCGGCATGATGATGTCACCGACCAGCGAGTCGATGATCTTGCTGAAGGCGGCGCCGATGATCACGCCGATGGCGAGATCGACGACGTTGCCGCGCATCGCAAACTTCTTGAATTCCTGAAGCATGGCTCTTCTCCCTTTGTCGTCGTCAGGTCACGCGCAGCCAGACCAGCAAAGCAGAAACCGTCACCACCGAGAAGGCCGTCGAGAGCAGGACGGAGGCGGTATTCTGCTCGACCGAGACGTCGAACTGCTTGGCCAGCACGAAGGCGTTGGCGGCGGTCGGCAGCGCCGCCATCAGCAGCGCCACCTTGCCCGCGATCGACTCGATCGGCACGAAGAAAGGCAGGATCAGCAGGGCGGCCAGCGGCTGCAGCAGGAGCTTGATCAGCGTGGCAAGGCCGGCCTCGGCCAGACCGCTCTTGATCGACTTGTCCGACAGGAACAGGCCGATGGCAAACAGCGCGCACGGCGCGGCCGCGGCGCCCAGGAGGTCGATCCACTTCTCGACCGGCACCGGAATGGGCAGCCCGCCCCACGAGGCCACGATGCCCAGCGCGATCGAGAGCGGCAGCGGATTGCGCGCCACGTTGAAGGCGGCGCGCAGGAAGGTCCGCACCGGACCGTGTCCCGCCGCGACCTCGAGCTCGATCAACATGACGCCGAAGACCATGGAGACCACGGCCGTCACGATCACCGTCAACATGGCCGGTGGCAGACCCTGCTCGCCGAAGGCGGCAAGGCAGAGCGGCACGCCCATGTAGCCGACATTGCCCCAGGAGGCCGCGATCCCCTGGAGGCTCATCGCCGCCAGCCCGCCCCGCGAAACGAGACGCGTCGTGATCATGCCGACGCCGAAGGTCGCGACCACCGCGATGCCGAAGCCCGCCATCAGGCTGGGATCCAGAACGGCCGCGACCGGCGTGCGCGCCAATGTGCCGAAGAACAGGACCGGCAGGGCGAAGTAGCTCACGAAGGCATTGAGCGCCGTCGTCGCCTCGGGCCCCAGGATGCGCCAGCGACCAGCCAGATAGCCCGCGAGGATGACGCCGAAGATCGGAAAGGCGACGTTGAGAATGGCCTGCACGGGCTTTCCGATTGCAGCTGCTCTAACCCATTAAGAATTTGACATAAATACCACAAATAACATAGCATTTTAAGGATATAGCGAGGCCGCGCCCGTCCCCTCATTCGCCAGCGGCCCGGGAGAATACGATGCGTCTTTTGATCGCCAGCATGGCCGCCCTGGCTGCGGTCGCCTTCGCCGCCCCGTCTTTCGCGCAGGACGAGACCACGCCGACCCCGGCGCCTGCCGCCAAGCCGAAGGCGCCGACGACGGCCTCCTGCAACAAGATCAAGAGCAGCTCGCAGCGCAGCGCCTGCCTGAAGAAGGTCCAGGTCGCCAAGGCGCCGTCCAAGAAGACGAAGAAGACCAGCACCACGCCAGCCGCCCCGAAGTCGCCCGAGATGGGCCAGCTGCCGCCAGCGTCGACGCCGGCTCCGACCGCCGCCGCGCCGTCCTCCGGTCCGGTCAGCGTTCCGCCGCTGCCGTCCAAGACGATTTAACTTGAGGCACGGTTCCTTCGAACCGCGCTAGTCTCCGCTCTCCCCAACCCCGGGAGAGCGACATGGCCCATTCGGCCAACCTGATCACCACCGACGATCTCGCGCGCCAGCTGGGCGCACCGGCGCTTCGCGTCTTCGACTGTACCACCTATCTGAAACCCGGCCCCGACGGCCGTTACGTCGCCGAAAGCGGGCGCGCCAACTACGACGCCGGCCACATTCCCGGCGCGGCTTATCTCGATCTCCAGGCCGATCTTTCAGACAAGTCCTCGCCGCTTCGCTTCACCCTTCCGTCGCTCGAGGAGCTCACCCGGGCCTTCGCGGCCAAGGGAGTGGGTCACGGCACCTTCGTGGTGCTCTACAGCCACACCTCGCCGGTGTGGGCGAGCCGCATCTGGTGGATGCTGCGCGCGGTCGGCTTCGACGAGGTCGCGATCCTCGATGGCGGCCTCGACAAATGGAAGGCCGAAGGCCGCCCGGTCTCGACCGAGCCCGTCAGCCATCCCCCGGCGACGCTGTCGCTGCGCGGGCGCCCGGAAATCTTCGTCGGCAAGGACACGATCAAGGACGCCATCGGTGATGCCTCTACTCTGACCCTCAACGCCCTGAGCCACGACCAGCACAGCGGCACCGGTGGCGTGGTCTATGGCCGGGCCGGCCGCATCGCCGGTTCGTCCTGCGTCCCGGCCGCCAGCCTGTTCGGACCGGACAAGGCGCTGAAACCGATCGCCGACCTGCGAGCGACCTTCGAAGGGGTGGGCGCCGCGCCGGACAAGCGCGTGCTGGTCTATTGCGGCGGCGGCATAGCCGCCACGCTCGACGCATTCGTGCTCACGGCGCTCTTGGGTCACAGGAACGTCTCGGTGTACGACAATTCCATGCAGGAATGGGCCAACGATCCCGACCTGCCCATGGAAACCGGCTGACGAAGGAGGAAAGCGTGACGGCCTATATCATCGTCGAGATCGACACCCGGGACGAAGAGCTGATGGCGGAGTACCGCAAGCACACGCCCGGCCTCGTCTCCAAGTTCGGTGGGAAGTTCATCGTGCGCGGCGGCCACTGCACCAGCCTCGAAGGCGGCTGGACGCCCGCGCGCGTTGTCGTCCTGGAATTCCCCGACCGCGCCAAGGCCGAACGCTTCTACCATTCCGAGGAGTACAAGCCCGTTCTCGCGATGCGGTTGAAGGCCGGCCATTCCAAGGCGATCCTGATCGACGGCCATGACGGCTAACGAAGCCGCCTGCCGAGCGGTCGGCACGCTCTACAACGCATTGATGACCGGCCTGGTCATCAGTCTCGTGTCGCGGCGCGGCAGCGACACGGCACGCGAATACATCTTCCGCCACTTTCGCCGGCAGCATCTCGAGAAGTTCCTCCCCGGCCTGCAGAAGCTCGGCATCGCGGGCGAGAAGGATGCGCCGGCCTGTGCGCTCTACCACTACCATTCCAATGCGCTGGGCGGCGTGAAGACCGGGTACCTGCGCGAGAGCGACACCAAGGCCTGGGTGCGCTATCCGCCGCCGCGCTGGATGTGGAAGGGCACGGCGATCGCCGCCGTCCCGCACGAGGTGTCGGCGGCCTTCCTGCACGCCTGGCACGGCCACAACGGCGTGTCCCTGAAGAACCCGGGCCTCGGCTTCGTCTGTACCGGCATGACTGTCGACGGCAAGCCCGGCCTCGAAGGCTACTACTGCGACTATGGCCGCCCCCTGAAGGAGGAGGAGCGCGTGCGCTTCGCCTACGACCAGGAGATGCCGCGCATCGACTGGAAGACGCAGCCGAAGCTGGAGACGGCGAACTGGCCCGAGGAACGCCGGCTGCGCACCTACCGCTCCTATGCGATGGCCTACGTGCAGACCATGCTGCCGGTGCTGCAGGGCCTCCTCGGTCCGAAGGACGCACAGGTCGAGATGGGCCGGGTGGCCCGTCTGGTCGGGCTGCAGTTCCACGAGGAGACGGCCCGCGATCTCGACCTCCCGACCGACCTAGAGACCGGCGACCTCGACAGCGCCCGGCTGTTCGGTCGCTGGCTGACCGCGCTCCTCGCCGCCGAGGGCGAGGAGGTCATCACCGAGGAGAAGGATGGCGGCGTGATCGTCCGCATGACCGGCTGGAAACTGGCCCGCGAGCTTCCACTCGCCGATCCGCTGGCCGGCTTCGACGCCTGGAACGAGTTGTGGCTGGGCGCTGCCGGGGCGCACGACCGCTTCCTCGACGTCAAGACGAGCCGCAGCTACGGCGACAAGGGCTGGCAGGCGGCCTGGCGGATCGCGCCGAGATAGCCAGGCGGGAGCGGCCGCCCGGCAATTCGCTCGCCGAGCGCCGCGAGGGCGACCCACCGCGCTTCATGGTGTTCATGGCTGAGGGCAATCGTGCACTCGGTTCCGAGCGTGCAGACATAGGCGACGATCCGCACGAAGCGCTGCGGCAGCACCTCGAACAGATGCTCGTCGACGAGGACGCCGACTTCGACGGCCAGCCCCGTCTCCTCAAGCACCTCGCGCACCAGCGCTGCCCGATGATCCTCACCGGGATCGGGCCGCCCTCCAGGCAGGTCCCATTCGCCGCGCTCGTTCAGCAGCAGCAGGACGCGGCCGTCGTGGATCAACACGCCTTTGACGGAGAGCGGCGGGACATTCATGTCCCGACAATAACGTCAAAAAGAAAAGGCCGGGGATTGCTCCCCGGCCTTTCCGCATTCTCGAGAAGAATGGACTTTAGAAGTCCATGCCACCCATGCCGCCGTCGCCACCCGGCGGCATCATCGGGGCCTTCTTCTCCGGCTTCTCGGCGATCATCGCTTCCGTCGTCACCAGCAGACCGGCCACCGAGGCGGCGTCCTGCAGGGCCGTACGGACGACCTTCACCGGGTCGATGATGCCGGCCTTGACCATGTCGCCGTAATCGCCGCGCTGGGCGTCGAAGCCGAACGAGGTGTCCTTCTGCTCGAGCATCTTGCCCGCGACGACGGCGCCGTCATAGCCGGCGTTTTCGGCGATCTGGCGGACCGGCGCCTGCAGCGCGCGACGCACGATCTCGATGCCGACCTTCTGGTCGTCGTTGGCAGTGCGGACCTTGTCCAGCGCGCGCAGCGCGTAGAGCAGGGCCGAGCCGCCGCCGGCGACGACACCCTCTTCCACCGCAGCCTTGGTGGCGTGCATGGCGTCGTCAACGCGATCCTTCTTCTCCTTGACCTCGACCTCGGTGGCGCCGCCGACCTTGATGATCGCAACACCGCCGGCGAGCTTGGCCAGGCGCTCCTGCAGCTTCTCGCGGTCGTAGTCCGAGGTGGTGTCCTCGATCTGGGCGCGGATCTGGCTGATGCGGGCCTGAAGGTCCGCCTTCTTGCCCGAGCCGTCGACGATCGTGGTGTTCTCCTTCTCGACGATGACCTTCTTGGCCTTGCCGAGCATGTCGAGCGTGACGTTCTCGAGCTTGATGCCGAGGTCCTCGGAGATCAGCTGACCGCCGGTCAGGATCGCCATGTCCTCGAGCATCGCCTTGCGACGGTCGCCGAAGCCCGGCGCCTTGACGGCGGCGATCTTCAGGCCACCGCGCAGCTTGTTCACGACCAGGGTCGCCAGGGCCTCGCCCTCGACGTCCTCGGCGATGATCAGCAGCGGCTTGCCCGATTGCGCCACCGCCTCGAGCACCGGCAGCATCGCCTGCAGGCCCGACAGCTTCTTCTCGTGGAGCAGGATGTATGCGTCCTCGAGTTCGGCGATCATCTTGTCGGGATTGGTGATGAAGTACGGCGAGAGATAGCCGCGGTCGAACTGCATGCCCTCGACGACGTCCAGCTCGGTGTCCAGGCTCTTGGCCTCTTCCACCGTGATGACGCCCTCGTTGCCGACCTTCTTCATGGCTTCGGCGATCATCTTGCCGATCGACTTGTCGCCGTTGGCCGAGATCGTGCCGACCTGGGCGACTTCGTCGGTGCCCGTGATCTTCTTGGCGCGCGCCTTGATGTCCTCGACGGCCGCCTCGACCGCGAGGTCGATGCCACGCTTGAGGTCCATCGGGTTCATGCCGGCCGCGACCGACTTCACGCCTTCGCGCACGATCGCCTGGGCGAGAACGGTCGCCGTGGTCGTGCCGTCGCCGGCGATGTCGTTGGTCTTCGAGGCCACTTCGCGCACCATCTGGGCGCCCATGTTCTCGAACTTGTCGCCGAGCTCGATCTCCTTGGCGACGGTGACGCCGTCCTTGGTGATGCGCGGCGCGCCGAACGACTTGTCGATGACGACGTTACGGCCCTTCGGGCCCAGCGTCACCTTGACGGCGTTGGCGAGAATGTCGACGCCGCGCAGCATGCGCTCGCGGGCGTCGGCACTGAAGCGGACTTCCTTGGCTGCCATTTTCTATTCCTCTCGAATGTTGTGATTGAGTGGGATGATGGGAGGCGGCGCCTTAGGCGGCCTTCTTCATCGAGGCAGAGCCTTCGATGATGCCCATGATGTCGGATTCCTTCATGATCAGGAGATCCTGGCCATCGAGCTTGATCTCGGTGCCCGACCACTTGCCGAACAGGACGCGGTCGCCCTTCTTGACGTCGAGCGGAACCAGGTTGCCCTTCTCGTCGCGGGCGCCCGGGCCGACGGCGACGATCTCGCCTTCCATCGGCTTTTCCTTGGCGGTGTCGGGGATGATGATCCCGCCCTTGGTCTTGCTCTCTTCCTCGACGCGCTTGACCACGACCCGGTCGTGAAGCGGACGGAACTTCATGGTTCTTCCTCCAGTGATCGATTGACCCTGCGCGGCCTCGCGGCCGCGGCGAATTAAGAGCGCTGTCAGCACTCCCCAGCGGTGAGTGCCAATGGCGCACGGCATTTAGGGTTACCGGCTGCATGAGTCAAGGCACGGGACCAAAGGTTCCCAAAAGTAGGTTCGCACTAGCAGCAATCGCGCAGGACTGCTGCTAACCATTTGATATGGAACGATTTTTGCTGATTTTCCGGAGAGGGTGCGTGAGTATTCCCGTCGGCGCACCAAGTCAAGGAGGGCCTACATGGATCGTAGTTTTGTTGCGCAGCTCAACGATTACCGCATCACGACCGCCGAAATCCTCTACTGGATGCCCGATCACAAGCACGTTCTGCAGAGCTTCGTTTGGCAGAACCTCGATCTGGCGCCGCGTTTCCCCGCCCTCACCAAGTTTCTCGACTTCTGGGACCGCAATCTCGACGGCAAACTGCACAAGGTGACTGTCGCCAACACGCAGCTGATCAAGCCTGCCGAGTTCCGCTTCGCCTCGGGCCTATACGCCCTGCACTGAGCGGCGCGCGGCGTCGTATTCCCCGGCGGTGCGCTCGATCAGCTCGGCGACCGTCGGGACATCGGCCACGCCCGAGACCGAATGGCCGGCGCTCCAGATGTCCTTCCAGCGCTTGGCGTCCGGCCGTTCGCGTTCGGCGGCGTTGATGTCCTTGGAAATGTCGATCTTGCCGCGCGCCGGCAGGTTGTCCGGGTCGAGGCCGGCCGCTTCGATCGACGGGCGCAGCATGTTGGTTTCGAGCCCGGTGAAGGCCCGGGTGAGCAGGACGTCGTCGAGGCGGCTCGACACCAGCATCTGCTTGTAGGCGTCCTTGGCCAGGCTCTCGCGCGTGGCGATGAACTTGGTGCCCATGTAAGCGAGATCGCAGCCCAAGGCCTGGGCAGCCGCGACGGCATGACCGTCGGCCATGCCGCCTGCCATCACGACGATGCCGTCCCAGAACGTCCGGACCGCCCGCACGAAGGCGAAGGGATTGGCCCAGCCGGTCTGGCCGCCGGCGCCGGCCGTGAGCAGCACCAGCCCGTCGACGCCCGCCGCCACGGCCTTTTCGGCATGACGCACCGACGCCACGTCGGCCAGCACCAGGCAGCCCGCGTCCTTCAGCGGCTTCATCACCGGCTCGGGCGAGCCGACCGAGGTGATCACGATCTCCGCCTTGTGGCGCAGCACGGCCGCCAGGTCCTCGGGCACGCGCGGGTTGGAGCGATGGACGATCAGGTTCGGGCACCACGGCGCCGGAGCATGCCCCTCCGTATCGGCAGCACGCTTGGCATCGTCGGCCATGTCCACCAGCCAGGCGTCGAGTTCCTCGGCGGTGCGGCAGTTGGCGGTCGGGAACGAGCCGATGACGCCGGCACGGCAGGCCGCCGTCACGAGGGCCGGACCGGACACCAGGAACATGGGGGCCGCGATCAGCGGCAGGCGGAGGCGATCACGAAGGGGAGCGGGCAACGACATGGCGCGAGCTTAGCTCAGCGCGCGGTGCGACCGAAGCCGCGCCGTCGGACCGCCACGCGAACGCGGCGGCCCGTTGATGGCGATCGGATCAGGCCGCGGCCGACAGACCTTCCTTTTCGAGCACGCGCTTCACGGCCGGGCGGGCCTTCATGCGTTCGTAGTGGGCGGCCACGTTCTTGGGCAGCGGCATCTTCATGCGGCCGGCCGCCCAGAAGGAGACGTAGAACAGCGCCGCATCAGCCACCGAGAATTGGCCGGCCAGGTACTCCTTGCCTTCGAGCGCCTTGTCCATCAGCGCCAGACCCTTCTCCATGATCTCCTTGCCGCGCGCCTTCACCTTGTCGTGGTCGGCTTCGCTCGGCGCGTAGTTGCCTGGACGGAACATGCGGCTGAAGCCCTGCATGTGCATGGTCGAGACAGCATAATCCATCGCTTCCAGCGCCCGTGCCTCGCCGTCGGCATCGGTCGGCAGCAGGCCGGCCTCGGGATTCTTGCGCGCGAGCCACACCGCGATCGCCGGGAACTCGGTCAGCACGGAGCCGTCGTCGCGCTGCAGGGTCGGCACCTTCGACTTCGGATTGAGCGCCACGAAATCCGGCCCGTACTGTTCCTGCTTGGCACCGTCGACCTTGTGCACGTCGTAGGGCTTGCCGATCTCCTCGAGCAGGACGTGAATGCCGACCGAGCAGGCGCCGGGCATATAATAGAGCTTCATGATTCTCTCCCTAAAGCAGGTATGTCGTGGAGACGGTCCACGCTAGCATCGTGTCCCAAAAGGGGGAACGACAATGACAGGCAACGGACTTCGCGCACTCTCCGGCACCGGTCCCACGAAGATCGGCACCTTCCTGTTCGAGTTCGCCACGCCGGGAATCGGCCAGATCCTGAAGGCGGCCGGCGCGGACTTCGCGGTGCTCGACATGGAGCATACCGGCTTCGGCTTCGACACGGTGCGGCAGGTCGTGCGCTACATGCAGGCGGCGAACCTGCCGCTGGTCGTGCGCGTGCCCTCGCAGTCCCGCCATCACATCTCGCGGGCGCTCGACACCGGCGCCGACGGCGTGATGGTGCCGATCGTGTCGTCGGTCGAGCAGGCCCGTGCCGTGCTCGATGCCGCGAAATACTGGCCCGACGGCACGCGCGGCGTGGCGCTCGGCCTCGCCCACGAGCGCTTCGCGATACGCTCCGAACCGCTGCTGCCGCGCTTCGCCGAACAGAATGCCCGCACCGCCATCATCCTGCAGATCGAGGATCCGCGCGGCGCCGCGGCGGCCGACGAGATCGCGTCCATGCCCGGCGGCAATTTCATGCTGCGCACGGCCGGCCGCAAGAAGATCGAACTGCCCGTCAGCCGCCGCCGCATCGGCGAACTGAAAAAAATATTGCAACTCTAGGGCGCTCACCTGCCCCACACGGCCGCTAGCCGAGAACAGGCTTGGCCCGCAACGCAAATCGAGTAGAGCATTATGGAAAGACGCATCGGCATGAATCGCGGCCTGCCGCGCAAGGAGAAGGCCATGAAAGAATCCGACATGGCATACAGCGAGGAGCTCGTCTTCCGCCCCCTGCCCCAACTGGTCATCGAGGCCAACGTCAACCCGCAGGAGTTCGCCACGGCCCAGGCCTCGGCCCGCGCCGACCACCTCGGCTACTGGGAGGACGCGGCCCAGGAACTGGACTGGTTCCGCAAGTGGGACAAGGTCCTCGACGAGGCCGAG
>CAZPOS010000164.1:0-12656 GCA_964588065.1 uncultured Reyranella sp.
TCCATGTCGATGAAGTCGATCACGATCAGGCCGGCGAGGTCGCGCAGGCGGACCTGGCGGGCGATCTCCTCGGCCGCTTCCAGGTTGGTGCGGAGAGCCGTCTCCTCGATGTTCCGTTCCTTGGTCGAACGGCCCGAGTTGACGTCGATGGCGACCAGCGCCTCCGTCGGGTTGATGACGATGTAGCCGCCGCTGCGCAGCTGCACGGTCGGCGAATGCATGGCGTCGAACTGGCTCTCCACCTGATAGCGGTGGAAGAGGGGGATGGGCTCCCGGTAGAGCTCCACCTTGTTCGCCTGATGCGGAACCAGTTGGCGCATGAACTCGGCGGCGGCCTGGAAGCCCGCTTCGCCCTCGACGAGGACCTGCGCGATGTCGGTATCGTAGATGTCGCGCAGCGACCGCTTGATCAGGTCGCCTTCCTCGTAGATCAGCGCCGGCGCGGTCGAGCGCATCGTGATCTCGCGGATCGAATCCCAGAGCCGCGACAGGTATTCGTAGTCGCGCTTGATGTCGATGTTCGAGCGCTCGAGGCCGGCGGTGCGCAGGATCACGCCCATGCCCTGCGGTACTTCGAGATCGGCCAGGATCTCCTTCATCCGCTTGCGGTCGGAGGGATTGGAAATCTTGCGCGAAATCCCGCCGCCACGGCCGGCGTTCGGCATCAGCACGCAGTAGCGGCCGGCCAGCGACAGGTAGGTGGTGAGGGCAGCGCCCTTGTTGCCGCGCTCTTCCTTGACGACCTGCACCAGCAGGATCTGCCGGCGCTTGATGACTTCCTGGATCTTGTATTGGCGGATCGGGTTGCGGCGGCGCCGCTCGCGCGTCTCGCGCTCCTCGACCACCTCGTCTCCGCCCAGCGTCTCGACCGTGACGTCGGGCTGCGGCGCCTCGGCCGGATCGGTCGGATCGGTCGGCTCGGACGGCGAGGCCTCGCCGGTGAATTCGGCGCCCTGTTCGGACACTTGTTCCGAAGCCTCGGCGACGGCGGTCGTCTCGCCTTCGACTGCGGGTGCGGCAGCCGGCTCGGACGCCGGCGCTTCGGCCGTCTCGACATGAACGGGACCGTCGATCCGCTCGACCGGGATTTCCGCGGCCTGGGCCTGTGGCTCGGGTTCGCTCGCGGGCGCGGCTTCGGCGACTATGGCGGCGGGTTCGGAAGGAGGCGCGGCCTCGACGGCGGGGACCTCGGTAGCCGGGACCTCGGGCGCCGGCGCTTCCGCGGCGATGGCCTCGCTGGCCGTCGCGTCGGCCGCGGGCTCTTTCTCGGGCGAGCTGGCGGCCGCCTCGGGCGCAGGGGCTTCTTCGGAGACCGCCGCAGCCGCGACGATCTCATCCGCCGCGGCTTCGATGATGTCGGCGCGGGCTTCCTCGATGTCGGTGCGATCGATGCGGTCGCGGCGGCGCGGTTCGTCTTCCTCGGCCTCGGCGTGCAGGCGATGCTGCTCGGCGATCAACCGTTCGCGGTCGGCGACGGGGATCTGGTAGTAATCGGGATGGATTTCCGAAAAGGCGAGGAAGCCGTGCCGGTTCCCGCCATATTCGACGAAGGCCGCCTGGAGCGAGGGCTCGATGCGGATGACCTTCGCGAGGTAGATGTTGCCCTTGAGGGGCTTGCGGGTTGCCGTTTCGAAGTCGAATTCTTCAAGTCTCGTTCCATCGACCACAACGACCCGGGTTTCTTCCGGGTGACTTGCATCGATGAGCATACGCCTTGCCATGGGCTCGCTCCGAGGCGTCCGATCCCAACCGGTGCGAGCGACCGGCGGCCATGCCGCCTCCGTCGTGCGAGGGGAGCGCCGCGTCATCGACCCGTCGAACGGCCAACTCCGGCCAAGACGGGGAAGCTTCGCGCCGCCGGACCACGACTGGGTCCTGCCAACCTCGAGTTTCCTGATAGCCACCGCCTGCCTGACAGTCTCTCCGCAGACCGGCCGCGCCCACATTCGGAAGGCGCGAGCCTGATCTGGCTCGGAAACTGCCGTCGGAGCGCGACCCTAAGGCGCGCTACGAACGACGGCGACTGCTCGCCCACGCAACATACGGGGTTGAAAAGGGGTCGACAATCAAAAGATTGTGTCGACTGAAATGGGTCGATTAAGCTATTGAAACAAATTGATATTACTGCCCTTCTTCTGGTATCGCTTTAACAATATTCGAATTTTTTTCATCTCTTTCCCATTGGCGTTTGCCATGTCCGACTTCCGTCGTCGCCATCTGCTCGCCGTTCTGGCCGGCGTGAGCGTGCTTGGAATGGGTGCACGCGGCGCCTTGGCCGCTCCCTCCAAGCGTCGGCCGAAGTCGGTCGGAAAGCCCACGCCGGCCATTCCCATGGCAAAGCCGAAGCTCGTTTTCCTGGACCCCGGCCACGGCGGGCGCGATCCGGGGGCGCTGGGTGTGCGCGGCACCCAGGAAAAGAGTGTCGTGCTCGCAATCGCCCGCGACCTGCAGCGCGAGTTGCTGGCCGGCAATCGCTATCGGGTCCTCCTGTCGCGCAATACCGACAGCTACGTGGCGCTGCGCGAGCGCGTGGCCCGTGCCCAGGCGGCCAAGGCCGATCTGTTCCTGTCGCTGCACGCCGATGCGCATGGCGATCGCGATGTGCGCGGCGCTTCGGTCTACACCCTGTCGGAAGAAGCGACCGACCGGGAGGCGGCCGCTCTGGCCGCGCGCGAGAACCGTGCCGGCGCTGCGCTGTCTGGCCTGCGGTTGTCGGACCAGCCGGACAATGTCGCCCAGACCCTGGTGGCCATGAGCCAGCGCGGGACGGTGAACGATTCCCGCCGACTGGCCGATACGGTGGTGGCGACCTTCGCCCGCAACGGAGTCCGGCTGCTGCCGCGCACCCACCGTCAGGCCGGCTTCGCCGTGCTGACCTCGCCCGACATCCCGGCCGCGCTGGTGGAGTTGGGATATCTCTCCAACCCGCAGGACGAAAAGCTGCTGACCGTGCGCCAGCATCAGATGGCGCTGGCTCGGGCATTGCGGGCGTCGGTGGACGCCTATTTTGGGGTGGCCGCCACAAGAAAGGCGTAAGTCTGGGCCACCGTGCGACATTGAAGGCCCTCTGGGCGCCGCGTAGAAAGTGACCGTGCTCAACTTCATCAAGATCTGTCTGGCTTTTGCCACCGCTGCCCTCATCGTCGGCACCGGCACCGTCGCAGGCCTGTTCTGGCATTTCAGTCATGGGCTGCCCGATCACAAGCAGCTTGCCGATTACCAGCCGGCGACGCTGACCCGGCTGTATGCCGCGGATGGCAAGCTGCTGGCCGAGTACGCGCGCGAGAAGCGGGTGTTCGTGCCCGTGGCCGCCATGCCCCGGCGCGTCCTGGAAGCCTTCGTGGCGGCCGAGGACCAGCGGTTCTTCACGCATCCCGGCATCGACTTCATCGGCGTCATCCGCGCCATGGTGGCCAACGTCGCCAATCCCGGCAAACGGCCGGAGGGCGCCTCGGGCCTCACCCAGCAGGTCGCCAAGAACTTCCTCCTCACCAACCAGGCGACGCTGTCGCGCAAGATCCGGGAGGCCATCCTCGCCTTTCGCATCGAGGAGACCTACTCGAAGGACCGCATCCTCGAGCTCTATCTGAACGAGATCTATCTCGGCTCGGGCAACTACGGCGTCGCACAGGCGGCGCTCAACTACTTCGACCGGTCGCTCGACGAGTTGTCGTTGTCCGAGATCGCCTATCTCGCGGCCCTGCCGAAGGCGCCGAACCGCTACCACATCCTGCGCAACGAGAAGGAGGCCTATGCGAGGCGCGACTATGTCCTCCATCGCATGGCCGAGGACGGCTACATCACCGCCGCCGAGGAGCAGGCCGCCAAGGCCGAGAAACTGCAGTATCGCCGCCGCAGCACGACCGAGGTCGCCCAGGCGGACTTCTTCGCCGAGGAAGTCCGCCGCAACCTGATGGCGGCCTACGGCGAAAAGGGTCTCTACGAGGGCGGACTTACCGTCAGCACGACGCTCGATCCCGCCATCCAGACCGTGGCCGACAATGCGCTGCGCGAGGGGCTGATCTCCTACGACCGTCGTCATGGCTGGCGCGGTCCTTATGCCAAGATTCCCGACATGAGCGTCTGGGAGGAGGAATTCGGCCGTATCGTCCAGCGCCGGCCGCTCGCCGGTCCGCCGACCTGGCAGCTTGCCGTCGTGAACAAGGTCGAGGCCCAGGCGGTGCAGCTGGTCGGGCTGCCGGACGGCGGCGAAGGCACCGTGCCCTTCGCCGAGATGACGTGGGCCCGGCCGACCCTGCAGAACCAGACGGTCGGCGCCGCACCGCGCAGTCCGCGCGACGTCGTCTCCGTCGGCGACGTGATCGTCGTCGAGAAGGTCGAGAAGCCGGCCGGCGCCAATGCCAAGCCCTATCCGCCCAAGACCTACGCGCTGCGCCAGGTGCCGAACGTCGAGGGCGGCGTCGTCGTGATGGATACCCAGGCGGGCCGCGTGCTGGCCATGTCGGGCGGCTGGTCCTACGGCCGCAGCCAGTTCAACCGCGCCGTCCAGGCCGCACGCCAGCCGGGCTCGGCCTTCAAGCCGTTCGTCTATCTCGCGGCGATGGATGCGGGCTTCACGCCGGCCTCGGTCGTGCTCGATGCGCCCTTTGTCTACGACCCCGGCTACGGCCAACCGCTGTGGACGCCGAAGAACTATGGCGGCGACATGCTGGGACCGACCACCGTGCGCCGCGGCCTCGAACTGTCGCGCAACCTGATGACGGTACGCATGGCCCAGCAGATCGGCATGAAGCGCGTGGTCGACGTCGCCAAGGAGTTCGGTGTCACCGACCATATGGGCGCCTATCTGCCGATGGCGCTGGGCGCCGGCGAGACCACGCTGCTGCGCATGACCATGGCCTACGCGATGCTGGCCAACGGCGCGCTCGAAATCACGCCGTCGCTGGTCGATCGGGTGCAGGACCGCAACGGCAAGACCGTCTATCGACACGAACCCCGGACTTGTCGCGGCTGCGGCGAGACGGCGGGCGGGACCTCGCTCGCGGCGCCGGAACTGGTCGATGCCCGCAAGCCGTTCCATGACCCGGCCTCGGTGTACCAGGTCGTCAGCATGATGCAGGGCGTCACGGTTCGTGGCACGGCCGGTCGACTGGCTGCGCTCGGCCGCCCGATCGCCGGCAAGACCGGAACGACGAACGACGCGCACGACAACTGGTTCCTGGGCTCGACCCCCGACATCACCATCGGCGTCTACATCGGCTTCGACGAGCCGCGGACACTTGGCTCGCAGGAGACGGGCGGCGGCAATGCCGTGCCGATCTACGAGGCGATCGCCAAGGAGATCTTCAAGGGCAAGCCGCCGACGCCGTTCCGCGTGCCGCCGGGCCTGCGCATGGTCCGCTTCAGCTACGAAGGCGGAACGATCGACGAAGTCTTCAAGCCGGGCACGGAGCCGGGTTCCGAGGGCTTTATGGTCACACCGCTTGACGGATCGGCCCCTTATTCCGCTATAGACCCGACGCAAGGTCCGCAGCAGGCGGGCAGCCCCCGGCGTCCGGGTCTCTCGGGCACCGGCGAAACCTATTAGTCAGTTCGAAACGGATCCGTAATGCGCGCCGAAGCCCAAGCGATGGTGAACGAGATCGAGGAGTCGCTCACGCTCCTCAGGAGGCGTCTTTGACTACGACCATGCGGTCGTCCGTCTCGACGAGCTGAACGCGCGCGCCGAGGATCCGGCGCTCTGGAACGATCCGAAGGAAGCCGAGAAGGTGATGCGCGAGCGCACCCGGCTCGAAGCCTCGATCGGCGCGATCAAGCGCCTGCGTGCGGCCGTCGACGACAATGTCGGCCTGATCGAGATGGCCGAGGCGGAGAAGGACGAGGCGACCATCGCCGAGTGCGAGAAGGCGCTGCGCGAGGCGACGGGCGAGGCCAAGGCGGCCCGTCTCGAGACCCTGCTGTCGGGCGAGGCCGACGCGAACAATGCCTATATCGAGATCAATGCCGGCGCCGGCGGCACGGAGGCGCAGGACTGGGCGCAGATGCTGGCCCGCATGTACACGCGCTGGGCCGAGCGCCGCGGCTACAAGGTGAGCTGGCTCGAGGAGAGCGCGGGCGAAGAGGCGGGCATCAAGTCGTGCGCCTACAAGGTCGAGGGCCCCAACGCCTATGGCTGGCTGAAGACCGAGAGCGGTGTGCACCGGCTGGTGCGCATCTCGCCGTTCGACGGCAACGCGCGGCGTCAGACCTCGTTCGCCTCGGTCTGGGTCTATCCCGAGGTCGACGACAACATCGAGATCGAGTTGGTCGACAAGGATCTGCGGGTCGACACTTATCGCGCCTCGGGGGCGGGCGGCCAGCACGTCAACAAGACCGACTCGGCTGTGCGCATCACCCATCTGCCGACCGGCATTGCCGTCGCCGTGCAGCAGGAGCGCTCGCAGCACCAGAACCGTGCCAAGGCGATCCAGATGCTGAAAGCCCGCCTCTACGAGGTCGAGTTGCAGAAGCGCGAGGCGGAGCGTCTCGAAGCTGAAGCAAACAAGACCGATATTGGCTGGGGCCACCAGATCCGCTCCTATGTGCTGCAGCCCTATCAGATGGTGAAGGACCTGCGCACCAACGTGGAGCGCTCCGACCCGCAGAAGGTGCTGGACGGCGACCTCGACGAATTCATGGCCGCCTCGCTCGCCGCCCGCGTGGGCGAGGGCAAGGACAAGGAAGCCGCGTAAGACTGGAGCCGACGATGCCGGGTATGTGGTTCGTGTTCGAAGCCGAGTATCAGATCGAGGACCGCCGCGCGAACTGGAACAAGCCGGTGCCCGAGACGATGGCCTGGCACGGGCCGTATGCAACCGAGAAGGAAGCGGACGAAGTCGCGCTGGCCCGCATGTGGGCCAAGATCGACCTCTACGCCCACAAGGCGCGCACCGTCGACATGACGGTCAAGGGCTGACCTGACGGGTCCATAGCTGGTCCGTCGATTGCATCTCCGCCCGGGTGTGAAGGCGGAGGAGACTCTTGGCGGCATCGCGTTTCCATCTCGGCTGGTTTCTCGGCAACAGTTTCGGCGTGCATGGCTGGAACCAGCCCTGGTCGGGCGTCGACGCGCGCGACTGGGCGCAGCCCGATCTTCACATCGACCTCGCGAAGGCGCTGGAGCGCGCCTGCTTCGACTGCCTGCTGCTCGAGGACTCGGTCTTCGTCCCGGACAATTTCGGCGGGTCGATGGACTTCTATCTCAAGCGGGCCCTGCGTGCGCCGAAGAACGATCCGCTGCCGCTGGTGCCGCTGATCGCCCAGGCGACCCGGCATCTCGGCATCGTGCCGACCATCTCGACCAGCTTCTATCCGCCGTTCCTGCTGGCGCGGCTGATCGCGACTCTCGACCTGATGTCGAAGGGCAGGGTCGGATGCAACTTCGTGACCTCGACCGCGGAGCGTGCGGCGCAGAATTTCGGGCTGGACGCGCATCTCGAGCACGACCTGCGCTACGAGATGGCTGACGAGTTCGTCGAACTGGCAACGAAGCTATGGTCGTCCTGGGACGCCGATGCGATGGTCATGGACGAGAAGGGCGGTACTTTCGTCGATTCCGCGAAGGTGCATACCGTCGACTTCAAGGGCAGGTTCTTTTCCTCGCGCGGGCCGCTCAATACGGCGCGACCGCCGCAGGGGCGTCCGGTGTTGGTACAGGCCGGCGGCTCGCCGCAGGGCAAGGCCTTCGCCGCCCGGCACATGGACATCGTGATCGCAGCGGTCGGCACGGTCGCCGAGATGAAGGCGTTCCGCGACGACGTGCGAAGCCGCGTTGCGGCCGCCGGGCGCGACCCGGACGGCTGCAAGGTGCTGTTCGTCGTCGCGCCGACCCTGGGCGAGACCGACGCCGAGGCGCAGGATCGAGCGCAGAGGCGCCAAGCCCAGCGCGCGGCTGCCCCCGAGGTGACGCTCGCGATGATGGGCAGCCTGACCGACATCGATTTCTCGACCTTCGATCTCGATGCGCCGCTGGCCGAACTGACGACCAACGGCCAGCAGGGCACGCTGAAGCGCTTTCTGGCGCAGGGCCGCACCCTGCGCGAAGTCGCAAGCAACTACAGCTTCGGCTTCGAGCATCCGGTGGTCGGGACGGTGCGGCACGTCGCCGACGTGATGGAGGAGGCGATGGAGCAGGTGGGCGGCGACGGCTACATGTTCAGCGGTCCGCTCAGCCGGCGTTACGTCGCGGAGATCACCGACGGGCTGGTGCCGGAACTACAGCGACGCGGCCTGGTTCGCACAGCGTACGCACACGCGCATTTCCGCGACAATCTGTTTGCTTTCTGAACGCGCGGCGGCACTCTCGAACGAAGCATCGCGGGAGCCGCCTCATCGTCAGTCCTCTGTATGTCGCGCTCGCCACCATGACGGTGCAGCAGACCTTCGCGACCCTCGGGCGGTCGACGGTGCCGCTGATCGCGGCCGCCATCGTGGCCGACCTCGGCCTCGAGGCGGCGCTGGTCGGTGTCTATCTCGCGATCGGCTCGGTGGCGGCCTTCCTCACGACCCTGGGCTGCGGCGGCTTCATCCTGCGCTATGGCGCGGTGCGCATGACGCAGGTCGGCATGGCGGCGCTCGGCGTCGGCCTCGCCCTCACCACGCCGGGGTGGCTGCCGCTGTTTGCGGCGGGCGCCTTCATCGGCGGGCTCGGACAGGCGGTCTCGACGCCGTCGAGTTCGCACCTGCTGGGGCGGCTGGCGCCGCGGAACCTGGCGCCGCTGGTCTTTTCGATCAAGCAGTGTGGCGTGCCGGTCGGTCTGATGCTGGCCGGCGTCGTCGCGCCGGCACTCGTCGTCGAGGCCGGCTGGCAGGTGGCACTGCTGGTGATCGCGCTCGCCTGCTTCCTGATCGTGCTGGCGTTGCAGCCGCTGCGGGCGGGCTTCGACGTCGACCGCAATCCCGCGCAGCCGCTTTCGCCCGCCGATATCCGGGCCAACGTCGCGGGCGTCCTGCGCGATCCGGCGCTGCGCATGATGTGCGTCGCGATGTTCAGCTTCGTGGGCTTGCAGTCGCTCTTTACCGGTTTCTTCGTGCTCTACTTGGTGCGGGGTCTGGGCTACGACCTCGAGCGGGCGGGGCAGGTCTTCGCCATCGCCATCGTCGTGGCGGTGCCGGCCCGTATCGGCTGGGGCTGGCTCGCCTCGCGCTTCGTGGCGCCGGCAACTTTGCTCGGCTTCCTCGGCATCGGCATGGCCGCCGCCGCGGTGCTCACGGCGTCGATCGCCCCCGACTGGCCGACCTGGGGCGCGGCGATCGTTGCCACCGCCCTCAGCGTCACCGCCGTGAGCTGGCATGGCGTCCTGCTGGCCGAGGTGGCGCGGCTGTCGCCGGTTGGCCGGATCGGCGCGACGACCGGCGCCGTGCTGGCCTTCGGCGATGCCGGCGCACTGGTCCTGCCCTTGCTGTTCAGCGCGGCCCTGTCGCTGACCGGTGGCTACTCCAGCGGGTTCCTGATCGGCGCGACGCTGGCGCTCGGCGTCGGGCTGTTCGGCCTGTGGCGCCGGATCACCCGGCCGCGTTAGGCGAGACGACGGAGAACTGACGGGCGAACCAGTCGGCATACCAGCGCATCGCCCACGGGATCGGGATGATGAAGACGCAGATCACGACCAGAAGCAGGGCATGGCCGAGGATCGACAGTCCCGTCGCGGTGAAGGTGAAGCGGACGGTGCCGGTGGTCTTGCGGCAGATCCATTGCATCATCGCCCTCAGCACCCATGCCCAGCCGATGACGGTGAGGAGGGACAGGACCAGCAGGATGTTCCATCCGAGCCAGGCCAGCACTTCGCCGTCGAACGAGAGCTTGAGCTGCCCGTCGTCCGTGCGGACGTTGCCGCAGAACCATCGCAGGACTGGAAATGTGAGGAGGATCGTTGCCAGCGTCACCGCGCCACTCACGCCAGCGTGCTGGACATTGTGCAGCCATCCCAGCACGGCAAGCCCGATGAAGACGTACCAGATGTCGCCCGGCTGGCCGGAGAAGCGCAGGCGTCTTCCGTCCGGCAGCGCCACCTGCTCGCAAATGAACCGGTGGTAGCCGGTGGCCGTCCAGGGCGCGGGGATGACCAGGATCTGGCCCAGGACGTACAGCAGCGAACGGCCGAACAGGCCCCAAACCGGGAAGGAGGGTAACAGCGGGCCGGTCGGCGAGACGCTGGCCAGGTTTCCGTCGGCCTCCGAACTCATGGCTTCATCTCCTCGCATCCCCGGGAAGGCACCCGGCGTTGTCCCATCATGCCCTCGACCGTCATCCGCTCCTACCACTACGATCGCCCACGGCGTGCACTGGACATCGTCTTCCAGTCGCGGCGGCGCTACACCTATCTCGGCGTGCCGGAACGGACCTATGACGCGATGAAGGCGGCGTTCTCGAAGGGAGAGTTCTTCAATCGGCACATCCGCGATCGGTTCAGTTTCGAGCGCAAGGGCGACGAGCCGGTGTCAGGCGATGCCCGGCGCGCCGAAGTCGAGACCTGAGGCGGCCTGGCCGGCTATACTCGAGCCGATTCGGGAGGTCAGGCCATGCATGAGCCAAGTGTAAAGCAGTACGACCGCGCTGCCGAGGACGTGGGGAACATCGTGGCGTTGGAGCATGTCAACCTCGGCGTAGCCGACCAGGGTTTGGCAACGGCCTTCTACATGAGCGGACTTGGCCTCACGCGCGATCCGTACATGATGACCGGCATCGACAATATGTGGGTCAATGTCGGGCAGAGTCAGTTCCACCTGCCGACGATGGCCAGGGCACAGCGGCTGCGCGGCCGGGTAGGGCTCGTGATCCCCGACCGCGAGGCGCTGCTGCAGCGACTCGACCGGGTGAAGGCCCTGCTGGCCGACACGCGGTTCGCCTTCGCCGAGCGAGAGGACCATGTCGAGACGACCTGTCCCTGGGGCAACCGCATCCTTTGTCACGATCCGTCGTCGCGTTTCGACGGCATGGCTCTGGGGATGGCCTATGTCGAATTCGACGTGCCGCACGGCGTGGCCGAGGGGATCGCCGGTTTCTATCGCGACATCTTCTCGACGGGCGCGCACGTCGAGAAGGGCCGCGGCACATCGGCCGCGCACGTCTCGGCGGGCATCGGGCAGGAGCTGATCTTCCGCGAGAGCGATGCCGCGCCCGAGACCTATGACGGCCACCACATCCAGGTTTATGTCGCGAACTTCTCCGGCCCCTATCGCGGGCTGGTCGCGCGCGGCCTGCTGACGGAAGAAAGCAATCGGCACCAATACCGTTTCCAGCACATCGCCGACCCGGCGACCGGCAAGTCGCTGTTCGAGATTGAGCATGAGGTGCGCAGCCTGCGCCATCCGATGCGCGCGCGCCCCCTGGTCAACCGCAACCCGCTGCAGACCAATCGCGCCTACGTGCCTGGACGCGACGGCTGGGTGCCAGAGCGGATGGGGTCCGAGATGGACGATCCGCGCGTCGAACTGCGCCGCAAGCGCTTCGAGGAAGCGGCTGGACGGGCGGCACGCTGATGCTTGGACTCACTCTGAAGATTCTGGGCTTCGGCATTCTGGGCTTCGTCGTGACGCCCATCGTGGTCGGGATCGCGGCACTTGCGCTCGCCTACAGTCTCGATACGCGCTGCGGCACGCCGGGCGATTCGGGCGGCTGCGAGATGGGCATAGCCTCGCTTGCCATCGCGTCGGCGCTGCCCGGCCTGGCAATCGGCGTCGGGATTGCGCTCTATCTCCATTTTCGCCGGAAGCGCGTGAACGCGCCCGCGCGCCACCCATGACAGCCGCGGAGTCCACGGCCTTCGACAAGCTCCGGGGCCGCATCCAGGCCTTGCGCGCCAAGACGATCGACAATGGCTGCACCGAGGGCGAGGCGCTGGCGGCGGCGGCCAAGGTGGCGGAGCTGCTGGACCGCTACGAGTTGTCGCTCACCGACGTCGAGATCCGCGAGACGCAGTGCGAGGAACGGATCTACGAGACCCGCCTGAAGAAGCGCATCCCGATCGACGAGTGCATCGGCGCCATTGCGTCGTTCTGCGATTGCCGCGTCTGGCGCGAGAAGAATGCCGCCGGCGAAGCGCGCTACGTCTTTTTCGGTCTGCCCGCGGATGTCGAGGTGGCGCACTATCTGACGGAACTGATCGACGGCGCGGTCCGGGCCGAACTCGGCCGCTACAAAGTCTTGGCCGACTACAAACGGTTCCGCCATCAGGAGCGGCATCTCGCCAATGCGTCCTTCACCCTGGGCATGTGCGCGTCCATCGCCGACCGGCTGGTCGCGATGAAGGCGGAGCGCGACGGGGTGATCCAGAGCAGCGGGCGCGGGCTGGTCGTGCTCAAGGCGGCCGTCGTCGATACCGAACTGGAAAAGCTCGGCCTGAAACTGCGCACCGTCGAGGCCGGGCCGGGGCGCTTCATCTCACCCGATGCCTACGATGCCGGCGGCGTCGCCGGGGGGGCCGTCCCGCTCAATCCGGCGATCCGCCGGAAGTAGCGTCAGCCGAGATAGGCCTTCACCAGCCGCTCGTCGGTTAGGAAGGACTGCCATTCGCCGGGACCGATCTCATGGACGATGCTGCCGACCGACATGACATAGGCGCGGTCGGTGATCTCCGAGGCGATGCCGACATTCTGCTCGATCAGCAGCAGGCCCATGCCGCGCTCGCGCAGCGCCTTGATGACCAGCAGGATGT
>CAZPOS010000165.1:0-10939 GCA_964588065.1 uncultured Reyranella sp.
GCCGCATCTACTCCCGCTACCTCGCCCTGCAGATCAAGGCACGGGAAGAGGGGCTCATTCCTGCCTCACGCCCCTAGCCACCAGAACCAGTGGTGCCAGGTGTCTGCGGGGGCGGAAAGCAGTGCCACCGCCAGCATGGCGGGGGCAGCCAGTTTGTAGGGCCACCGATCAAGATGCCAGATGATGAGGACCATTGCACCGATCAGCATGATGATCCCGGCGGACTCGACGCCCAGGATATGCATCAAGTCCGTTTGGTTGCCGCAGCTGTCGCAAAGCATTCCCATGGAGGCGATCAGCATCAGTACTCGGAAGGCGAGGAACGTGATGGATCCGAGGAAGGCCAGTCCTAGGACTGCCCAGAGGGTTGCGGTGATGCTCCGATCTACCAAGAGATTGACGGGCATTCTCGGCCTTTCGAGCGCGGTTCAGATGAACTGGCGGATCGCCGCGATCGCGACGAGGGCGCCGATCGCCATGACGGCGCTGCCGAGCGAGATCACATAGAGAGCGCGGCCGGGCGACAGGCGGCCCATGTGGGCGGCGATCCAGAAGAACGGATCGTTGACGTGGCAGATCGCCATCGAGCCCGCACCGACGGCCGCCGCCGCGATGGCGCGGCCCGAGCCGCTGTCGAGGCCGAGCGCGGGCAGCATCGGCTCGACCATGCCCGAGGCGGTGAGCACGGCGGTCAGGGTGTTGCCCTGCATCGTCTTCACGATGGCGGCCGCCAGGAACGGCGTCAGGACGCCATAGCGTGGCTGCAGCGCATACTCGGCGAGGAGTTCCGCCATGCCGGTCTCGTCGAAGACGCGGGCCAGGCCGCCCGATGCACCGACCGCCAGCAGCAGCGGCGCCCAGGAACGGCCGGCCAGGACCGACGGCTCCCAGCGGCGCGCGAACAGGATGGCGAGGGTGATGGCGATCGCCGTGAGCATCAGCGGTTTGGAGATGCCGACATAGAACTCGCGGTCGCCGCCCCTGCCCAGCGGTTCGCTCGGCATCTGCGCCACGGACTGCAGAACCAGCAGCACCAGGGGAATGCCGACGCACAGCCACGCCCAGGAAAGCTCGCCTTCGGCCGGCTGCGAGGGGATCTGCCGGGCCACGTGCCACCAGCCCAGCGCCACGGCGACAGCGGCCACCGCCAGGGCGAGCGTGAAGCCGGTTCGGATATCGGCCTTCATGACCGAAGCCGCGGCGACGGCGAGCGGCGAGGGCGCCACGAGTGAGGCGACGGCCAGCAGCGTGAGCGCGAGCCCCAGCGCGCGCCGCGGCGCGTCCTGCCCGGCCGGCTGCAGGAGCGCCAGGCCGCCCGAGGCCGAGGCGCCGAGGCCCGCGACCAGTCCGGCTGCGGCCGACGTGCCGGTGCCGAGCGGCGTGTGCAGCACCAGGCCGCCGACCAGCGCGCCCGCGACGACCAGCAGCCCCGTCTGCTCCAACGCCGTTGCGAAGCCCAGGCCGAACGCCTTGCCGACCGACTGGAAGGTCATGTCGGCGGCGATGCCATAGACGACCACCGTGGCCATGATGGCGAGGAAGACGGGCAGGCGGACACGCTGGACCAGGAAGACGATGGCGGCCACGGCCATCGGCAACAGGAGGGAAGCGAGAATCATGACGGGACGAACCTTAGTGTCCTGCTACAGTCCCGTCATGCGCCTCCTCGTCGCTCTCCTGATCTTGCTCGGTCTCGCGTCGCCCACCCATGCCGAAGCGCTGGTCCGGATCGAGGGCAAGAACTTCATCGAGCCGAATGGTCGCATCCTGCGACTGAAAGGGATCAGCCTGGGCAACTGGCTGATGCCCGAAGGCTACATGTTCAAGTTCGAGGTCGCGAAGTCGCCGCGCCAGATCTACGGCGCCTTCGATCGCCTGCTGGGACCGGAGCGTGCCGCAGCGTTCTGGCGGCAGTATCGCGACACCTATGTGACCGAGGACGACATCCGCTTCATCAAGTCGGTCGGATTCAACATGGTGCGTGTGCCGCTGCATTGGCGGCTGTTCATGACCGCCGACGGGGAAACGGTCGGCGAGGGCTGGGCGCTGCTCGACCGGGTCGTCGGCTGGGCGGCCGCGGCGGGACTCTATGTGATTCCCGACCTGCATGCCGCGCCCGGCGGCCAGACCGGGATCAACCACGATGACGGGCCCGGCTATCCGCTGATGTTCTACGTCCCGCGTCATCGCGATCTCACGGTGAAGCTGTGGCGGGCCGTGGCGCAACGCTATCGCGGCAACCCCGCGATCCTGGGGTACGACATCCTGAACGAGCCGATCGCGCCCTATCACGACGTGGCGACCCTGAATGCGCGGCTCGAACCCTTCTACCAGCGCGCGACGGCGGCGATCCGCGAGGTCGATCCCCAGCGCATCGTCATCCTCGCCGGCGGCCAGTGGAGTTCGAGCTTCGCCATGCTCGGGCGGCCCTTTGCCCGGAACCTCGCCTACACCTACCACTCCTTCTGGGCCTCGACGCAGCGCGATTCGATCCAGCGTCACCTGAACTTCGCCAATCTCCACGACGTGCCGTTGTTCCTCGGCGAGACCGGGGAGCTCAACGACGAGTGGAACGAGGAATTCCGCCGCCTGCATGAGGCGCACGGGATCGGCTGGTCCTTCTGGACCTACAAGAACCTCGACACGCAATCGACCATCGTGTCGATCCCGCGGCCCGACGGCTGGAACGAGATCGTGGCCTATGCCGATGGCGCTCGGAAGGACCGGCCGCCGCAGGAACTGGTCGACCGTGCCGTCGGGCAGTATCTGGAGGGTATCCGGTTTCGCAATGGCACCGTGCGCTGGTCCTATCTTGCATCGCTCGGTCTAAAAGGCGGCCCCTAGCAGTCGCCGCAACCGGTCCGCCGCGCCATGACGGGGCCGCCCGCGTGCGGCCTCGACGGTTGCTTCGAGAATGCCCGGCAGCGGGTCGGTGGCCGCGGCGGCAACGGCGGATGCATGGGCTTTCAGCACATCCAGCCGACCGAGTGCGTCGACCGTCGCCTCGGTGAGCCCGCGAGGGCTGTACCGGGACATCGGCACGCCATGCCCCTCTTCGAAGGCGCGCCAGGCAAAGGCGCATTCCGCAGGCGCCACGATGGGAATGCCCATCCGCCGGGCCTCGTTGCACAGGGCCGAGCCACGCGCCCGGTAGGCTTCGGGATCGTACGGAAGCAACAGCAGATCGGTACGCGAAAGCAGGTCGACATACTCGGCGTCGGACAGCACGCCCCTGCGGATGTCGACGCGCGGTCCCAGCTTCCCCAGATGGTCGAGGATCCAACCGTCCTCCTCCGCATCGGACCCGGTGACGACGCCGTGGACGGTGAAGCGCGACGTCGCATGGCGCTCCAGCAGGGACGGAATGGCCTCCGGCAGGAGGCGGTATCCTTTCGAGCGATTGGCAAACCCCGCAATTGTGAGGTGCGGATGGTCGGGCGCGTCTGGAGGCGAGCCTTCGGGCGCGGGGGGCAGGGCGATGCCGGCACCCTGAGCCACGCCGACATCGAACGGCAGCAGCGCGCGATAGAAGGCGGCCATTGCCTCGGTCTCGCAGTAGGCGACGAGACGGCGGCGGTTGCCCACCGCTTCGAGAAGCGCACCGAAGGCAAGCCGCACCTCGTCGTGAAGGGACGCGGCGGCCGGATCGTCCGGCGCGAGCTGGTGGTGCGGGCCGTAGAGCAGCCACATCAGCACCTGAGGGGGCGGCTTCAAGGGGTGGCGCTTCAGCGCGCGTGCCACGGAGGCTGCCAGCACCTGGTCGCAGCAGGGCAGGATGAGCAGGTCGGGCCAGGAGTCCAGCCGCTTGAGGGCGCGCGTCAGCTTGCGGCTCGTCTGGTCGACGCGGGCGCCGAACTCGCCGGGGCCGGCATAGTCCCGGCCATAGACAGGGCAGGAGAAGACCGGAACGCAGTCCAGGGTGCGGGCAACGTCGGGCGTGGCGCCCAGGGCACCGAGACAGGCCGCTTCGATACCCAGTCGGGCGAGCTCGGTCTGCAATCGGTCCATCGCCGAATAGTGATGACCGCCACGGGAATGAAGGGCCGGATCGACGATGAGCGTATTCATCATGGCGATTGTAGCCGGCGCCAGGCGGGCCGATAACGCTCGAGGGCTCTTCGCGCCCGCATCGCGACACGCCAGCGCAGACCGAACTCTGCGGCATCGTAGAGATGCTGCCGCGGCGCACTTACCTGCAGCTCGGGGAAGACAAAGAGGCGACCGCCCGCGCGTCCTATCGCTTCATTGAAGGCGACATGCTCCGATACTTCGCGCCGTTGCGCATCGACACCGACATATCGCGCGCCCATCGCGTACGACAGTCGATAGAGGCCGAGGCCGCCGAACGCCGAGCGAACCTCGATGGGCTGCATCTCTCGCGGCAGCTCGATCTGGCGGGCGAAGACCTCGCGGAACTTGGCGCGCTCGAAGGACTCCCTGTCGGGACGTTCCCAGATCCGGTGCCAGCAATCGTGCGGGCTCCAGGTTGGATGTCTCAACGCCCAGATGTCGTAGTAGCGGGGCGCGGCACTGGCGAACGCGGCCGCGCGGTCGGGGCTGGCGTCCAGCCACCGCGCGGCGCGGAGATAGGCATCGACGTCGATCGGCGTGGCGAGAACGTCGTCCAGGTCCGCGACGACCATGTGATCGCAGGTTCCGAAAGCGGAGGCACGCACCTCGTCGAGACATGCGTTGCGGGCGCAGGCAATCCGCTCGGTGCGCAATTCGATGTGTCCGGCGAGGTCGCCGAGATCGATGACCTTTCCCGCCCGTCGCGAGTCCATCCACTGCCGCAGCAGACCGGTCGTGGCATCGGTCGAATCGCTGACGGTGAAGACGAAGGCCGTTCGGGCGTAGAGCCGCGACAGGTTCGCGAGATTGGCGAGAACGTCCGGCAGCCAGCGGGCGCAGTTGCGGGCCGTGCCGACGAAGACGGCGCTGCCGAGGGGCTTTCCTGTCACGCGGCTTCAGCGTCCGGCTGTCACGGTCGTCCGCCCGGCAGCATGGAACGTCCGCGGTCGAGGGCGGTCTGCGTCCGGGCCGACAGCGCGTCGACGAAGCGGATCCAGCTCCCCCTTGAGCCGGTCGAGCGGGCATCGAGCGCCCGCTTCACCAGCGCCTGCGAGTGGGCGTGGCGCCAGTCGCCGAAGGCGGCGCGGATCGACGGTGCCTCCTGGTCCAGCACGCGCTGGACCAGCTGGAGAATGTGGCGGCTGATCGGACCCCAGTCCTTGGTCGAGGAATTGTACGTGCCGCCCATGACCGTGGCGTTCGAATGCTTGTTGGAACCGTGCATGCGATAGCCATAGAGGGCATCGTGAATCGCGATCGAGCCGGTCAACAGGCCGGCCAGCGTCGAGAGGTAGTAGTCGAGATAGAGCCGCAGGTCCTGGTCCGGGACCACGAGCACCAGATCGACGAAGCTGCGCCGGAACATCATGCTCGCCATGCTGTTCGTGGCGGTGAGCGCCGTCCATTGCCGATGAAAGGTCAGACGCCCGTTCCGGGGAAAGGAAAACCCGCCGGCCGCGGCGTCGAATGTCGGCACCATTGCGGAATCGATGCCGCCATCCCGCGCAGCCGCGTGCTCGAACCACCACGCGGTTCCCGCCAGCAGATGGTCGTCGGCATCGATGATGTGCGAGTCGCAATAGGTGAGGGAGACCGGGAAGTCGGCATTCATGTGGACGCAGAGATGACGCTCGATGAAATTTTCGTACCAGACGTCGTCGGAATCCAGGAAACCCACGAAGGGCGTGTCCAACCGGGCGAGCCCGCGCTTGATCGCGCCGGTCTGCCCGACATTGGCATCGAGGCGGACATAGTCGAATCGCGAGTCGCCGAGCCGGGACAGGCAGGCGCGGATCTCTTCGTCGGAATTGTCCGTCGAGGCATCGTCGACGACGAGCGTATGCAGGTTTCGGCAGGACTGGCGGGCGACCGACTCTATGGCGCGCCCCACGAAGGGGCCATTGTTGTAGTTGGCAATCACCACTCCCACCGGCGGTGCTGAAGGCATTTTACCGTTTCCGTCTGCTTGGTTTGGACGCTGGCGATCGCACGGAATATGCGGCTGCCAGAAGATGGTCGACGTTTGGGTGCACTGCAACCTCAAGCAGCTCCATCCCCGGCATGATCTGCGCCTCCTTATGCGTAGGGACGATGAAATCTCTGTAAACGGCGGGTTGTCGCCGTCGAAAGGGAGAGACAGCCAGTGTTTGCCGGTGCTAGTTGGACTCGCCGGACTTGGCGTCCGGGGACGGCAGATAGACGTGACAGCAAGATGACGCGGGCCCCTTCTCCTGCAACTGGATCGCCACGAACCGAATTGGCGGAGGCGCTGCGGTCCTGTCGCACCTCCTACCTGGGGGTGGCGCTCTTCACCGCCGTCCTGAACGTGCTGTATCTCACCGGCTCGTTCTTCATGCTCCAGGTCTACGACCGGGTGCTGCCCAGCCGCAGCGTTCCGACCCTGATCGGGCTCTGCGTCCTGGCACTCGGCCTCTACGGCTTCCAGGCCGTCCTCGACATCATCCGCAACCGCGTCCTGATCCGGATCGCCGGCGGTTTCGCCGAGACGCTGGACCGGCGCGTCTATCAGCTGCTGGTCAAGCTCCCGCTGCGGGCGCCGCAACTGGGCGGCTTCGAGCCCGTCCGCGATCTCGATCAGATCCGGGGCTTCATGTCCGGGCCCGGTCCCGCGGCGCTGTTCGATCTGCCCTGGATGCCGCTGTATCTCGGCATCTGCTACCTGTTCCACCCGCTTCTCGGCCTCACCGCGACGGTCGGTGCGCTGATCCTGGTCGCCATCACCTTCATGACCGAGGTCAAGGTTCGCAAGCCGTCGATCGAGCTCTCGTCGCTCTCCAGCCGGCGCAACAGCCTCGCCGAAGCCAGCCGCCGGAATTCGGAGGTGCTGCATGCCATGGGCATGGTAGGGCGCTTCGCGCACCACTGGGCGGACTATGGACGCCGCTATGTCGAGGCCCATCAGCGGGCCGGCGACATCACGGGCGGCATGGGCAGCTTCTCGCGGGCGTTGCGCATGGCCCTGCAATCGGCCGTGCTCGCGGTCGGTGCCTATCTCGTGATCAAGGGGCAGGCGACCGCCGGCATCATCATCGCCGGCTCCATCCTTTCGGCGCGGGCGCTGGCGCCCGTCGAGCAGGTGATCGCCCAATGGCGCGTCTTCGTGTCGGCCCGCCAGAGCTGGCACCGGCTCAACAACCTGCTGGCCCGCATTCCCGAGGAACGCGACGTGATGCAGCTGCCCAAGCCCAAGGCGTCGCTGGCGGTCGAAACCGTCAGCGTGGCGCCCCCGGGCGTGAACACGCTGGTGGCTCGTGACGTGGTCTTCAGCCTCAAGGCCGGCCAGGGAATGGGAATCATCGGTCCCAGCGCCTCGGGCAAGTCTTCGCTCGTCCGCGCGCTGGTGGGAGTGTGGCGGCCCGTCGCCGGCAAGATCCGGATCGACGGCGCCACCCTGGACCAATGGTCGTCCGAGGCGCTGGGCGAGCATATCGGCTACCTGCCGCAGGACATGGAGCTTTTCTCCGGGACGGTGGCGCAGAACATCGCCCGGCTCGAGCCCGAGCCGGATCCGGCCAAGGTGATCGCCGCGGCCCAGGCCGCCGGCGTCCATGAGCTGATCCTCGGCCTGCCCAACGGCTACGAGACGGAGATGGGCGAGGGCGGCACCGCCCTGTCGGCCGGCCAGCGCCAGCGCGTCGGGCTGGCGCGGGCGCTCTATGGCGATCCGTTCCTGGTGGTGCTGGACGAGCCCAATTCGAGCCTCGATCACGAAGGCGAGGAAGCCCTGACCAAGGCCATCATGTCGGTGCGGGCGCGCGGCGGAATCGCCATCGTGGTCGCCCACCGACCGAGCGCCCTGGCGGCCGTCGACCAGCTTCTGGTGATGCGCGGCGGCCGGCAGCAGGCCTTCGGGCCGAAGGATGCCGTGCTGAGGGAGACGCTGAAGGCGGCGGCGACCCCGGCCCAGGGACCTCAAGCGACGGGACCCCAGGGCCCGGCGCCCCAGGCCCCCGGAGCCAGGGTCATGGCACCGCAGGCCGTGGCCGCCCAGCCGACGGCCCTTCGGCCTCCCGTCATGCGGGCCCGGGAACCGTCATGACCGCGCCCGTGTCGGTCCCGTCCCTCACCCGCAAGCCGCTCCTGATCGGCCTGGTGTCTTGCGCCCTGCTCATCTTCGGGATCGGGGGATGGGCGGTCACGACGCAGCTGTCCGGCGCGGTGATCGCCCCGGGCAAGCTGGTCGTCGACACCAACGTCAAGAAGATCCAGCATCCGAGCGGCGGCGTCGTGGGTGAGCTGCTCGTCAAGGAGGGCGACAAGGTCAAGCAGGGCGACGTGGTCGTGCGGCTCGACGGGACCCAGGCCAAGGCCAATCTCGGCATCGTGACCAAGTCGCTCGACGAGCTGGCCGCCCGCCAGGCGCGCTTCGAGGCGGAGCGCGACAACGACAAGACCGTCGAGTTCCCGCACGAGCTGACGTGGCGCAAGCGCGATCCCGAGATCGCGCGCCTGATGAGCGGCGAGCAGAAGCTGTTCGAGATGCGCCGCACCGCGCGCGACGGCCAGAAGGCCCAGCTGAAGGAGCAGATCAAGCAGCTCAATCTCCAGATCGAGGGCACGGAGGCGCAGGAAGCCGCCAAGGGCAAGGAACTGAAGCTGCTCGCCCAGGAGCTGGAGGGTGTCCGCACGCTCTGGAAGCAGAATTTGGTACCGATCAGCCGTGTCACCACCCTGGAGCGCGATGCGGCCCGCATGGAAGGCGAGCGTTCGGCCCTGATCGCCTCGCTGGCGCAGAGCCGCGGCCGCATCGCCGAGCTCGAGCTCAAGATCCACCAGATCGACCAGGATCTCAGCACCGAGGTCGGCAAGGAACTGGCCGAGATCCGCGCCAAGAGATCGGAGATGACCGAGCGGCGCGTCTCGGCGGAAGACCAGCTGAAGCGCATCGATCTCGTGTCGCCGCAGGACGGCAGGGTGTTCCAGCGCAACGTCCACACCGTGGGCGGCGTGGTCCAGGCCGGCGAGCCGCTGATGCTGATCGTGCCCGATTCCGACACGCTGATCGTCGACGCCAAGGTCGCGCCGCAGGACATCGACCAGATCCATGTCGGCCAGCACGCCGTGCTGCGCTTCGCCGCCTTCAACCAGCGCACCACGCCCGAGGTCGATGGCGAGGTGATCCATATCGGCGCCGACGTCACGCAGGACGACAAGGCGACCGAGCCCTACTATTCGGTCCGCATCCGGGTTTCCGACAGCGGGCTCGCCAGCCTGCAGGGCCTGCAGCTGCTGGCCGGCATGCCGGTCGAGGCCTTCATCGAGACCACGCCACGCACCGTGGCCTCGTTCCTGGTGAAGCCGCTCAGCGACCAGCTCGCGCGCGCCTTCCGGGGACGTTAACTCGTGAGTTGTCGTACTTTCTTCGGCGCTCGCGGACATCGCAAGGCGATGTCCTGACGCTCGCAGGGCCGAGCTATGCTCGGCCCTCCAGCACCATGTCTGCCGCTTTCTCGCCGATCATGATCGACGGCGCGTTGGTGTTGCCCGAGGTGAGCGTGGGCATGATCGAGGCGTCGGCGACCCGCAGCCCCTCGATGCCGTGCACGCGCAGCCGCGAATCGACCACCGCCATCGGATCGGCGCCCATCCTGCAGGTGCCCACCGGGTGATAGGTCGTCTCGGCGGCCTTCCGAACCCAGTCGAGGATCTCGTCGTCGCTGCCGGCGCCCGGTCCCGGCGCGATCTCGGCCACCTGCAGCGGCGCCATGGCCGGCGCGGTCATGATGGCGCGGGCGATGCGCACGGCGCGCACCGTCAGCTCGCCGTCGACCGGCGCCGACAGGAAATTGTAGCGGATCTCGGGCGGCCGCTTCGGATCGGCCGAGACGATGTGGATGGTGCCCTTGCTCTCGGGCCGCATCGGATGGGCGTAGCAGGAGATGCCCGATTGCCGCGCGATCCGCGGCCCGCGTGGTCCCGCCTCGGTGAACATCGGCACCCAGCCCAGCAGCAGGTCGGGCGCCGCGAGCCCGTCGCGCGAGCGCACGAAGGCGCGCAAGGGGGCGCCGACCATCGAAAGAAGACTGTCGCGGTTCAGCGCCCAGCGCACCGCCTGGTGCACGAGGCCGAGCCCGCGGCCGCGATCGTTGAAGGTGACGCCGCGCGTGCCGATGGTCCAGCGCGTGCGCGGCGCGTAATGCTCGCGCAAATTCTCGCCGACGCCGGGCAGCGCATGCCGCACCTCGATGCCCAGCGCGCGCAGCCGGTCGGGCTGGCCGATGCCCGACAGTTCGAGGAGCTGCGGCGAGTTGATCGAGCCGCCGCTCACCACCACCGCCCGCGTCGCCCGCGCCTCGCGCGCCGCGCCGCCGACCGAATAGCGCACGCCGGTGCAGCGTCTGCCGTCGAGCAGCAGCCGTTCGGCCAGCGCCCCGGTCTCGATGCGCAGGTTGGGCCGCCGCCTGGCCGGATCGAGGTAGCAGCGGGCCGTGCTCATGCGCCAGCCCGAGGCGATCGTGGCTTGGCTCATGGCGATGCCGTCCTGCGTCGCGCCGTTGTAGTCTGGATTGTGCGGGATGCCGACCTCGCCGGCCGCCTTGATCACCGTCGCATACAGCGGATTGAGCGGCGGCGGATTGGTGACCTTCAGCGGGCCCGAGCGGCCGCGAAGGCGCTCGTCGCCTTCGGGATAGCTCTCCATGCGCTTGAAGAAGGGCAGCACGTCCTCGTAGGCCCAGCCCGGGTTGCCCATCTGCGCCCAGGTGTCGAAGTCCTGCGCCTGGCCGCGCACGAAGGCGAGGCCGTTGATGGCGCTGGAGCCGCCGAGCAGTTTTCCACGCGGCACCGGGATGCGGCGGCCGTTGGTGCTGGGCTCGGGCTCGGAACTGTAGAGCCAGTTGACGGCCGG
>CAZPOS010000165.1:10949-12653 GCA_964588065.1 uncultured Reyranella sp.
ATTGGTGATCAACCGCGAATAGCCGACCGGAATGCGCGTCCAGGGGTGATCGGCAGGCCCGGCTTCCAGCAGCAGCACCTTGTGACGCGGGTCGGCCGACAGCCGGTTGGCGACGACGGCGCCCGCCGAACCGGCGCCGACGACGATGAAGTCGTATTCCATTGCCGCCAGTATCCCGTGGCGCGCCCCGCCTGTCGATTGCCGCGACCACCGTTCGGCTTTACGCGGGCCGATGTTTGGGCATGATGCGGCCCCCGACAACCTCGAAGGAAAAAGCCATGCGTGGTGTCTCCCTCCTGCTTCCCCTCGGCCTTTCCCTCGCCTGTGCCGCCGGCATCGCGGTCGCCCAGCCGGCCGGGCCGGACCTGACGGGCACCTGGACGGGCACCAACAAGGGCATCGTGAGCGGCCTGCCGGCTCACTTTCCGGTGACCGCGCCGTCGACCATCGTCGACGGAAACCGCCTGATCGAGCTGAAGGTCACGGTGCGCATCGACGGCCAGGACGAGGGCCGCTTCTGGGGCACGCTGTCTTCGGAGTCGAAGGCCGAGCCGATCATCGGCGTCATCGGCTCGGACGGAAAGCGCGTGCGCATGATCGGGCAGGGCGGTTCGGCGATCGAGGGCACGTTGCTCGACGACGGCACGCTCGAACTCTTCTATACCGAGAACCGTGCCGGCGTTTCGGTCGCCGCCACCAACGTGCTCAAGAAAGCCAAATAGGACTCCCCTCGATGATCTCACGGAGAAGCATGCTGGCGGGCGGCCTTGCCCTGCCGGCGCTGGCCGGCTGCGGCGGCCAGCCGACGACCCAGTCGGCGGCCTATTCCCCGGGCCAGACGCGGCCCGGCCTCGATGCGGTGATCGACATCAGCCACAACGTGACGGTCACCAGCTTCGCCGCGGTCCGCCGCAGCAACATCCTGGGCGTGATCCACAAAGTGACCGAGGGCGGCGACTGGTTCGACCCGTCCTATTCCTCGCGGCGGCGCCAGGCCGAGGCGGCCGGCCTGCTGTGGGGCGGCTATCACTTCGGCACCCGCCAGTATTCCGGCGAGCAGCAGGCGGCCTCGTTCCTGTCGGCCTGCCAGCCCGGCCCGCAGACCGTGATGGCGCTCGACCTCGAACCGAACGACGCCAACCCGCGCAACACGATGCGGCTCGACCAGGCCGAGGCCTTCGTGCTGGCGGTGCAGAAGGCCACCGGCCGGCTGCCGATGCTCTACGCCCATCCCGCCTGGGCCGACGGCGAGATCTACGGCCGCCGCCGCATCAGCCTGGGCGCCAGCATCCGTCCGGGCTCGATCCTGGCGCGCTGCGACCTGTGGCTGGCCGACTATCGCGAGACGCCGCGGATTCCGGTGGCCTGGGCGGATCGCGGCTGGAAGCTCTGGCAGTACGTCGCCGACGAGACCGCGCAGAACTTCGCCTATGGCAGCGAACCCCGCCACGTCGAGGGCGTCGGCCACTGCGACCGCAACATGTACAACGGCGACGCCGCCAGCCTGAACCGCTGGTGGAAGAACGGCGGGCGGTAGGCCGAGCCTCGCTCGGCCTGTCCGTCGGCTAAGCGCCTCATTGGAGCGCGCCACTCCAGTGGCGCTCGTCTCGTGCTTCATCAACGACGTTTTGAGCGCCACTGGAGTGGCGCGCTCCAATGAAACCTAACGCGCCACCTGCATCTCGAACGCCTGGCGGCGTTGAG
>CAZPOS010000166.1:0-2298 GCA_964588065.1 uncultured Reyranella sp.
CCTGCGTGTAGTAGTTGGCCGCGTTGGTCGAGGCCTCCTGCCCGAACAGGTCGAGCGACACCGAGAAGTGGAAGTTGAGATACTTCTGGATGGTCGGCAGATCGATCGCGCCCAGGCTGCGCACGTCGTCGGTCCTGTGCTCCTTCATCAGCTCGCAGGTCCGCTGGAGGATGCGGCCGACGCCGGTCTCGCCCACGAACATGTGGTGGGCTTCCTCGGTCAGCATGAAGCGGCAGGTGCGCGACAGCGGATCGAAGCCGGATTGCGCCAGGCTCTCTAACTGCATCTTGCCGTCGCGGTCGGTGAAGAAAGTGAACATGAAGAAGGAGAGCCAGTCCGGCGTCGCCTCGTTGAAGGCGCCCAGGATGCGCGGCTTGTCGGGATCGCCCGAATGGCGTTCCAGCATCGCCTCCGCTTCCTCGCGGCCGTCGCGGCCGAAATAGGCGTGCAGCAGATAGACCATCGCCCAGAGGTGGCGGCCTTCCTCGACGTTGATCTGGAAGAGGTTGCGCAGGTCGTAGAGCGAGGGGGCGGTCTTGCCGAGCAGGCGCTGCTGCTCGACCGACGCGGGCTCGGTATCGCCCTGGGTCACGATCAGGCGGCGCAGGGTCGAGCGCATCTCGCCGGGCACGTCCTGCCAGGCGGGCTTGCCCTTGTTGTCGCCGAAGGCGATCTGGCGCTCGGGATCGCGGTCGGCCAGGAAGATGCCCCAGCGATAGTCCGGCATCTTCACATAGCCGAAATTGGCCCAGCCGTTTGCATCGGTGGAAACGGCGGTGCGCAGATAGACGTCGAAGGCCGAGGTGCCGTCGGGGCCCATGTCCTTCCACCAGTCGAGGAAGCGCGGCTGCCAGTTCTCCAGCGCGCGCTGCAGCCGGCGATCCGAGGAAAGATCGACGTTGTTGGGAATGAGCTGGCTGTAGTCGATGGCCATGTCTGCCTCCTTCGAGTCCTGCTTGCCAGAGATCACCTCACCCTGAGGAGGCGCGAAGCGCCGTCTCGAAGGGTGGGAACGAGCACCTTGTCTGTTGCCCATCCTTCGAGACGCGCTCCGGTGGAGCGCTCCTCAGGATGAGGTCGTTTGGTTTCACTGTTTAGGCTCGCTTGCGGTCGTACTTGCTCTGCTTGCCCGTGCCGTAGAGCTTCAGCGCACCCTCCGGACCGGTCGCGTTGGGACGCTGGAAGATCCAGTTCTGCCACGCCGAGAGGCGGGCGAAGATCTTGGTCTCCATCGTCTCGGGGCCGGGGAAGCGCAGGTTCGCCTCCATGCCGATCAGCCCGTCGGGCGAGAAGCCGGCGCGTTCCTCGATGGCGAGGCGCACCTCGTCCTCCCAGTCGATGTCGTCCGGCGCGAAGGTGACGAGGCCGGCTTCCTCGGCCGCGGCAGCGCCCAGCGCCTCGCCGATCTCGCCCTTCAAGTCCTCGACCTGCGATGGGTCGTGCAGGAAGCGGGTCGCGAGCCGCGTCAGCCCATTGCCCATCGGATAGGAGCCGAAATTCATGCCGGTGAGGCGGATGGTCGCCGCCGGCAGGTTCGAGCCCTCGAACACGCCGTCGAGCATGTAGGATCGGTCGGCCGCCAGCGCCACTTCGAGCAGGGTGCCGGTGAAGCAAGAGCCGGGCTCGATCAGCGCGATAAGGCTGCGCGAACTCACGTCGAGTCGCTTCAGGGTTCGCTTCCAGTAGAGCACGATCTCGCGGACCAGCCAGTCGTCGGCATTCTTCGCGAGCACTGCGTCGTAGGCTTCGACGAGGGCCGCATCGCCCTGGCTGGTCAGCACCCAGGTGCCGATCTCGGTCTCGTTGAGCCGCAGGTGCATCATCGCATCGTCGAATTCGCGGGCCAGCGCCAGCGGCCAGAAGGCGGCGCCGGCCGCGTGCACGTCGTCAGGCGGCGCGGAGGAGGGGCCGTTGAGGCGGAACTTCGCCGAACGGCCCTCGCGGTCGATCTCGACGGTGAGATTGGCGTAGCGCAGCGTGTCGCCGTCGATCTGGCGTTCGACGGTCGGCAGCGCGATGCCTTTGGCGTCCTTCGGGCGCGACGAGTTCGCGGCGACCTCTTCGGCGATCTTCTGGGTCTGCTCGACAAGCTTGGAGGGCGGGATGAGCTGGTCGACCAGGCGCCAATCGCGCGCGCGCTTGCCGCGCGGCTTCAGCGCCAGTTCGGCAAAGATGCGCGGCGTATTCAGGTCTTCCAGGGTCAGGATCTTCGATGGAATCGTGCGCATGACCGCAGCAGCGCCACGGTCCTGGTTGAACGCGTTCACGCGAAAGCGGGCAACGCCGGGCAGGTCGAAC
>CAZPOS010000166.1:2308-10856 GCA_964588065.1 uncultured Reyranella sp.
GGTCGCGGCGCACCATGCGCTTGTCGACCAGGCGGGTGAGCCCGCCGGTACCGGGCAGCACCGCCAGCAGCGGCAGCTCGGGCAGCGACACCGCGCTCGATCCGTCGTCGGCCAGCAGGATCTGCTCGCAGGCCAGCGCCAGCTCGTAGCCGCCGCCCGCGGCGATGCCGTTGATCGAGCAGATGTAGGTCTGGCCGGACTGCGTGCTGGCGTCTTCGATGGCGAGGCGCGTCTCGTTGGTGAACTTGCAGAAGTTCACCTTGTGATCGTGGGTCGAGAGGCCGAGCATGTTGATGTTGGCGCCGGAGCAGAAGATCCGGTCGCGCTGCGATCGGATCACCACGGCGCCGACCTCGGGATGCTCGAAGCGCAGCCGCTGGACGGCGTCGGCCAGCTCGATGTCGACGCCGAGGTCGTAGGAATTGAGCTTCAGCTTGTAGCCCGGCTTCAGCCCGCCATCCTCGTTCACGTCCATGGTGAGGTAGGCGACGCCGTTTTCGAAGGCGAGCTTCCAGTGCTTGTAACGGCTGGGATCGGTGCGGAAGTCGATGGGCGCGGCGGCGGAGTCCATTGGCGTTCCCTAATTCTGTAATTCGGTACTGAATTACCTATTTACATTCCGTGTCGCAAGGTCAATCTTCTCCCCCGAACATGGTTGCCATCCGTCCCGCTCAAGCCTCTGATTTGGCAGCGATTTCCGCGCTGGACGCACGGCTGACCGGCTCGGACAAACCGCACTACTGGCAGGAGATGCTGGGGCCTGACCGTCATTTCCTGGTCGCGGAGACAGCCAAGGGCTCCCTCGCGGGCTTCATTGCGGGGGAGGTGCGTGCCTGGGAATTCGGCCAGCCGGCCGCCGGCTGGGTCTTTGCGATCCAGGTCGATCCGAAGACACGTCTCAAGGGCGTGGGCAGCGCGCTATTCGAAGCCTTGGCGGCGCGCTTCAGGGCACAGGGCGTGACCCGCGTGCGCACCCTGGTCGATCGAAAGGATCATCTGATCCTCTCTTTCTTTCGTGCTCAGGGCATGGTCGCCGGCCCGTCGCTGCAACTCGACAAGGAATTGCCGTGAAATTGCAGACGGCGACGCGGCTAGGTCTCTACGCGATCCTCGAACTGGCGCGTGATCCGACGCAGACACTTTCGGCCGCCGAACTCGGCGAACGATTCGGTGTCTCACCTCATTCGCTGGCCAAGGTCCTGGGCACGCTCTCCGCCGCCGGCCTCGTGCAGGGCGGCCGCGGCGCGGCGGGAGGCTACCGGTTCATCGGCAACAGGCGCCGCATTACGCTCATGGATATCGTCGCCCTGTTCGAACCCGCGCCGGGTAACCGCGCCAAGGGGCCAGGGGAGGACACGGAGATCGGCGCCGCATTGCAGCGGGTACTGACCGAGATCGACGAAATCGCCGAGGCCACGTTGCGTTCGGTCAGCCTGGAGACGTTGCTCGCGTCATCGCACGTCGGCTGATCTTCGACAAAGGAGGCTGATGGGAATACAACCATTAGTAGATTGACGATGAGAAAAACAACTCTAAACTATCGGCTCATGACGTTCAAAGAAGCCCTTGAGATCGCCTCAGGCCCACCCTCATCCGATGATCGCTTCATCGAAGCATGCACGGTCGTAGCGACTTCCTTGGAATCAAAAGCGCACTATCGAGTGGAAGCCCTTGTCAGTCGTGGCATCGGGTATCTGCTGGGGCAGCAGCATGCAAAAGCATTGAGCGATCTGGACGAGGCCGTTCGCCTCAATCCGGACTTCGATCGATCCTACGTCAATCGCGCGGCGCTGCATTCGATGCTTGGCGACGATCAGATGGCGTTGTCCGACTTCAATCGATCTATCGATCTCAATCCGACGAACCCGATCGCCTACATTGGCCGAGGCCAACTTTTCAGGCATCTGGGAATGATCGACAGGGCAATCGCCGATGTCGCGATGGCACGCGCGCTCGATGAAGGGAATCCTCATATCGAGCGCCTCTGGGAACAACTGCTGGACGAATCTTGGACAGCGACCCCTCGTCCGAACTGACGGGGCGACGGCCTCGCAATGACACCAGTCACAAGGGCAAGGAATTCGTCCTGATGCGCGGCAACGACGGCAAGTGGAACCGGTTCGGTCGGTAGTCATTGGAGCGCGCCACTCCCGTGGCGCTCATGTCATGCTTGTTGACGAAGTCCGAGCGCCACTGGAGTGGCGCGCTCCAATGAGGTCGCGTCGATCTAAGATTTGTCCCACCCATCCCGCGTCTGCGGCAGCTTCTTCTTGAGCAGCGCGCCGGCCACGACGTTGCGCAGGACCTCCGCCGTGCCGCCGCCGATGGTGAACATGCGGACGTCGCGGGCCATGCGTTCCAGCGGCAGGTCGCGGCTGTAGCCGCGGGCACCGAAGAACTGCAGCGCCTCGTTGACGATCTGGATGGCGCTCTCGGAGGTGAAGACCTTGGCCTGCGCGGCCATCAGCATGTCGGGGAATCCGCCTTCGCCCGAGCGCGCGGCGTTATAGACCAGGGCGCGCGACGCCGACAGTTTGATCGACATGTCGGCGAGCTTCCATTGCAGGCCCTGGAACTCGTTGATCGGACGGCCGAACTGGTGGCGCTTCTCCGACCAGTCAAGTGCCAATTGGTAGGCGCCCTCGGCGATGCCCAGCGCCACCGTGGCGGCACCGACCCGCTGGCTGTTGTAGGCCGTCATCAGGTCGGCGAAGCCCTTTTTCAGGCCGCGCGGCGGGATCACCAGCGCCGACGGCGGCACATCCATATCCTCGAGGTCGATCACCGCCTCGGGGATGCCGCGCAGGCCCATGGTCGGCTCGCGCTTGGTGATTTTTAGGCCCTTGGTCTCGTCGCGGATCGCGAGGAAGCCGCCGATGCCCTCGAACGTGCCCTTCTCGTCGTAGACCTTGGCGAAGATCAGGTGCAGGCGCGAGACGCCGCCGCCGGTGATCCAGTGCTTGCGGCCGTTCAGGACGTAGCGGTTGCCCTTCTTGTCGGCGCGCGTGGTCATGCCGTTTGCGTCGGAGCCGGCGTCAGGCTCGGTGATGCAGATGGCCGGCTTGTCGCCGGCCAGCACCATGTCGGCCGCCATCCTCTTCTGCTCCTCCGAGCCATAGGCCATGACAGCGCTGATCGCGCCCATGTTGGTCTCGACGGCGATGCGGCCGGTGACGGCGCAGGCGGACGACAGCGCCTCGATGGCGAGCACGGCGTCGAGCCAGCCCTTGCCCTGGCCGCCATACTGCTTGGGGATCGTCATGCCGATCAGCTTCGCGTCCTTCAGCATGTCGACAGTGTCCCAGGGGTATTGCTCGGTGCGGTCGACCTCAGCGGCACGCTTCGTGACGGGGCCGGCCGCCAGTTCGCGGGCGCGGGCCTGCAGCTCGAGCTGATCCGGGGACAGGGCGGACGGGTTCATGGACAGCGGACCTCAGACGGTATCGATGGTGAAGATGGCGACCGACCCGCTTCGGCCGCGAACGGCCGTGCTGCCGAGTGGCTTGAACACGAACTCCGTACCGCAGCCGGCGCACGTCGTCTCCGCGACGAGAATGCTCGTGCCGTGATCCTTGTTCAACTTCTCGAGGCGCGCGGCGAGGTTCACCGTGTCGCCTAGCAATGTGAAGCTCAGCCGCTGCCCCGCGCCGACGGATCCGCCGATGACAGCGCCGGTGCTTATGCCGATGCGGGTGACGAACTGAACCCTTGCCTCCCCAAAGCTGCGGCCGGCGACGGCGCGCTGGATGTCGATGGCGGCGCGGATGGCGGCGGACGCATGGCCTGCACAGGCGAGCGGCATGTTGAAGGAGGCGAAGAGACCGTCACCGATGAAGGTGTTCACCACGCCGCCATGGGCGCGGATGGGCGCGAGGACGGTCTCGAGATATTCGTTGAGGGCGCCGAAAAGCTGGTCCGGTGGAATCTTCTCGGCGATCGTCGTGAAGCCCGAGACGTCCGTGAACAGGATCGTCGCCTCGCGGGTCTCGCCGGCCAGCACGCCGTTGCCGCCGCGCTGCAGGATAGTCGAGGCCACACTCTCGTCGACATAACGGCCGAACGTTTCGCGGATCTGCTCGCGTTCACGCAACCCCTCGACCATGGTGTTGAACTGGTCGGTCAACTCACCGACTTCGTCGTTCGAGGTCACGGGAACCCTTACGGACATGTCTCCGCCGGCGACGGTCGACATGGCACGGGACAGGATGCGGATGGGACGCAGCAGGGATCGCCAGATGAAGTAAACCGAGACGGCGACACCCATCAGCGCAATGGCGACGTCGGTTGCGATCTCGTACTGCACCTTCATGCTGTCATAGCTGACGAGGTCGATGACGATAGCGGTCATCGGCGCGAGCGAGATCACGAGCAGGGCGATACCGAGCTTCAGGCGGTAGCGGCCGAAGAACAGGGACAGGTTCCGGCCGGTCCGCTTGAAGATGAAGCCACAGAGGTCGCCCAGATAGTCGCTTATGACGAAATAGATATAGGTGAAGTAGAAGAGCGGCAGCATGAGCAGGAGCGCCACGGTATCGGCCAGCGTCTGGCTGGGCAGGGCGCGCACTGTCTCATCCGGCCAGAGATAGGGAGCCGTCACCCGGAAGCCCACCATCGCCAGCGCGAGCAGCGCTACACGCGACGCCGTCAGGATTGGAAGTTGCGTGATCCGCCGCTCCACATCCTCGAACGGGCGCCGTCCCCGCAAATACTCTTCGATGGGTACGAAAAGCCGCCAACAGACCAGCGCATTGACGCCCAGCAGCAGGAACAACCCGACGGCGACCGACCTCGGCGCATAGGCCCAGGCATCTGCGAAAGCGACGAAAATGCAGGTGAAAGCGACATCGACGCCGGCCGCCGACACGGTTCGCAGCAGATAGCGCCGCCGCAGGCCGCCGATCTCGGTCGCCGTGGCGACAGGCTGCCCGCTCTCCGCCGTGGTCACTGCGGCTGTCCCACGCGATAGACGACGACGTCGTCCTGGTGCCCGCGTACGTCGGTCGTCCCGAGCCGTTCGCAAAACGCCTGGGCGCCGGCCGCCGTCACGGTGCTCTCGGCGGCGAGGATGCGCGTCCCGAACTTCTTGTTGAGCTGCTCGATGCGCGCCGCCACGTTCACGGCATCGCCCAGCAGCGTGTAGCTCAGCCGGTTGTCGGTGCCGATGGTGACGCCGATGACGGGGCCGGTATTCAGGCCGATGCGGGTCGGCAGGGTGAACCCGCGTGCGAATCGGGCGTTCGAGAGAGCCTGCTGGATCTCGATCGCGGCGGCGATGGCGGCACCGGCGTGGTCCCTCAGCGGTCGCGGCAGGCCGAAGCTGACGAACAGTCCGTCGCCGATGAAGCTGTTCACGATGCCTCCGTGGCGCTGAATCACCGGAACGACGGTGTGAAGATAGGCGTTCAGGAGAGCTGCCACCTCGGCCGGCGTCGTGCTCTCGGACAGGCCCGTGAAGCCCTCGATATCCGTGAACATCAAGGTCGCCTCGGCCGTGGTGTCGATGCTGCGGCCGGTGTTGCCGCGGTTGGACAGGATCGAGGCGGCGACCGTTTCGCTCACATATTTGCCGAACGTGTCGCGCAGGTAGGCCTTCTCGGCGAGGCCTTCGACCATCTCGTTGAAGCGGCTGGCGGCATGGCCGAGCTCGTCATTGGAAGTAACCGGAAGGCGCACCGTGTAGTCATTGTCGGCAACCCGGCGCAAACCACCGTCCAGGCGCGTGATCGGCCGCGTCAGTGCGTTCGATATCCAATAGTACATGAAGACGGTGCCGATCGCCGAGGTCGTGATATCGGCCGAGGCTTCCCGGACGAGACGGTCGCCGCTGTAGCTCAGCATGTCGGCGACGATCAGGATCATGGTCGCGAAGGACACGAAGAGGAGAGCGAGGGCCACCTTGCGGCGGAACCGGCCGCCGAACGTTGCAATGTTCACGCCCCTCGTTCGGAAAAGTTCCTCGCACAGGTGATCGAGGTACGCCGCGACGACGAAGAAGGTGAGGACCACGTTGAAGCCGGTCCCGACCGTCAGGTTGGCAATGACGTCCGGCCAGGCGACCTGCTGCAGCGTGGCGCCGAAGGTGATCTCCAGGCGATGGGATAGCAGGCGAAGCGCCACCATCGGGGCGTACATCAGCCCGATCACCGTTGCAGAATGGCGCGGCAGCCGGGCCAGCGAGATCTCGATCGTCCCGAAGGCCGCCCGACCCTCGATGAAATGCCGGATAGGCCGGATCAGCCACCAGGCCCCGATGCCGACACCCACGGCAAGAAACAAGGTGGTGACTGCCAGCGAGGGAAGAACGACCTGGGGGGCGCCGTTGAGTGCCGAGTAGACGAAGACCGAGATGACGTCGATCAGGAACGGCACGGACATCGCGAGGTAATAGCGATGGACGAGGCTCGCGGGCGGCCTTTGCCGCTCCGCATCGTTTGGTCCGTTCATCCGCCGGATATAGTGCGGATCGCGCCGAAGCGGAATCCCCAACCCGTTGCCGGCGGCGACTCAGGCCGTCAGTTCACGTGCCGTGATTCTGTACTTGAACTTGTCCGGGTCGAGCGAGTCTAGGAAGCCGGACCGGTTCTCGGCCTGCGGATACATCAGGAAGGCAATCGGGTCTTCCTTCGATCCCGGCAGTTTCACATCGTGCGCCACGTTGTAGGCGAGCCAGTTGCCCTCCCAGGAGCCGAACAGTCCGCGGCGGGCGGCAACGACTTTCGGATCACTCATGGCGAGGTTGGCCGGCGGTTCTTCGAGAACGACCTTGCGCACGTCGGCCGGATCGACCGGTGTCCAGCCCGAGCCGCCGAGCCAGACCTCGGCGCGGCAGTGCTGTGCCTTGGAGACGACTTCCGAACCGGCGCCCAGCGCCTTGAAGCCGAACTCCGACGGCATCACGCGAATGCCGTAGACGTCCCGCGCGGGCAGCCCGGCGGCGCGGGCGAGGCCGACATAGAGCGCATTCAGGTCGGCGCACTTGCCATTGAGATTCCCGGTCCGGATCATCGTGGTGATGTCGCCGACGCCGCAGCCCAGCGTCTTCGGGTTGCGGAAGGTGTTCTCGACCACCCAGTCGTAGATCGCGCGCGCCTTGGCCAGGTCGCCCTGCTTGCCGCGCACGATCCCGTCGGCGGTCTCCTTCACGAGTCCGTCGGTCGGCAGGAATGTGGTCGGCATCAGGTTGAGCTTGCGCTCGGCGTCGCTGAGCGGCGCGGCATTGCCCTGGCCCGGCACGACCGACCGGTTCTGCGCCTGGACCTGGGCCACGATCTCGACCACCGGCGCCTGCTGGTCGGCCGCCCATTCGACCCGGAGCATCTCCGCGCCGTACCTGGGGTCGCGGACGCGCTCGGCGATGCGTGCATTGCCGGTCCAGGTGACGGCGCCGGGCCGCTGCCAGTCCGGCGCCTCGAAGGTCGGCAGCGGAATCCACGCCTTCGTGGCGCCCGCGGTGGGCTCGACGCGAGTCGTCAGCACGTAGGTGCGCCAGCCCTTGGGCACGGGCGCATAGGTGGCGGCCTGCGCCGACGCGAGGCGCGGCAGGAGGCCGACGGCGCCGGCAGCGAAGCCGGCCTTGAGCATGTCGCGACGATTCATCCTGGTGTTTCTCCCCATGGGCGATGTCTGCCGGGGAGGGCGGGTGGTCCCGTCGTCGGGAGAAACCGGCGCCATCCCGGACCGATCCGCGTCGCACGCGACAGCGTCAGTACCGGAAGCGCTCACATTTGCAGCGGGTGGCGCCGTGCGTCAACGCCTGACAGGCCTCGTCAGGCCGCAAAAAAACAGCCTCGCGTCGGCGAATAATCGAAATAAACGAAATAAACGAATCATTCGAAACGAGTGTCGCACCCCCGAATAAGGTATCTAGGTACCGCGGTCGGGCGATGTCGCGCGCCGGCCCGGGGTGCCGTCACCCCGCTAGAGGCCGAGATAGGCCTGGCGGACGCGGTCGTTGGTCAGCAGGTCGGCGCCCCGGCCCTCCAGCTCGATGCGGCCGTTCTCCAGCACGTAGCCGCGGTCTGCGATGCGCAGCGAGGCCATCACGTTCTGTTCGACCAGCAGGATCGTGAGGCCCTCCTCGTTCAGCCGGCGCACGATGCGGAAAACTTCCTGCACGATGGTGGGGGCGAGGCCGAGCGACGGCTCGTCGAACATGATGAGGCGCGGCTGCCCCATCAGGCAGCGGCCGATCGCCACCATCTGCTGCTCGCCGCCCGAGAGTGTCCCGGCCGCCTGGCGGCGCCGCTCGGCCAGCCGCGGGAACATCGCGAAGACCCGCTCCAGCGTCTGCTTCTCCAGAGCCCGGGCGCGCTTGGGCGTCGCGCCCATCTCGAGGTTTTCCAGCACCGAGAGATTGGGGAAGACCTGGCGGCCCTCGGCGACATGGCCGACGCCGGCCTCGCAGACCCGATAGGAGGGCCAGCCGGTGATCTCGCTGCCGTCGAAGCGGACATGGCCACGTGCCGGCTTCTCGATGCCGTGGATCGAGCGGATCAGCGAACTCTTGCCTGCACCATTGGCGCCGACGATGGCGACGATTTCGCCTTGG
>CAZPOS010000166.1:10866-12638 GCA_964588065.1 uncultured Reyranella sp.
CTCGACGCAGAGCATGTGGCGAAAGCCGTCCTCGGGCATGTCGGCGAGTTTCGCACCGAGCGCGGCACCCGGGTTCCAGACCACGGTTTCGGTGCAGGTGGCGCCCTGGGCGATCTCGAGCGACACGCCGGCAAGCGCCTGGGCGTCGCCGTAGAAGAGGTCGAGGTTCTCGACCCTGAGAAGAGGGGCGCTCATGCGGGCTCCGCCTCGCCGAGATAGACGTCGAGCACGCCCTGATGGCGCGCGATCTCGGCCGGTGGGCCCTCGGCGATCTTCTCGCCATAGCTCACCACGACGATGTTGGAGGCGAGCGCCATGACGGCCCGCATCACATGCTCGATCAACAGGATGGTGAGCCCGGTGCGGCGGTTCAGCTCCTGCAGGAACGTCACCATCACGTCGATCTCGGTCGGCCGCAGCCCCGCCATGACCTCGTCGAGCAACAGCAGCTTGGGCTCGGTGGCGAGCGCGCGCGCGACTTCCAGGCGCTTGCGGTCGGGCAGGGTGAGGCTCTCGGCGGCCTGGTGCCGGCGATCGTGCAGGCCGAGCTGCATCAGGATGTCGGCGGCGTAAGCGCGCGCATCGGGAAGCGCCGGCCGGCGGTGCAGGGCGCCCACCGTGACGTTCTCGAGCACGCTCAGCCCCTTGAAGGGCTTCACGATCTGGAAGGTGCGGCCGACGCCCGCGTCGCAGACGAGGTCGGGCCGCTGGCCGGAGATCTGCCGCCCGTCGAGGCGCACGCTGCCCGCGTCGGGGCGGTAGACGCCCGCGATCATGTTGAAGATCGTCGTCTTGCCCGCGCCGTTGGGCCCGATCAGGGCGTTGATGGCGCCGGCGGGCACCTCGAACGAAACATCGTGCACCGCACGAAGGCCGCGGAAGCTCTTGCCGATCCCGTCGAGTTCGAGCCGGGCGCCGCTCACTTCCGCTTCTCCCCGAAGCCGAAGCGGTCGGCGATCCACGGCCAGACTCCGGCCGGGCGGTACATCACGATCACCAGCAGGGCGAGACCGTAGAAGATCTGCTTCAGGCCGGAAATGTGGAAGACCTCGCTCAGGTCGGTGAAGACCTCGCCGAGGCCGGTCAGCACCACCGCGCCGACGATCGGCCCGAACAGCGTGCCCAGTCCGCCGATGATCGGCGCCAGGGTGAACTCGATGGAGCGGCCCATGGCGAAGGCCGTCTCGGGGAAGAGATTGTTGTAGTAGAAGGCGTTCCAGACGCCGGCCAGGGCCGTCAGGCCTGCCGAGATCATGATCGCGATCATCTTGCAGCGCAGGACTGGCACGCCCACCGCCTGGGCCGCTTCCGGGTCTTCGCGAATGGCCAGCCAGTACCGGCCGAGCCGGCTTTCCAGGAGGAGGCGGCAGAGGATGAAGGTGCCGGCCGCCAGCGCCAGGATCACATAGTAGAAGAGCAGCGGCCCGCCGCGCAGGTTCAGGATGTCGGAGGTGGCATCGACCTTGAGGAACAGGCCGCCCGATCCGCCGGCCCAGCCCCAATGGTCGAAGGCGATGCGCGTGAACTCGCTGAAGGCGATGGTGAGCAGGGCGAAATAGACGCCCGCCAGCGAGAAGCGGAAGCCGAGATAGCCGACGATCGATCCGGCGGCGACGGCCGCCGCTACGGCGACGAAGACGCCGGCCCACGGGCCGATGCCGTAGTGGAAGAACAGGCCGGCCGCGATGTAGCCGCCCACGCCGGCATAGAGCGCGTGGCCGAGTGAAAGCTGGCCGGCGCTTGCGGTCCCGGCATAGACGGGCACGCCGCTG
>CAZPOS010000167.1:0-12626 GCA_964588065.1 uncultured Reyranella sp.
GATGGCGGTGACGACCGGCGTCTGCAAGCACGTGCTGATCTCGGTCGGACGCACGGGCTATTCCGGCTCGCGCGTTTCGACGCGCCTGCAGCAGTTCCCGGTGTTCGCGCAGGCCGCCGAGTTCGAGGCGCCGATCGGCATGTTCGCGCCGGCCCAGCTCTATGCCCAGGGCGCCCGCCGTCACATGGAACTCTACGGCACGACGGCGCGGCAGTTCGCCGAAGTGGCCGTCGTCACGCGCCAGCATGCGATCCTCAACGGGAACGTGGTGATGAACAAGCCGCTCACCGTCGAGGACCATCATGCCTCGCGCATGATCGCCGATCCCTTCCGGCTGTTCGACTGCAGCCTGGAGAGCGATGGCGGTGCCGTGGTCGTCATCAGCGCCAGCGATCGCGCGAAGGATCTCCGGAAGCCGCTGGTAACCATCGCGGGTGTGGCCGAAGGGCACCCCGAGTCGCCCGCGTCGATCGCGCAGCGGCCCGACCTTCTGGAGTTCGGCCTGGTGAAGTCCGCGCCACGCGCCTACGCGATGGCGGGGCTGGGGCCGAAGGACATCGACGTTGCCGAAATCTACGACTGCTTCACCTTCACGGTGATCCGCCAGCTCGAGATCCTGGGCTTCTGCAAGACCGGCGAAGGCGGTCCGTTCGTGATGGACGGCCGCATCGCACTGGGCGGCGAGCTGCCGATCAATACCCATGGCGGGCTCTTGAGCCAGGGTCATGTTGTCGGTCTCAACCACGTGATCGAACTGACGCGCCAGCTGCGCGGTGAGGCCGGCCGCGCGCAGGTCAAGGACGTCGAGACCGGTCTGGTCACCGGCTATGGCGACATGGGCGACGGGTCGATCGCGATCCTGAGGAGGGCGGCATGAGCCAGGCACCCACACCGGTCGCACCAGCGCCGGAACGCCCGCTGCCGACGCCGACCCGCGAGAGCCAGCCCTACTGGGATGGAATGCGCGAGGGACGCTTCCTGCTGCAATACTGCTCGTCCTGCGGCAAGGTCCGCCATTATCCGCGGCCGGTTTGCCCGCACTGCTTCTCGATGGAAAGCGAGTTTAAGGAAGCGCCGCTGGGTGGCAGCCTGCACAGCTGGACCGTGTGCCATCATCCGTTCAACTTCTTCTTCAAGGCCTCGGCGCCCTACATCGTGGCCCTGGTCGACATGGATGCCGGCGTGAGGGTCAATGCGCAGCTGCATGGCGTTCCCGAGGCCGAGCTGAAGATCGGCCGGCGCGTGAAGCTCGGCTTCGAGCCGGTCAACAAGGAGGTGACGCTGCCCGTCTTCGTCGCCGAATAGATAAGACAGAGAAATCCTGGGAGGAAGAAAATGAAGCGTTCCGTATTCGTGGCGTCGGCATTGGCCGCGCTGCTGCTGCCGTTTGCCGTCTCGGCGCAGACCGACTGGCCGACCAAGCCGGTCTCGCTGGTCGTGCCCTATCCGCCGGGCGGGGTGAACGACGCCGTGGCCCGGGTCTATGCCGAGAAGCTCTCGGCCGAACTCGGCAAGCCGTTCATCGTCGACAACCGCGCCGGCGCGGCCACCACCGTGGCCTCGAACTTCGTCGCCAAGGCCGCACCCGACGGCTACACGATCTATGCCGCCGGTACCTCGCTGATCATCAACCCGACGCTCACGGGCCAGGTCCAGTACGACCCCAACAAGAGCTTCGAGCTCGTGTCGCTGATGTCGTTCACGCCCTTCATCCTGCACGTGAACGCCGACTTCCCCGCCAAGAACATGGCCGAGCTGATCGCCACCGTGAAAGCCAACCCCGGCAAGTTCAACATCGCGAGTTCGGGCATTGGCGCCACCAATCATCTCGCCGCCGAACTGCTCAAGGCGCAGGCCGGGCTCAACATCACGCACGTTCCCTACAAGGGCGGCGCCCAGGCGGGCCAGGACGTGGCCTCCGGCCAGGCCCAGATGATGTTCTCGGCCGCGCTCGAAGCGAAGCCGATCCTGGCCACGGGCCGCACCCGGGCCATCGCCATCTCGAGCCTCAAGCGCTCGCCCGCCTTCCCCGACATTCCGACCGTCGTCGAGGCGGCGGGCCTGCCGGACTTCGAAGCGGTGTTCTGGCAGGGAATGATCGTGCCGGCCGGCACGCCCAAGGCGATCGTCGACAAGCTGCAGAAGGCGATCGCCAAGATCGCCGCCGAGCCCGAGATGATCGAACGCTTCAAGCCGCAGGGCGTGGAGATCCGCGCCTCGACGCCGGTCGAGTTCAAGACCTTCCTCGAGAAGGAAGAGAAGCGCTGGACGACTCTGATCAAGGAACAGAACATCAAGGCGGAGTAGGCACTCCCGTCAGAGCGCCTTGCGAAGCGTGAGGTTGAAGCGGCGGCGTCCGGTCAGCGGATGCTCGCCGCTCTTCAATGTCAGCACGCCGTGATGGAACAGCCGCGATGGGCCGCCCCAGACGACCACGTCGCCATGCTCCAGCATGATCTTCCGCACGGGATCGCCGCGCTTCGATCCGCCGAACTGGAAGGTAGCGGGGAGGCCGAGCGAGATCGAGACGATGGGATGGGCATAGTCGGCCTCGTCCTTGTCCTGATGCAGGGACAGTTTCGTGCCGGGCTCATAGCGGTTGATCAGGCAGGCATCGGGGACGAAGTCCGCGAAGCCGGCTGCGGTCGCGGCTTCGTCGGCCAGCGCGAGGAACGCCGCCGGCATGGCGGGCCAGGGCGCGCCGCCTTGCGGGTCGTGCGCCTGATAGCGGTAGCCCGTTCGGTCCGTGACCCAGCCGGCCGCTCCGCAATTGGTCATCGCCACCGACATCTCGAAACCGCCGGGCGTCACCATGCGCCGGAACGGAGCCCGGCTCGCGATCGCCTCGATTGCCGTTATCAGCGCGACATCACGCTTTCGTGCGAATCCGTGCAACAGCGTGGCGCCGGGCGCCAGCGCCTCCTTTCCGCCATTTGCGTCGAACAGGCTTTGCTGCATCGCATCGATATAGGGCATCTTTCGCCGGAAGCATCAGGAGTAGGGTGATGAGGAACTGGATCACTGCCGCCGCCGTGATCGTCGCCGGAACGGCGACCGCGGCCGGCCCCGCCGCCGCGCAATCGGGGGAGGCCTCGAAGGGCCAGCGCGTCTTCAACACCCAGTGCAAGTCCTGTCACACGCTGGAGAAGGACGGCACCCAGGCGACGGGACCGAACCTATACGGTCTGTTCGGGCGCAAGGCCGGCACGAGCGCGGGCTATGCCTATTCCGATGCGATGAAGAATTCCGGCATCGTCTGGGACGAGACGACGCTCGCCGAGTACAACCGGGACCCGAAGGGCAAGGTGCCCGGCACCAAGATGCTTTACAACGGCGTCAAGAACGCCGGCCAGCTCGCCGACCTCGTCGCCTATCTCAAGGAAGCGACGAAGTAGCCACCCTCACGGCGTGAAGCTGTCGCGCGCCCGCACATAGGCGAACGACCCCAGCACCAGGCCGGCAGCGAGCACGCCGAACACCCAGCGATAGGCGGCGTCGCCGGCGCCGAAGGCTTCGACGATGTAGCCGGCGGTGGCGGGCAGCACGGCGAGGCCCAGGCATTGCGCCATGTTCACGGTGGTGACGCCGCGCCCGGCCAGCCGGTCGGGAAACAGCGCCCGGCCCTGCGCCACGATTACCGTGCCGTAGGCACAGAAGAAGCAGAAAGCGATCAGCAGCGAGACCGCCAGCCAGAGCGGCGGGCTGGGAAGTGCCGCCAGGATCGCGAGCAGCACCATCGAGATCGCGGCACCGCCGAACACCACCCGCTTGCGCGAGCGCAGGACCCGGTCCATCGGGCCATAGGCAAGGATGCCGAGGATCTGCGCGGCGCCCATGGCGAGCAGCACGTTGCCGCGCGCGACCCCGTCGAGCTTGTGTACGTCGTGCAGGTAGGGGCCGCCCCAGACGCCGAGCACCGTCAGCATCGTCGCGTAGGCGAAGAAGTGCATCGAGAGCACCGGGCCGAGGCCGGGCGTGCGCCACACCTCCCACAGCCCGCGCAGGATCTGCCCCGCCGATTCGCGCGCAGGCTCGGGCCCGCGATACTCCGGCGGCCTGTCGCGTACGAAGAGCAGGAAGCCGACGGCGACCAGCAGCGTAACGACGGCGAGGCCCACGAAGCCGCTGCGCCAGCCGACCGTGGCCGCGATCCAGGCGAGCGGCGTTGCGGCCGCCAGGGTCCCGATGTTCGAGGCCGCGAACACCCAGGAGAGGCGCGTCGCGAGCCTCGCCGGCTCGAACCAGCGCGAGCACAGGAATACCACCGACATGAAGGAGGCGGCGCAGCCGATGCCGACGATGGTTCGGCCGGCGATCAGGTCGGCGGCGTCGCCCGCATTGGCGATCCACAGCGAGCCCAGCATGGCGAGCAGCGACAGCGCGGCCACGGTGCGACGCGCCCCGAACCGGTCGAACCACATGCCGACAGGGATTTGCACCGCGAACAGTGCGAAGAAGAAGGCGCTGCCTGCCCAGCCGAGCTGACGCGGCGTGAGATCGAGGTCGCGCACGAGCTCCGGCGCGATCACGCTGTTCGACACGCGATAGAACTGGCTGAGGCAGGTGACGGCGATCAGCAGGATGAGGAGGGGCAGTCTCGACGCCATGGCCGGGCTTGCTACCACGGATGCGGCGCACATTCCTTCGGCCTGGACCGAAGGATCGGCCTTTCAGCGATGCGCGGCGATCAACAGGAACGACGGACGCTCGTCGGCGCCGGCCCAGTCGGGATGCGCGACGATATCGGCGGGGCTCGCGCACCATTCTTCCAGCCGCGCGATCGTGAAGCCGGTTTCGATCAGCAGGTTGACGTAGCGGGCGATCGTGCGGTGCTGCTTGATCACGCCTTTGGCCAGCCAGTCGGTCGAGCGGGCGCCTTCCTCGGCGTAGCGGTTCACCGGCCAGGCGATGCGACCGTCGGGATCGCGCGTCCAGCCGGGGCAAGCGGGCGCGGTGTACATCGGATGCTCCACCGAGAAGACGAAGCGTCCACCGGGCACGAGGCCGCGGCGCACCTGCTCGAACAGGCCGCGCAGGTTCTCGATGTAGTGCAGTGCCAGCGAGCTGTAGACGAGATCGAACGCGCCTTCGGCCAGCGCGAGTGCTTCGAGGTCGGCGCGCTCGTAGCGGACCGCAGGGTCAGCGGTGGTCGCACGCGCCCGCGCCAGCATGTTCTCCGACACGTCGAGCCCGTGCACGGCGGCCGCTCCGGCCTCGCGCGCGAAGCGGCAGAACCAGCCGAAGCCACAGCCCAGATCCACGACCCGCCGCCCCTGCAGGTCGGGCAGAATGGACTGCAGGGTCGGCCACTCGGGCGCCGCCGCCAGCCCTTCGACGGACCGTGGAAGGCGGCTGTAGCCCGCGAAGAACTCCGGCGTGTCGTAGATGTTCTGCGTCATCGTCCTATTTGACGGACGCCGCCGCCCTGGCCTGGCGGCAGGCGAGCGCCAGTGCGGCGCCGAGGTGGCCCAGCAGCTTGCCGGTCATCTCGTCGGTGAGCTTGCCGTCGGCGAACTTGTTCTGCGCCTGGGCGATCATGACCTCCGGCTTGTTGACCGGACGACCATCGAGGAAGACCAGCGTCTGGCGAAGCTGGTATTGCGCGCGCGCCGTGCCGAGCACGCCCATCGAGGCGCCGAACAGGGCGACCGGCTTGGCAGCGAACGGCTGCGGGCTCGTGCGCGACAGCCAGTCGATCGCGTTCTTCAGCACCCCCGAGATGCCGTAATTGTATTCCGGGCTGACGAAGACGATGCCGTCGGCCTCAAGCATGGCCTTCTGCGCGGCCTGCACCTTGTCGGGGAAGCCCTTGGCCTGCAGGTCGGCATCGTAGAGCGGCCAGTCGCCGATCTCGATCGTCTCGCAGGTCGCGCCGGCCGGCAGACGCTCGACGAAGGCCTGCAGCGAGAGCCGGTTGAACGACGCAGGCTGCCGCAGAAGGCGACGAGTTTCAGGCTTTCGGACATGCGAAGGGTTCCTTTGTCAGCGAAGACACAGGCGGCTACATAGGGGGCGCTTGGAAAGATGGCAAACCCGGGAGCAGACCGAAAGATGATGCGATCCGTACTCGTGGCCGCCGGCGTTGCGGCCGCCGCATTCAACCTTTCGCAACCGGCGGCCGCGCAGGACCAGCCGCCGGATAAGTGGGTCATGTACTGCTCCTCGGAGGGCGGCAGGGATTGCGGCGCGCAGGCGACGATCGACGGCAACAGCCTGCTCGGCCAGTTTCTCGTGATGCGCTACTCGGCGGCGTACAAGAAGATTTCCGTCGTCGGCGACGGCCAGGGCGTGCGGGCCAGTATCCAGGTCGATTCCAACCCGTTCATCTCGACCAGTATCTGCGGGCAGGGCATCTGCCAGTTTGACGAGGGCAAGTCAGCCGAGCTGCTGCAGCAGCTGCGCACGGGCTCGCAGATCCAGATCCAGCTCCAGTTGCAGGACACGATGGCGGGGCCGTTCATGCAGTCGCTGAACGGGTTCGACCGCGAGCTGCAGAGGGCGATCCAGGCGCAGCGCGGCGGCTGAGCGCGCGCTGCTATTCGAGCCGGCGGGAGAACAGCCAGGTTGCATAGCCCAGCGTGACGCAGCCGATCAGGGCCATGGGCCAGAGCTGCGGCCAGGCGAGCGCCCAGGGGAGGTCCTGCAGGAAGATGCCGCGGCTCAGGGTCACCATGTAGCGGATTGGATTGAGATGGGTGAGGGCCTGCGCCCAGTCGGGCATGTTGGCGATCGGAGTCGTGAAGCCGGACAGGACCATGGCGGGCGACAGGAACAGGAACACCCCGAGGATCGCCTGCTGTTGCGTCTTGGCGACGGATGAGATGACCAGGCCGATCCCTACCGCGGACAGCACGAAGATCGCTATCGAGACGTTGAACAGGACGATGCTGCCGACGAAGGGCACACCGTAGACGAGGCACGTCAGCACGGCGATCAGATTGGCCTCGACGAAGCCGATGCACAGCGCCGGCACGGTCTTGCCCACGAGGATCTCCATGGGCCGCAGCGGCGTGACGAGAAGCTGCTCGAACGTGCCGAGTTCGCGTTCGCGGGCGACCGAGAGCGCCGTGATCAGCAGCGTGGCCACGATGGTCAGCAGCACCGTCAGGCCCGGCAGGATGAACCAGCGGCTGTCGAAATTGGGATTGAACCAAGCGCGCGGCTGTATGTTGAGCTCGGCGACGGCCTGGCCGGCCCGCGCGAGGTTGAAGCTTTCGACGATGCCGAGCGCGTAGCTCTGCAGGATAAGGGCGGCGTTGGACTTGCGGCCGTCGAGCAGCAGCTGGACGCGGGCCGGCCGGCCGGCCGCGACATCGGCCGAGAAGGTCTGGCCGACATGCAGCACCGCCTTCACCTTCTGCGAATCGAGCGCGTCCTGGACGGACTGCGGATTGTCGAAGCGCGCGACGACGTGGAAGGCGGGCGAAGCCTCGAAACGACTCACCAGTTCCTGGGCCGGGTGCGACCGATCCTCGATCCAGAGGCCGAGGGCGGCATCCGTCACCTCGAAGGTCGCGGCGCTGGCGAACAGGACGAGCTGGACCAGCGGCGGGACCACGAGAACCATGCGGCTCTTGCGGTCCTTCCACAGCATCTTGAATTCCTTGAGGATCAGTGCGGCGATGCGGCGCCACATGGTCGTTACTCCAGGCTGCGGCGGGTGCGGGCGATGGCCAGCGCGAGAAACAGGATGGCGAAGCCCACGAGCATCGCGAGGTTGGGCAGCAGGACGGACCAGACCGTGCCCGCGAGAAACAGGGTCTGCAGGCTCGACACGAAATAGCGGGCGGGGAAGACCGTCGTCACGGCCTGCACCCAGCGCGGCATGCTCTCGATGTCGAACATGAGGCCCGACAGGATCAGCGCCGGCATGAAGGTGACGAGAAAGGCGAGCTGGGCGGCGACGAACTGGCTGCGCGCGACCGTGGAGATCAGCAGGCCCATCGCCAGGGAAACGATGAGGAACACCGACGAGATCGCGACCAGCACCTCGGCCGAACCCCGGAAGGGAACCTCGAACACGACCAGGCCGATGAACACCGAGACGGCGAGGCCGCCCAGTCCCAGGACGAAGTAGGCAACCAGCTTGCCCAGCAGGATCTCGGTCATGCCGGCGGGCGAGGCGAGCATCGCCTCCATCGTGCCGCGTTCCCATTCGCGTGCCACCACCAGCGCGGTCAGCAGGGCGCCGATCATGGTCATGACCATGGCGATCAGGCCGGGCACGATGAAGTTGGTGCTGCGGATCTCGGGATTGAACCAGTAGCGGTTCTCGACCGTGACGGGGGATACGGCCGGCTGCGCCCGGTCGCGACGATGGCCGAGCAGCCACGTCGCCACGACGCCCTGGGCATAGCCGGTGACGATGCGGGCATTGTTGGCGTCGACGCCGTTCACCACGATGGCGATGTCGGCGGCACGGATCGGATCGGCGACGCGGCGCGAGAAGTCGCTGCGCAAGACCGCGAAGCCTTCGATGTCGCCGCGCATCAGGGCGGCCTCGGCGGCCTTCGATGTCAGGAAGGAGAACGGACGGAAGTAGGGCGTGTTGGCGAAGGCCTGCAACAGGCCGGCCGATTCGACGCTGCGATTTTCGTCGACGACCCCGAAGCGCACGTTGCGGGCGTCGAGCGAGATGCCGAAGCCGATCAGCAGGAGCAGGACGACCGGCATCACGAGGGCGATCGCGATCGACGAGGGATCGCGCACGATCTGCACGAATTCCTTGTGCAGCAGCCCCCCGAAGCGGCGGAGGAAGGTGCGCGCCGGAATCATGCGGCGGCCGCCTGGCCTTGAGAGTCATGCTCGCGGATGAGGCCCACGAAGGCGTCTTCGAGCGTCGGCTCCGGCAGGTCCGCCGTCACGAACCGCTGCTTCATCTCATCCGGGCTTCCGGAGGCGATCATCCTTCCGGCGTAGACGATGCCCAGCCGGTCGCAGTACTCGGCCTCCTCCATGAAATGCGACGTCACCAGCACCGTGACGCCGCCCTCGGCCAGGCTGCCGATGCGCGACCAGAATTCGCGGCGCATCAGCGGATCGACGCCTGACGTCGGCTCGTCGAGGAACAGGACCTGCGGTTCGTGCAGCAGCGCGCATCCCAGCGCCAGGCGCTGCTTGAACCCCAGCGGCAGGGTTCCCGCTTCCAGTTCGGCGACCGCCGCGAGGTCGAAGCTTTCGATCGTCCAGGCGATGCGGCGCGCGCGGCGATGGCCCGCGAGGCCGTAGACGCCGCTGAAGAAGTCGAGATTGTCGCGGACCGACAAATTGCCGTAGAGCGAGAATTTCTGGGACATGTAGCCGATGCGCTCGCGTGCGGTGGCGCGGGCGCGGCCGAGATCGACCCCGGCGACATGCGCCGAACCGGCACTCGGCGCCAGCAGGCCGCAGAGCATGCGGAAGGTCGTGGACTTGCCGGCGCCGTTGGGACCGAGCAGCCCGAAGATCTCGCCGGGCCTGACCGTGAAGCTCACGCGGTCGACCGCCCGGAATTTCCCGAAGTCGCGTGTCAGCTCGCGGGCCTCGATCGCGACGCCTTCGGCGGAGCCGGCGAGGGCGTCCTGAGGCGGCGGCGCCGCGACGGTCGGTCGGTCGCCCTGGAGCAGGCTGACGAACGCATCCTCGAAGCGCGGCCGTGTCGGTCGCGGCGTCGCATCGTTGCCCACCAGCTGCGCGAGGTCGGGCAGGTCGCATCCATCCTTCAACACGAGCCGCAGGCTGCGACCCTGGATGGTCGCGTCGGCGACCGACGGCAGCGCGGCCGCGCCACGCTGGATGCGATGACGTTGTCGCTCGGGAAGCTCGATCAGGAAGGTTCGTCCTTCCAGTCGCCGCGTGAAGTCCGAGGGACTTCCGGAGGCGAGGAGGCGGCCGCGGTCGAGCAGGAGAAAGCTGTCGCAGCGTTCGGCCTCGTCCAGATAGGCCGTGCTCCAGACGATGGCGACGCCGGTTCCCGCCATCGTCCGCACGATGCGCCAGAGTTCGCGCCGCGAGGCGGGATCGACGCCGGCGCTGGGTTCGTCGAGCAGCAACAGCTTCGGTCGCGGCAGCAGGGCGCAGGCGAGCCCTAGCTTCTGCTTCATGCCGCCGGAGAGTTGCCCCGCCAACCGGCCGGTGAAGGGCGCGAGGCCGGTGAACTGGAGCAGCGTCGCGAAGCGCTCGCTGCGCGCGCCCTCGTCGAGATCGTGCAGGTCAGCCTGCAGGCTCAGATTCTCCTGGACCGTCAGGTCCTCGTAGAGGCCGAAGCGCTGCGGCATGTAGCCGATCTCACCACGCACCGTGGCGCGGTCCGTGGCCGGGTGGCCCAGCACCTCCAGCGTTCCCGCGTCCGGCGCCAGCAGGCCGGCGATGAGCCGCAGCAGCGTCGTCTTGCCGGCACCATCCGGTCCGACGAGACCTGTGATCTGGCCGGCAGCGATCGTGGCCGTCACGTCCGTCAGCGCGGCCGTTGCGCCAAACCTCTTGTCCAGATGCTCGAGGATGACCGGTGCGGGCATGGCCGGCCTAGCCGGCGCCGAGCGGCACGCGGACCGTGACCGGCATGCCCTGGCGCAGGCGGTCGTCGGGAGTCTTGACGAACACGCGCAGGCGATAGACGAGCTGGGTGCGCAGCTCCGTGGTCTCGACGGTCTTCGGCGTGAACTCGGCCGTGGGCGATATGAAGCCGATCCAGCCTTCGTACGGGCGGGTCGGATCGGTATCGGTGAAGATCGTCACCGTCATCCCGGGCCGGATGCGGCCGAGATCGGGTTCGGAGATGTAGGTGCGAACCCAGACCTTGTCGGTGAGCGACAGGGTGAAGATCGGATTTGCCGGGCTGACCATCGCGCCCGGCTCGACGATGCGGCTGAGCACGATGCCTTCGGACGGTGCCTTCAGCACCGTATCGGCGAGCCGGCGCTCCGCCAGCGAGACGACCGATTCTTCCGACCGCAGCAGGGCCTTGGCCTGTTCGATGTCCTCGCGGCGCGGACCGATCTCCGTCAGGCGCGAGACCTGCTGGGAAAGGTCGAGACGGGCGCGCGCCGAATCGTAGGCGTTTTTCGCCTCGTCGTAGAGCTGGCGCGAGACGTTGCCGCCGGCCAGCAGTTCGGTCCTCCGCTTCAGCAGGAGTTCGGCGTCGGCGACGGCAGCCTTGTTGGCTTCGACCTGGGCGCGGTCGCGCGCGATCTCTTCGGGACGGCTGCCGCTTTCCAGGCGGTCCACCACCGCGCGCTGCGCCGCGAGCCGGGCGCGGGCCAGGGCCACGGCGTCGCGATAGGTGTCGGCCTCCATCACCGCCACCGTCTCGCCTTCCTTCACCGCATCGCCTTCTTCCTTGCGCAGCTCCTGCAGGCGGCCGCTGGCATTGAAGGCGAGGTCGACCTGGCGGATGTCGACGTTGCCGTAGAGGGTGAGGAACGCCGGCTGGGGCCGCGGCCAGTAGCGGTATGCGGCGCCTCCGGCGCCCACCGCGACGGCGAGCAAGGCGATCAGAATCGGCCAGCGGCGGCGCGATTGGGGCATTCCGTACTCCACGCATCGATTGCTGCGTGGAGAACTAGAACCATTTGGCGTTTCGCCCCTTGATGTCGGTCAAGCCTGGCGACGATACAGGAAGCAGTTGTCGGCCTTGGGCATCTCGATGCCTTCGTAGAAGGTCATGGCCGTCGGCGCCGAGAGCAGCAGGGTGGTGGTCTTTGCCCCGCCGGCGGCGGCGCGGGTCTCCTCGATCAGGCGGCGGCCGATTCCCTGGCCCTGGCAGGCCTTGTCGACCGCGAGGTCGGACAGATAGCAGCAGAAGCAGAAGTCGGTGAGCGAGCGGGCGAAGCCGACCAGCTTGCCGTCCTGGCGCGCGGTCAGGATCAGGTTGGCGTGCTTCAGCATCTGCTCGATGCGCGGACGATCGGTGATGGGCCGGTTCAGGCCCGACTTGGCCACCACGTCGATGTATTCGTCGGCGCCGAGATGATCCTCGCGGGCGTAGGTCGTGTTCATTGCGTCAGCCATCTCCTCAGGGCGGCCGAGACCTCGGCCGGTTTCTCCAATGGGGTCATGTGTCCGGACCCGTCGATGACCTGGAGACGGGCGTTGGCGATATCGCTCGCCATCTCCTGCGCGCGCGGCAGGGGCGTGACCCGATCCTCGCGACCCACGATCACCAGCGTGGGCATCTCGATCTCGACCAGGAGCGGGCGGCTGTCGGCACGACCGAGGATCGCCTGCTGCTGGCGCACGAAGCCGTCGCCGCCGACCTCGCACGCCATGTCGAAGAGGGGCTGCGTGATGCGCTCGTCGCTCACCCGGGCGGGATGGACGAGTTGCGGCAGCAGCGTCGGGTGGATGCCGTGGAACCGGCCGATCCGCGTCTGCTCGATGAACCCGCGCCGCCGCGCCGCCGTCTCGGGCGAATCGGGGCCGGCCTGGGTGTCGATCAGGGCAATGCGCTCGACCCGCTCCGGCGCGCGGCGGAAGATCTCGAAGGCCACGTAGCCGCCCATCGAGAAGCCGCACAGGGCGAAGGTCGGTGGTGCCGCGGCCAGTGCAGCCTCGGCGATCGCCGCCATCGTGTCGTGGTGCCAGAGCTCGGGAATGGTGAAGTCGGCGACGTCCGCGCCCTGGGCGAGCACCAGCGACTGGGTCTGGTC
>CAZPOS010000168.1:0-4523 GCA_964588065.1 uncultured Reyranella sp.
AGCCGATCCGGCGCTCCGACGTGGACCGCCGGGTGGTCGAGGTCATCCGCCAGGTGCAGCCGCGCATCGTGCTGCCGATGCATTATTGGGGACGCGGCCAGGTCGCGCGCTTCGAGGAACTGATGGCCGACCAGGACGCGGTCTTCATCTGGCCCGACCGCCGCACCATCGAGGTCGCGCACGACACGCTGCCCGAGAAGCTCACCGTCTATGTCGTCGGTGGGAATGGCGGCGACTGAACTTCACGCGCTAGGCGCTGCGGCCCTTCTCGAAGCCGGCGAGGAACTGGACGAGGTTGCGGCCGAGATCGTCGCCGAGATAGCCGCCTTCCTGAACCAGCACCGTCGGCAGATGCAGGCCCGCGATCTTCTCGGCCATCGCATGGAAGCCGGCGCCGGTGACCTTGAGGCCCTGCAGCGGATCGCTTTCGCTGGCATCGAGGCCGAGTGCCACGACCAGGGCGGTGGGCTGGAACTCTCGGATGCGCGCGAGGGCCTTGTCACCGGCCTCGAGCCACGGCGCATCGGGCGAGCCGAGCGGCAGGGGCAGGTTGAGGTTGAAGCCCTGGCCCTTGCCCGCGCCGTGCTCGTGCGCATGGCCCCAGAAGAAGGGATAGTAGTGGTCGGGATCGGCGTGGATCGAGACCGTGAGCACGTCGTCGCGCTCGTAGAAGATGCCCTGCGTGCCGTTGCCGTGATGCACGTCGACATCGAGGATCGCCACGCGCTCGTGCTTGCTGCGTAGCCTCTGCGCGGCCACGGCCGTGTTGTTCAGGAAGCAGAAGCCGCCGGCCATGTCGGCATAGGCGTGATGGCCCGGCGGCCGGCAGAGCGCATAGGCATGGTCTTCGCCCGCGAGCACCATGTCGGCGACGGTGGCGGCGACTTCGGTGGCGGCGAGGGCTGCGTCCCAGGTGTGCGGGCCGATCGGGCAGCCGGTGTCGACCTGGTGCCAACCGGCGCGGCCCGCGAGCGCCTTCGGATAGGAGGCATGGGCACGCGCCGGATGGACGTTGGGCACCACTTCCGGACCCGCGCCCGGGAGCTTCGCCCATTCGCGCGCGGCGATCTGCAGGAAGTCGAGATAGTCCGGCGTATGCACGGTGGCGGCCGGCGCCGGGCCGTACGAGCCCGGCGGAACGATCGTATGGCCGGCGGCCGTCGCGGCGGCCAGCAGGCGGATGGCGCGCTCCGGTTGTTCAGCGCTGCGCTGCTTGGTGCCGCGCACCACGAAGTGCTGCGGATCGTGCTGGGCGTGTTTCTCGGAATAGACGATCTTCACGGGTGACCTCAGCTGGTCGCGATGGCCTTCGCCGACGCAAGGGCGGCGATCTCGTCATCGCTATAGCCCACTTCGTGCATGATCTCGACCGTGTGCTCGCCGACGGCCGGCGCCTTCTGCCGGGTCTCGACCGCCGCGGCGGAGAGCTTGATCGGGTTGGCAGCCGACTTCACCGGGCCGATCCCGGGATAGTCGATCTCCAGCACGCTGCCGCGCGCCCGGGCGTGGTCGGAGGCCATCACGTCGCTCACCTTGTAGGCGGCGGAGCAGGGCATGCCGGCGGGGATCAGTCTTTCCAGCAACTCGTCGGCCGTGTGCTCCAGGAAATAAGCCTCGATCATCCCCTCGAGGAGCGCCCGATGGGCGACGCGGCCAGCATTGGTCTTGAAGCGCTCGTCGTCGAGCCAGTCCTTCTTGCCGAGCGCGGTGCAGAGCAGGCGCCAGAAGGCGTCGTTGGTGCCGGCCACGAACACCGGCTGGGTCTTGGTCGGAAAGACGCGCAGCGGACAGAGGATCGTGTTCGAGGTCCCCATGCGTTCCGGGTTCTCGCCGGTGAGGCCATGGTTGGTGATCCAGTGACTCATCATGTGCATGCCGACATCGAACAGCGACAGGTCGAGCCGCTGGCCCTTGCCGGTCTTGATCCGGTGCAGCAGCGCGAAGGCGATGCCGCCGGCGCAGGCGAGGCCGGTCGAATAGTCGATCGGCGCCGTGCCGACGCGGCACATCTCGCCCTGGTAGGGACCGGTCGCATCCATCAAGCCGATCTCGGCCTGGATGCAGGGATCGTAGCCGGCGCGCGGCGAGTAGGGACCGGTCTGGCCGTAGCCCGAGATCGAGGCATAGATGGTCTGCGGATTGACCTTCGATACCATGTCCCAGCCGAAGCCCAGCTTGTCGATCACGCCCGGCGTGAAGGCCTCCATGAACACGTCGGCCTTCTTCACCAGGCGCATCAGCACGTCCTTGCCGCCGTCGGTCCGCAGGTCGATGGCGAGGCCGCGCTTGTTGCGGTTCATCGATGGCACCCAGGCACCGCCGAAATGCGGCCGGAAATGCTCGCCGTTCAGCGGCTCCACCTTGATCACGTCGGCGCCCATGTCGCCCAGGATCTGTCCCGCGGTCGGGCCGGCGATGACCTGCGTCAGGTCGAGAACGAGCGTATCGGACAGCGGAAGCATGCGGTTACACATCCAATGTTGTGAGGTTCGAGCAATAGCGATGCGCAACCGATCCGGCCAGCGCCGGCCTAAGCGCCCAGCAGGCGTCTGGTCAGCAGGGCACGCATATCGCGACGCCCATCTGCGACCAGGACGACGACCACCTTGTCGTCGACCACCCGATAGAGAATTCGATAGGGTTTGAAAAAGGTCTCGCGGAAGTCGAGTACGCCATTCTCGACGAGTTCCTTCGGGCGGGAGCCGCGGTTTGGGAATGTCTCCAGTTTGGCGATCGCCTGCTCGATGCTGGCCATGACCGAAACTGCCTTGGCGACCGAATCGTGCCCGGAGATGTAGGCATCAATCTCGTTGAGATCGCGTTCCGCGCCTCGCTCGATGACGATCGAGTAAGTCTTCACTTGCCTGTCTTGCGCGCCTGCTGCCGCTTGCGAAGGTCGGCGAAGACCTCCTTGGCAGGCCGATAGTGGCCCTGCTCGATATTGTTGTTGGCGAGTGCGAGGATCCTCAGCAGCGCGAGGGTCTCCTGGGTCTGTTCATACGAAACAATGTCCTGGACGACCGCCTTGGCCTCGCCGTTCTGGGTTATGATCATGGGCTCGCCGACTTCGCCCAGTTCCTGGATGATCTCGGCGGCGTTGGCCTTGAAATAGCTGATGGGCTTGATGCGGGCGGCACGTGGCATGCTAAGCTCCTTTGAGTCCAAATTTAGTCCTTTATCGGTTCGTTGACAATGGAGCCCGCATGACCGCCGCCGACCGCCCCAATCTCCGCGTGGATCACGACCGGCTGTGGTCGAGCCTGATGGAGCTCGGCCAGATCGGCGGGACCGAGAAGGGGGGCGTCTGCCGCATCGCGCTGACCGAACTCGACCGCCAGGGGCGCGATCTCTTCGTGCGTTGGGCCAAGGAAGCGGGCTGCACCATCAAGGTCGACCAGCTCGGCAACGTCTTCGCGCGACGCGAGGGCCGCGATCCGGCCAGGCCGCCGATCATGACCGGCTCCCATCTCGACACCCAGCCGACGGGCGGCAAGTTCGACGGCGCCTATGGCGTCATGGCTGGCCTCGAAGTGCTGCGCGTGCTGCACGATTCGAACTACGTCACCGAGGCGCCGATCGAAGTCGCCGTCTGGACCAACGAGGAAGGCTGCCGCTTCGCACCGGCGATGGTGGCGTCGGGCGTGTTCGGCGGCGCCTTCACCCTCGAGCACGCGCTGTCGATCAAGGATCGCGACGGCGTCACCTTCGGCGAGGCGCTGAAGCAGATCGGCTACGACGGTAATGAGCCGGTCGGCGGCCGGCCGATCGGCGCGTTCTTCGAGGCGCATATCGAGCAGGGGCCGATCCTGGAGCGCGAGAAGAAGACGATCGGCGTCGTGACGGGCGCGCAGGGCCAGCGCTGGTACGAGATCAGCTGGACGGGCATGGAGAGTCATGCCGGCACGACTCCCATGGAAGGCCGTCGCGACGCGCTGGTCGGGGCGGCGGAACTGATCGTGGAGTGCCGGCGCATCGGCAACCGGCCGAACGGACGGTCGACCATCGGCGTGATCGAAAGCCAGCCGCAGGCGCGCAACACGATCCCCGGTCGCGTCTTCATGACCGTCGACTTCCGCCATCCCGATGACGGCGAACTCTCGAAGATGGATGCCGAGATGCGCGCCGCCGCGGCCGACATCGCCAGGCGACACCGGCTCGAGGTGAAGATCGAGCAGATCTGGTACTTCCCGCCGTCGCCCTTCGCCACGGAACTGGTCGATGCGGTGCGCCGCGGCGCCGAGCAGGCGGGCTATCCGCACATGGACATCGTGAGCGGTGCCGGTCACGACGCCTGCTATGTCAGCCGGGTCGCCCCGACGGCGATGGTCTTCGTGCCCTGCAAGGACGGCATCAGCCACAACGAGATCGAGGATGCCACCAAGAGCGACGTCGGTGCCGGCGCCCAGATCCTGCTGCAGGCGATGGTCGAGCGGGCGAATGCGTGAGTTGGCGCACACAGCGAGGGTGACCTCCGCAGACGTGCGCCCGTGAAATCGGCTGATCTCATCTCCGTCGCGGCCGCC
>CAZPOS010000168.1:4533-12515 GCA_964588065.1 uncultured Reyranella sp.
ATCGCGGGCGTGGGCGGAACTCTGCCCGTGGTGCTGGCGGCGGCCCAGGCGGTGGGAGCGACACCGGACCAGGCGAGTTCCTGGGTCTCGGGGCTCGGGCTCGCCACGGCGGCCAGCGCGCTGCTGCTCAGTGTGCGGTACCGCATGCCGATCATCACCGCCTGGTCGACGCCCGGCGCGGCGCTGATCGCTTCGACGTCCGGCGTGCCGGGCTTTGCGGCAGCGGTGGGCGCCTTCGTGCTGGCGGCGCTCCTCATCCTGCTGACGGCCGCCGTGAAGCCGCTCGGCCGGCTGATCGGAAAGATTCCTCCCAGCATTGCTGCCGCGATGCTGGCGGGCATCCTCCTGCGGCTCGTCATGGCGATGGTCGAGCATGTGCCGTCGGCGCCGCTGCTTGTCCTGCCGCTGATCGCCTTGTTCCTGGTGGCGCGCCTGTTCTTTCCGGCCCTGGCCTCGCTGTTCGTGCTCGTGGGCGGCGCACTGCTCGCCTGGTCGCTGGGCGTGGTGAAGCCGTTGCCGTCGCTCGGCCTGTCGACGCTGGTCGTCACCGCGCCGGCGTGGGACGTGGCCACTCTGGTTGGTCTCGGCGTGCCGCTCTATCTCGTCACCATGGCGTCGCAGAACCTGCCGGGCTTCGCGGTGCTGCGCGGCTCGGGCTATCAGCCGCCCACTCAGCCCATTCTCGCCGTGACGGGGGCCGCATCGCTCGGCACGGCGTTGCTCGGTGCCCACACGTCGAACCTTGCCGCGATCTCGGCTGCGTTGTGTACCGGTCCCGACGCCCATCCCGATCCGGCGCAACGCTGGAAGGCGGGGCCGTTCTACGCGCTCTTCTGGCTCCTGATCGCCTTGTTCGGCGCTTCGCTTGTCGGCCTGTTCGGGGCGCTGCCACCGGCTCTGCTCGCGACCGTCGCGGGCACCGCCTTGCTGGGCTCGACGGCCGGTGCTCTGGGCATCGCCCTGGTTGGCGAGCGGGATCGTCTCGCGGCGACGGGCACTTTGGCCGTCACCGTTTCGGGCGTCACGTTGATGGGCGTCGGGTCAGCTTTCTGGGGATTGTGCTTCGGCCTGCTGATCCTGGGCCTGGAGCGTCTCTTCAGGCGGTAGGGGCGATTCGGCCTTGAGAAGATCGACGGCCTTGCGCACCGGCCCGTCGAGGCCCGCGCCGCCCGCGTCGAGATGCGCGATGAGAGTGGCCCGCATGCGCGGCTCCCAGAACTTGCGCAGATGATCGGCGATGGCGCTCGCCGCGTCCGCGTGGCGCTGCGAGGCGAAGAACTGGCCGATCTGGTTGGCCATGCGCACCAGCTTGGCGGCGTCCATCTCTATTCCGCCGCCGGTACGGCAGCGATGCGCCTGTGGGCGCGCGCCTGGGCGTCGTAACTGCGCTGCCAGTCGCTCGGACCGTTCGACGGTGCCACCTGCACCGCGGTCACCTTGTACTCGGGGCAGTTGGTCGCCCAGTCGGAATTGTCGGTGGTGACCACGTTGGCCTGCGTACCCGGGTGATGGAAGGTCGTATAGACGATTCCCGGCGCTACACGATCGGTGACCCGGGCGCGCAACGTCGTCCCGCCGGCGCGGCTGTCGAGCCGCACCCAGTCGCCGTCGCGGATGCCCCGATCCTCGGCATCGTGCGGGTGAATCTCCAGCACGTCCTCCTCGTGCCACACGACGTTCGCGGTCCGACGAGTCTGCGCGCCGACATTGTACTGGGACAGGATTCGGCCGGTCGTCAGCAGCAGCGGGAAACGCGGACCGACCTTCTCGTCGGTCGGTACGTACTCGGTGATGATGAAGCATCCCTTGCCGCGCACGAAAGCGTCGGCGTGCATCACCGGCGTGCCGGTGGGCGCGGCTTCGTTGCACGGCCATTGGACCGACCCCACCCGGTCGAGCAGCGCATAGGAAACACCGGCGAAGGTGGGCGTGGTCTGCGCGATCTCGTCCATCACCTGCGAAGGATGGTCGTAGTGCATGTCGAAGCCCATCGCGCGGGCGATCGCCAGGGTGATCTCCCAGTCGGCCAGGCCGTTCTTCGGCGTCATGACCCGGCGCACCCGGTTGATGCGGCGCTCGGCGTTGGTGAAGGTGCCGTCCTTCTCGAGGAAGGTCGAGCCGGGCAGGAAGACATGGGCATAGGCCGCCGTCTCGTTGAGGAACAGGTCCTGCACGACGACGCATTCCATCGCGGCCAGCGCCTCGGCCACGTGATGCGTGTCGGGATCGGACTGCAGGATGTCCTCGCCCTGGATGTAGAGGCCCCTGAAACTGCCGTCGAACGCCGCATCCAGCATGTTGCCGATGCGCAGGCCCGGTTCGGCGTCGAGCGGGCGGCCCCACAGCGCCTCGAAGGTTCCGCGCACCCTGTCGTCGGAGACATGCCGGTAGCCCGAGAACTCGTGCGGGAACGAGCCCATATCGCACGAACCCTGGACGTTGTTCTGGCCGCGCAGCGGATTCACGCCGACGCCAGGCCGGCCGATGTTTCCGGTGGCCATCGCCAGGTTGGCGATCGCCATGACCACGGTCGAGCCTTGGCTGTGTTCCGTGACGCCGAGCCCGTAATAGATCGCGGCGTTCCCGCCGGTGGCGTAGAGGCGGGCCGCGGCCCGGATCGTCTCGGGCGCAACGCCGGTCAGCGGCAGGACGGCTTCGGGACTGTTGCGCGGCTCGGCCACGAAGGCGGCCCAATCCTCGAACGTGGAGAGGTCGCAGCGTGCCTTGACGAAAGCCTCGTCGACCAGCCCTTCGGTGACGATCGTGTGGGCGAGCGCGTTGAGGATCGCCGCATTGGTGCCGGGCCGCAGCGCCAGATGAAACGCCGCTTCGACATGCGGCGTGCGGACGAGGTCGATGCGGCGCGGGTCGATCACGATCAGCCGCGCGCCTTGGCGCAGGCGCTTCTTGAGGCGCGACGCGAACACCGGATGGGCGTCGGTGGGGTTGGCGCCGATCACCAGAACGACGTCGGCCTGTTCCACCGAATCGAAATCCTGGGTGCCGGCCGACGTCCCGAAGGTCGCCTTCAGCCCGTAGCCGGTCGGCGAGTGGCAGACCCGCGCACAGGTGTCGACATTGTTGTTGCCGAAGCCGCCGCGCACCAGCTTCTGGACGAGATAGGTCTCCTCGTTGGTGCAGCGCGACGAGGTGATACCGCCGATGGCGCGCGTCCCGTGCGCCTGCTGCAGCCGCCTGAATTCGGAGGCGACCCGCCCAACGGCCTCGTCCCACGTCACCTCCCGCCACGGCTGGTCGATGGTGTCGCGGATCATCGGCTTCAGGATGCGCTCGCGATGATGGGCGTAGCCCCACGCGAACCGGCCCTTCACGCAGGAATGGCCGTGATTGGCCTTGCCGTCTTTGGCCGGAACCATGCGAACCAACTCCTCGCCGCGCATCTCCGCCTTGAAGTTGCAGCCCACGCCGCAGTAGGCACAGGTCGTCATGACGGAGTGCTCGGGCTGGCCGATCTCGATCACCGACTTCTCGATCAGCGTGGCTGTCGGGCAGGCCTGCACGCAGGCGCCGCAGGAAACGCATTCCGACGCGATGAAGCTCTCGTCCGCGCCGGCCGATACCTTGGACTCGAAGCCGCGCCCCTGGATGGTCAGCGCAAACGTCCCCTGGACCTCCTCGCAGGCGCGCACGCAGCGCGAACAGACGATGCACTTCGAGGGATCGAAGGCGAAGTAGGGATTGGACTCGTCCTTCTCCTGGCCGAGATGGTTGGCGCCCTGGTAGCCGTAGCGGACCTCGCGCAGGCCGACGGCGCCGGCCATGTCCTGCAGCTCGCAGTCGCCGTTGGCGGCGCAGGTCAGGCAGTCGAGCGGATGGTCGGAGATGTAGAGTTCCATCACGCCGCGGCGGACCCGCTTCAGCCGCTCCGTCTGGGTCGAGATCACCATCCCGGCCGCGACCGGCGTGGTGCAGGAGGCGGGCGTGCCGGCGCGTCCTTCGATCTCGACCAGGCAGAGCCGGCAGGAGCCGAAAGCCTCGAGCGAATCGGTGGCGCAGAGCTTCGGCACCTGGATGCCGGCTTCCACCGCAGCCCGCATGATGGAAGTGCCGACGGGAACCGTTACGTCGCGGCCATCGATGGAGAGGCTGACGGTCCCGGCGGTCTTGCTGGCGGGCGTGCCATGGTCGATTTCGGGAACGAACGACATGATCCGGTCCTCTAGTCCGCGGCCGCGGCGAGGCGCCGCCGGTCGAAATCCTCGGGGAAATGGCGCAGGGCGCTCATCACCGGATAGGGCGTGAAACCGCCCAGGGCGCAGAGCGAGCCGAATTTCAGGGTCTGGCAGAGATCCTCGATCAGCGCGAGGTTGGCGTCGACCTGCTCGCCGCGCAGGATACGGTCCATGGTCTCGGTGCCGCGCACCGAGCCGATGCGGCAGGGCGTGCACTTGCCGCAGGACTCATGGGCGCAGAAGTCGAGCGCGAATCGGGCCTGCCGGGCCATGTCGACCCGGTCGTCGAACACCACGACGCCGCCATGGCCGAGGATGCCGTCGCGGGCGGCAAGAGATTCGTAGTCGAACCTCGTATCGAACAACGCACGAGGGAAATAGGCGCCGAGCGGGCCGCCGACCTGCACCGCACGCACCGGCCGACCGCTGGCCGTCCCGCCGCCGATCTCGTCGACGATTTCGCCCAGGGCGAGACCGAAGGGCGTCTCGAACAGACCGCCGTGCCGAACGTTGCCGGCAAGCTGGACCGCCATGGTGCCGCGCGACCGGCCCGTGCCCAGTGCGGCGTAGCGGTCGGCGCCCTCGGCCAGGATCGCCGGCACGCAGGCCAGGGTGAGAAGATTGTTGATCACCGTCGGACGGCCGAACAGGCCCTTGTGGGCCGGGAGCGGCGGCTTGGCGCGGACCTGGCCGCGCTTTCCCTCGAGGCTCTCCAGAAGCGACGTTTCCTCGCCGCAGACATAGGCGCCGGCACCGACCCTGATCTCGATGTCGAAGGCGGAGCCACTGCCGGCGGCATCCGGGCCGAGACAGCCGCTCGCACGGGCGATGTCGACCGCCTCCCGCATGGAGCGGATGGCGTCGGGATATTCCGACCGGATGTAAACGAACCCGCTGCTGGCACCCACGGCGATGCCCGCGATGGTCATGCCTTCGATCACACTGAACGGATCGCCTTCCATCAGCATGCGGTCGGCATAGGTGCCGGAGTCGCCTTCGTCGGCGTTGCAGACGATGTACCGGCGGTCGGCGTCCGTCTCGGCCGCGGTCCGCCACTTGGTGCCCGTCGGGAAGCCGGCACCGCCCAGTCCGCGCAGGCCCGAGCGGCTGACTTCCGCGATGGTGGCGGCAGGGCCGAGGGAGAGTGCGCGCGCGAGACCGCGATAGCCGCCATGCGCGCGATAGTCGTCGAGCGACAGCGGATCGATCACGCCGCAGCGCCCGAAGGTGATCCGGGTCTGGCGCTTCAGGAAGGAGATGTCGTCCGGCCGGCCGAGGCAGAGCGGATGGGCTTTCGCTGCGTCGGGGCCGAGGGCGAGAAGGCCCGGCACGTCTGCGGGAGTCATCGGGCCGAAGGCGAGGCGACTTCCGCCGGTTTCCAGCTCCACCATCGGCTCGAGCCAGAACAGGCCGCGCGAGCCCGTGCGCACCAGTTCGAGGACGAGCCCCAGCCGATGGACCTCCGCGACGAGGGCGTTGGCGACGCGATCGGCACCGACCGCACGGGCCGCGGCGTCGCGCGGCACGAAGATCTTGAGGCTCATGCGCCGACCTCGCTCGCCAGTTCGTCCGGCGAGGCCTCGTTCAGACGGCCGATCGGCACTTCGTCCAGGAGCCCTGAAGGCGCGCAGGCACACAGGCCGAGGCAGTAGGCGGCCTCGACGGTCAGGCGGCCATCCGGTGTCGTACCGCCCCAATCGAGGCCGAACCGGTCGAGGATCCGGCGGGCGATTCGATCGCCGTCCATCGCCTGGCAGGCCTCCGCCCGGCAGAGCTTCAGGACATGGCGGCCCGGTGGTGCCTCGCGAAAGTCGCGATAGAAGCTGACCACGCCATGCACCTCGGCCCGGGTGAGATTGAGCGCGTGAGCGACAAAAGGCACGGCGGTCGGCGGAATGCAGCGGAAGGCCGCCTGCAGGTCGTGCAGGATCGGCAGCAGGGCGCCCTCGTGCCCGGCGTGGCGCCGGATGATCTGCAAGGCTTGCGGCTCATTCCAGGCCACTGGCATCGTTTCGCTCCCGTTGCGGCGCATGATCTGCCGTCTGGGACGTGGCTTCAATAAAGCAGACCCGTGAGGCGATAGAGAGCCTCTATCGCCTGCCCCTCAGGCCAGCGCCTTCGCCACCTGCTCGGCTTCGGCGACGAGGGCAGCGGCCAGCGGCGTCATCGGCTCGCGCGGCGGCACCACGAGGCCGATCCCATGCACCGCCTCGGGCTCCACGATCGGGATCGACCGGAGATGCTCGGTCAGTCCCAGCGTGTCGGCCAGCTTCTCCGGCATCACGCTCGCCCAACGACCGGTACGCACGTGCGAGAACAGCACGATCATCGAATTGGACTCGAGCGTCGGATCGGACCGTTCGCCGACCGTGCCGAGCAGTTGGTCGATGATGCGCCGGTTCTGCATGTCGGGCGTGAGCAGGCAGAGGGGGATGCGGCCGACTTCCGCCCAGGTCACGCGTTCGCGATTGCCGAGTGGGCTGTCCTCCGACGTGAGCAGCCGATACTGCTCCAGGTAGAGCGGTACGGCCCGCAGGCGTCCCAGCGGTTCGTTGTCGATGTAGGTGAGGCCGGCATCGACTTCGAGATTCTCCAGCATCGAGAGAATCTGGGTCGAGGTGCGGGACAGAATCGTGAACTGCACGTTGGGATGCTTGGCGCGAAACGGCGTGGTCAGGGCCGAGACCATGGCGAGCGCGGTCGGGATGGCGGCAATCCGCAGGCGGCCGGTGAGACCCTTGCGCAGGGCCTGGACCTCCTGCCGCATGGCACGCGTGTCGGCGACGATGCTGCGCGCCCATTCGAGGACGCGGTCGCCCTCGGATGTGAAACCGAGGAAGCGCGAGGAGCGCTGAACGAGCATCACACCCAGCAGTTCCTCGAGATGCTTGATGCCAGCCGAAAAGGTCGGCTGGGTGACGCCGCAGACGTCCGCGGCCTTGCCGAAGTTCCGCTCCCGCGCGAGCGCCAGGAGAAACTCCAGCTTGTCGATCATGAGGGGCGGATGGGCATCATGGTGTACTCAGCCTAACAGAGGCGGTTCTGGAAAGCGCGCGCCGTAGGATTCGAGCGGCAGGTCGAGGGCGCGGCAGAGGAAGCTGATCGTGTGGTAATAGCCGGCCAGCGCGATCACCTCGAGGATCTGCGCCTCGTCGAAATGGGCCGCGAGCCGGGCCCATGTTTCGTCACCGATGGTGCGGCGGTCGACCAGATCGTCGACGGCGGCCAGCAGCGCCCGTTCGTCGGCCGACCAGCAGGACGCATCGGCGGGCCCCCGAACGGTGGCGGCGATCCTCTCGGCGTCGAAGCCGACCTTCTCCGCGAAGAAAGCGATGTGGACGCCCCATTCGTATTCGGCGCCCAGCCGCGCCGTCGTGCGGTCGATCACGACCTCGCGCTGGCGCAGTGAGAGCTGGCCCCTGTCGAGCAGGCCGCCGGCGAACATCTTTCCGAAGACCCGCGGGTTGCGCGCCATCGTCCGGAACAGGACCAGCGGCGCGACGCCCGGCGGCATCGTACGCGCCAGGGCGGTTGCGATCTCGGGCGGGTAGGGTTCGTCGGCGGCAGCGATGCGGGGCATGGCAGGTCTCCAGTCGGTTTGCTACATATTCCGTAGCAACAAGACGGGCGTGTTGCTACAAAAAATGTAGTAGCGGAGTGTAATGGATGGTGAAGAGGGTGCGCGGCTCGACGACCGGCCGCCCGATCATGGCGCTGCTCGATCTGCTGGGGCGGCGCTGGACGCTGCGCATCGTCTGGGAGCTGCGCGAAGAGCCCCGGCGGTTTCGC
>CAZPOS010000169.1:0-10235 GCA_964588065.1 uncultured Reyranella sp.
CGAGAAATACTGGCTGAAGAAGGACAAGGAAGGCGGCTTCCCGGAGGATTTCTATCGGGCCATGGCCGACGCCGGATGGCTGGGCATCGCCATGCCCGAGGAGTTCGGCGGCTCCGGCCTCGGCATTACCGAGGCCTCGATCATGATGCAGGCGGTCGCCGAATCGGGCGCGGCGCTGCAGGGCGCCTCGGCGATCCACCTCAACGTGTTCGGGCCCAATCCGATCGTGGTGTTCGGCACCGAAGAGCAGAAGAAGCGTATCCTCCCCGACATCATCAAGGGCAAGGTGAAGGGCTGCTTCGCCGTCACCGAGCCCGACGCCGGCCTGAACACGACGGCGCTGGAGACGCGGGCCGAGCGTGACGGCAACGGCTACGTCGTGCACGGCAAGAAGACCTGGACCACGACGGCGCAGGTCGCCGACAAGATGCTGCTGATCGCCCGCACCACGCCGAAGGAGAAGTGCAAGCGCCCGACCGACGGGCTGTCGCTGTTCTACACCGACTTCGACCGCAGCAAGATCGAGGTGCGCGAGATCGAGAAGATGGGCCGCAAGGCGATCGACACCAACCAGGTGTTCATCGACGGGCTGAAAGTGCCGCTCGAGGATCGGATCGGCGAGGAGGGCAAGGGCTTCCACTACCTGCTGCACGGGCTCAATCCCGAGCGCATCCTGATCGCGGCCGAGGCGATCGGCATCGGCAAGGCGGCGCTGGCGCGGGCGACGCAGTACGCCAAGGAGCGGGTCGTGTTCGGCCGGCCGATCGGCAAGAACCAGGCGATCCAGCATCCGCTGGCCGAGAGCTGGATGCAGCTCGAGGCGGCCAACCTCCTGACCTTCAAGGCGGCCTGGCTGTACGACAACGGCAAGGAATGCGGCGCCGAGGCCAATTCGGCCAAGTATCTCGGCGCCCGCTCCGCCTACGACGCCTGCGAGCGCGCGATCCTGACCCATGGCGGCTACGGCTATGCCAAGGAGTTCCACGTCGAGCGCTTCCTGCGCGAGGTCATGATTGCCCGTATCGCGCCGGTCAGCGAGCAGCTCATCCTCTGCTACGTGGCGGAACGGGTGTTGGGACTGCCGAAGAGCTACTGACCGGTGTCCGATTGAGGCGAAAAAGGGGCGAGTGCAGACGATTGTATCGTTTGTATCAGCAACCCCTTGGCGATTCAGGGCGTTTGTTCAGTACCTGATCGCAACCAACTCAACGGGAGCCGAACAATGACCCGCAACCAGCTGCACGCCGGTCTGGCGCTGGGAAGCGTGTTCCTCATGGCGGGGATCGTGGCCTTTGCGCCCCCGGTCCCGCCGGCCTCCGCCCAGAGCCAGGCGGAGCGGATCTGCCGTGAGCAAGGCATCACCCCGAAGACGGAAGGCTACGAATACTGCCTCTCGCAGGCGACACGCGCGATCGAATGGGGCAAGCCAGAGATCGCCTATACGATGGCGAAGGTGACTGCAGACGCGCGCGATGCCTGCCTCGAATACGGCCTCTCGCCCGCTACGTCCGGGTACAAGGCCTGTATGGAGCGCGAGGCCCATGCGAGGCGCCTGCTCGTGTTCACCGACGAACCCCAGTACGAACGCGAAATCGCCGAACACTGAGTTGGCCCGCCGGCAACTTCGCGCCGTCCGATGACGTTTTTCCAGAGACACCGGAGGATGTCATGAATCGCTTCAATACGATTTTCATCGCCGTCGGCGCCGCAGCCGCAGCGGCCGCCTTCGCCGCTCCTGTCGAGGCGCGTTCCGGCCATGCCTTGGCCATTGCGGAGAAGGCCTGCATCGAGCAGGGCGTTCGCCCGCACTCCACCGCCTTCGAGAAATGCGTCGAGCGTGTCGCGGACGCCTATGATCGCACGGGGCAGATGCCGAAGGTCGCTTGGCCGACGGCCTAGGCATTCCGACGACACCTGATCGTCGCATAGCCGCAGGGCGGACCGACCGCAATTGAGTCGACGACTGCGCTGCCATTCTCGGCGCGCTCGTCGTAGGCTCAGCCCATGCAACCGCTTCCCTCTTCCGTTCTTCCCGCCGGCCTTCGCGCCCGCATCCTTCCCGGCATCAACGGCCTCGACATCCACCTACTCGAAGCCGGCTTCGATCGCAAAGCTCCGGCCGTGATGCTGTTCCACGGCTTTCCCGAGATTGCCTTTAGCTGGCGTAAGGTCATGCCGGCGCTGGCCGAAGCCGGATACCACGTCATCGCCCCCGACCTGCGCGGTTATGGTCGGACAACGGGCTGGAGCGCCGACTTCGACGCCGATCAGATCGGCTTCCGTTTCACGAATCTGCTGCGCGACGCGATCGGCGTGCTCTATGCGCTCGGGCATCGCACCGCCGAGGCCGCGGTCGGCCATGATTTCGGCTCTTCGGTCGCTTCCTATGCGTCGCTGGTCCGCCCCGATATCTTCAAGCGCATGGCGCTGATGAGCGCACCTTTCCCCGGCCCGTCTTCGGTGCCGTTCGACACGGCGGGAAAGCCGGCGGCGCCCAAGGCGCCGGACGTCCATGCCGCCCTGGCGGCGTTGCCGCGGCCGCGCAAGCATTACCAATGGTACCAGTCGACGCGCGAAGCCAACGAGGAACAGTGGCACCCCAAGCAGGGCCTGCACAATTTCCTGCGCGCCTACTATCACTACAAGAGCGCCGACTGGAAGGCGAACAAGCCCTACGAGCTGAAGGGCTGGACCGCCGAGGAACTGGCGAAGATGCCGACCTATTACATCATGGACCTGGCCGAAGGCATGGCCGAGACGGTGGCCAAGCACATGCCGACGCCCGAGGAGATCGCCGCCGCCAAATGGCTCACGGACGACGAGCTCGCGGTCTACGCCGGCGAGTACCAACGCACGGGATTCCAGGGTGGCCTGAACTGGTACCGTGCCCGCACCAGCGGCCGCGTGACGCCCGAACTCGAGATCTTCACCGGCCGCACCATCGACCAGCCTTCTACCTTCATCTCCGGCAAGAGCGACTGGGGCAATTACCAGTCGCCCGGCGCACTGGAAAAGATGCAGAAGAGCGCCTGCACCAACATGAAGGAGATCCACATGGTCGAAGGCGCGGGCCACTGGGTCCAGCAGGAACAGGCGGCGGAAGTGAGCCGCCTGCTGATCCGCTTCCTGAAGGAGACGAACGCCTGACCGAACTGGCCAGCGTTTCCGCAGGCGACGAGGCCGCCCTCCTCGCCCTCAACAACGATCACGCCGTCGAGCTCTCCTGGCTCGACGCCGGGCGGCTGCGGCATCTGCTGGCGCAGGCTTTCCATGCGCGTCGTATCGGTGACGTTGCGGCCTTCCTTCTGGCCTTCGATCAGGACGCCGACTACGACAGTCCCAACTACCTCTGGTTCCGCCAACGCTACCCGCGCTTCGTCTATGTCGACCGCATCGTCGTCGCTCCGGCAATGCGCAAGCGCGGTCTGGCCAATCGCCTGTATCAGGACCTTTTCCACGCCGCCCGCGTCGCCGGCCACGAACGGGTCGTCTGCGAGGTCAACTCGGATCCGCCCAATCCGGCCTCTGACGCCTTCCATGCGTCTTTGGGCTTCCTGGAGGTCGGCCATGCCGCCATCCATGATGGCGCCAAGACCGTCCGCTATCTCGCCCGTCCGCTTGCTCCGCCAATTTGACACAGGAGGCGCCTCGCATGTCCGACCTCGCCGCTGTCGATTCGCTCACCGTCGACGTCATCACCGACAATATGAGCGACACCTATGCGAGCAAGCCCGCCTTCGCGACCTCGGAGATGGCCAACATCCTGAAGGCCGGCGCGACGGAGATTTCCGGCGAAACGCTCCTGGTCGCCAATCTCGGTTACGGATTGCGCCTTAGGACAAGAATCGGCGCGATGCAGCACACGCTGCTGTTCGACACCGGGACGGAAGGAGCGGCCTTCATCCGCAACTGCCGCAACATGGCGATCGACCTCGGCGAGGTCGAGGAGATCGCCGTGACCCACGGCCATTGGGACCATATGGGCGCCCTGCCGGCGGCGCTCGACGCCATCGCCGCCCGCCGCGGCCGGGGCAGCGTGACGGTCAACGTCAACCCCGACATGTTCAACGAACGTGGCGTGCTGCTGCAGGATGGGACGATCTTCCCGGCGGCGCGGGTTCCGACGCCTGCCCAGATGGAGGCGCAGGGCGCGCGGGTAGCCAACGACGGCAGGGCGCGCTCCCTGCTCGACGGTCACTTCTACTACAGCGGCGAGATTCCCCGCGTCAGCGCCTTCGAGAAGGGCCGCGAGGACCATCTCTGCCGCAAGGACAATTCGGAGGAATGGCGGCCCGACCCCTTCCTGATGGACGAGCGCATGCTGATCGTGAACGTGCGCGCTCTCGGCCTCGTCGTGTTCAGCGCCTGCTCGCATGCCGGCATCGTCAATGTCTGCACCGAGACGAAGCGCCTGTTCCCCGACATCCCTATCCACGCGGTGATGGGCGGCCTGCATCTGGGCGGCGTGATGGAACGCCTCATCCCGCAGACGGTCGAAGCGCTTGCAGCCTTCGACATCGGCTACTTCATCACCGGCCACTGCACCGGCTGGCGGGCCCTGCATGCGCTTGCCAATGCCTATGGCGACAGGGTCAGCCAGTCGGCCGTCGGCACGACCTACACGTTCGACGCCCGGGTGGACGAGGCCGCCCGCGAGACAAGAGCGGCGACGACCTTCGAAGCCAAGCCGACCTGGTGATGTCGGACACTCCCGGTCCCTTTTCGTTCCGAGCCCTGAGGGCTGCCGCTCTCGAAGGACGGGAGCCGCCCCCGTTGCCGGCGTTCGCGCGCCTGCCGGCGTATCGCTGGTTCGTCGTCGGCACCGTCTGCATCGGCGCCGTCATGGGACAGGTCGATGCCAGCATGACCCAGGTGCTGCTGCCGCGGCTCGAAGTCGAGTTCGGCGCCCGCCTGGCCAGCGTAAGCTGGGTCGCCGTCGCCTATCTCCTGGCGCTGGCCTCGTTCATGCCGATCTTCGGGCGGCTGTCGGACATGTTCGGCCGCAAGCTTCTCTATACTGCCGGCTTCCTCCTGTTCATCGCGGGTTCCGCCCTGTGCGGCTACGCGACGAGCCTGCCGCAGCTCATCTTCTTCCGCGTCCTGCAGGCGATCGGCGGCGCGCTGATCACCTCGAACAGCGTCGCCATCGTGGTCATGATCATGGGTCCCGAGGAACGCGGCCGCGGCCTCGGACTCCAGTCGGCGGCGCAGGCCGTGGGCCTCGGCGCCGGGCCGGCGATCGGCGGCTTCATACTCGACACGCTCGGCTGGCAGTGGGCCTTCTGGATCAACGTTCCGCTGGGCATCGCGGGCGCAATCCTGGGCTGGTTCGTTCTTCCCCAGACTGGCGTCGCCTCCAAGCACGAGCGCTTCGACTGGCGCGGCGCGCTGCTGATCGCACCGGCCCTGACGGGTCTGGTTGCCGCCTTGAACGAGCTGCATGCGCTCGGACCGAGATCGCCGATCCTGATCGCCTGCCTCCTGGTCGGCGTGGCGTGCGCCCTGCTGTTCGTGCGCACCGAGCATCGCACCGCGGCGCCGCTGCTCGACCTCAAGCTGCTCGCCAAACCCGCCTTTCTGCTCGGCAACACGGCGAACTTCGTGTCGTACGCGACGCTGTTCGGCGTGTTCTTCCTCGTGCCCTTCGCGCTGGTGCGCCTCTACCAAGACTCGGCACTGGCCGCGGGCCTACGGCTCTCGATCCTGCCGGTCGCGCTGGGCTTGGTCGCGCCTTTGGGCGGCATGCTCTACGACCGGCTGGGTGCCCGGCTGCCGACCTGCCTCGGCATGGCGATCTGCGTCGCGGGGCTCGCAGCGCTCTACGTTTTCCTCGACGGCGTTCCTGCCAGTCTTTGGCTGGTGACCCTGTCCCTCGCCGTGATCGGCGTCGGCCAAGGACTCTTCATCTCGCCCAACAGCAGCGCCATCATGTCCGCGGCCCCGGCCGGCGAAACCGGCCAGGCCGGCAGCGTCCTCAACGTCATGCGCATGCTGGGCATGAGCACCGGCATCGCCGGCGCCTCGACTCTTCTTTCGCTATCGTTGGGGAGCAGCAGCGGCAGCACCCTGAATCTGCCGCCCGCGGCGCTCGTCGCGGCGAGCCGCGACGTCATCGTCCTTCTTGCCTGCCTCGCCGCGCTCGCCGGCCTGATCTCGCTGATCCGGCCGGGCGGCGCCGTTCGCGACGCCGCCCGGGATCCCGTCGTCGAGTGACCGGCGGTGCCTGATCAGGCGGCGAGCTTCTTCGCCGTCTCAGCGATCCGGCGCCCCTGGTAGCGGGCGCCGACCAGTTCGTTCTCCGAAGGCTGGCGCTGGCCGGTGCCGCCGGCGATCGTGGTCGCACCGTAGGGGCTGCCGCCGGTGATCTCGTCGATCGTCATTTGGCCGGCGTGCCCGTAGTCGAGGCCGACCACCACCATGCCGAAATGCAGCAGGTTGGTGATGATGGAGAACAGCGTCGTCTCCTGGCCGCCATGTTGGGTGGCCGTCGAGGTGAAGGCGCCGCCGACCTTGCCGTTCAGCGCGCCCTTGGCCCACAGGCCGCCGGCCTGGTCGAGGAAGCTCGCCATCTGCGAGGACATGCGACCGAAGCGCGTGCCGGTGCCGACGATCACCGCATCGTAGTCGGCCAGGTCCTCGACCTTGGCGATCGGCGCCTTCTGGTCGAGCTTGAAGTGCGAGGCCTTGGCCACCGCTTCCGGCACGGTCTCGGGCACGCGCTTGATGTCGACCTGCGCGCCGGCCTCGCGGGCGCCGGCGGCGACGGCCTCCGCCATCGTCTCGATGTGGCCATAGCTCGAATAATAGAGAACGAGAACCTTGGTCATGATTGTCTCCAGTCGTTGTCGGTTGAGGTTGAAGGGAAAGGGAAAGGTCAGGCCGCGATCCGGCCCATGCGGCCGGCGTGGTAGTCGCGAACCGCCCGCTCGAGCTCGTCGATCGAGTTCATCACGAACGGCCCATGGCGCAGGATGGGCGCATCCAGCGGATCGCCGCCCAACAGCAGGATCTCGCTATCGACGTCGGCCGCCAGCTCGAGCCTGTCGCCCGCCGTCAGTCGCGCGAGCTGGCCCGCCTCGATCCGCCGGGGGTCGCCGCCAACGCGCGCGTCACCCACCATCACATAGACACCGAGTTCGGCCGCACCGGCGACCGCCAGGTCCACCGTGGCCCCCGCTTTCAGCGATGCGTGCACCACGAACGGGTTGCCCGATGTCGAGATGGGCCCCTCGAGATCGCCGACGGCACCGGCCACGACCCGCACCAGCCCACCCCCGCCATCGGCGGTGAAGGTCGGAATCTCCGAGGCTTTCACGTGCCGATAGGCCGGCTCCGCATGCTTGCCGCCCTTGGGCATGTTGATCCAGAGCTGGACGCCGTGGACGTGACCGCCCTCGCGCCGAAGTTGCTCGTCGGGGCTCTCGTCGTGGACCACGCCACGCCCGGCGCGCATCCACTGGACCTCGCCCGGCCGCATGCTGCTGGTGTTGCCGAGACTGTCCTTGTGCGTCTGGCTGCCTTCCAGCAGCAGGGTGAGCGTCTCGATGCCCGCATGCGGATGCGCCGAGGCGCCCTTGGCCTCGCCCGGCCGGACGTCGATCGGGCCGAACTGGTCGAGGAAGATGAACGGGCCGATCGCCTCGTAGGCGTTCGACGGAATGGCGCGGCGTACTTCGAAGCCGTCGCCCTCGAGGGTCCGGAACGCCTCGTGGATGGAAACAAGCTGGCGTCTGTTGCTGATGGTCGAAGCCGTCATGGCCGCCCTCCTTGGTGGCAGGGCGCTATTTAGTGGCGGCACCCCTAACTGAAAATCCGTATAATATTGAACGATCTTTTCAAGATATTGGAAATGCCAGCCACGCCCGGTACTCCGTCCTTCGCCCAACTCCAGGTCCTGCTTGCGGTGGTCGATGCCGGCAGCTTCGCGGCGGCCGCCCGGCGCCTGAACCGCGCGACCTCGGCGATCACCTACGCCATCGACAATCTCGAGGCCCAGCTCGGCCTGCCGCTGTTCGACCGGGTCGCCACCCGCAAGCCCGAGCTTACCCAGGCGGGCCGGGCGGTGCTGGCCGAAGCCCGCGCCGTGACCCACGGCGTCGACATGCTGCGGGCCAAGGTGAAGGGGCTGCTGGAGGGGCTGGAGGCCGAGGTCTCGCTGGCGGTCGATGTCATGCTGCCGACCGCCCGTCTGGTCGATGCGTTGCAGGCCTTCCAGACGACCTTCCCCACCGTGCAGCTGCGGCTGCATGTCGAGACGCTGGGCGCGGTCACCCAGCTCGTCCTCGAGGGCACGGCAGGCATCGGCGTCAGCGGTCCCAACGTCGCCGCCGCCGGCACCGAGAGCATTGCCATCGGCGGCGTCCAGCTGGTGCCGGTGGCTGCGCCCTTCCATCCGCTGGCGCGGCTGGGCGGACAGGCACGCGGCGCCGCCCGCGAGCACATCCAGCTCGTCCTCAGCGATCGCTCGACGCTGACGGAAGGCCAGGATTTCGGCGTGGTCGGCTCCAAGACCTGGCGTCTGGCCGATCTCGGCGCCAAGCATGCGCTGCTGCTGGCCGGCGTCGGCTGGGGCAGCATGCCGGCGCCGATGGTGAAGGGCGATCTCGAAGCTGGCCGTCTGGTCGAACTCGACCTTTCGGACTGGTGGGCCGCGATCTACCCGCTGCGCGTCCTCCACCGCATCGACAGCCCGCCCGGCCCCGCCGCGCAATGGCTGATCGAGCGGTTCAAGAGCCAGGTCTAGCCGCGCCAGCGCGCGGCTTCGTCCGGATCGGCGTTGCAGGCCGCGGCGACCAGAGCGGCCGTCAGCAGTGTCGCCTGCCGCAGCTCGCTCTGGGCGACCTTGTCGCGCGTATCGGCGGGCGTCAGCACGACGCGCAGATGGGCGTTGGGATCGTCGAAGCCCGCCACGAGCCGGATCGCCGGAATGCCGCCGGCCGCGAAGTTCGCGTGATCGGAATTGGTCATCAGGGGCCGCACGGTGCGCAGGGATTGACCATTGGCCTCGGCAACGCCCAGCAGGAACGGCTCGACCCCGGCAAAGCCGCTGGTCAGCGCGGCGAGATTCGGGCTGCCCGCCACCGAATCGAGATTGACGTTGAGGGCGATCTTCGCGCGTTCGGCATCGCTCAAAGCCTTCACGTATTGCGCCGAACCGGTCAGCGCCCACTCCTCGACGCTGAAGAACATGACGCGCAAACCGCGCCGCCACTTCGCGACCTCCGGCGACAGCGCGCGCGTCACCGCCAGCACCGCGGCGAGGCCGGTGCCGTTGTCCATGGCGCTCTCGGCCAGGTCGTGCCCGTCGACATGGGCCGACAAGACCACCCAGTCGTCGGTCTGGCCGGGATAGTCGTAGACCAGAGTCTCGGTCTCGGCCGGTCCCTCCGCGGTCTCGATGGCGATCGTTACCGACGGATAGCCGCTCGACCGGCGCGCCAGCTTCGCCGCCGTCTCGGGCGAGATGCCGAGCGCGGGAATGCCCTCGCCCGAATCGCGGCCCGACGATCCCGCCACGACATGGCCCGCCAGCGGCCCGCCGATCAGGAAGCCCACGGCACCGTGGGCGCGCGCCATGTCGTACTTGCGGCGGCGATGGATCGTGCCCGCCGCGAACATCAGCTCGTGCCGCACCAGCACGATGCGGCCGGCGATCTCAGCCTTGTGAGCCTCGAACTCGTCGGGCGTGCCGCGGCCCAGGTCGATCACTTCGGCGGTGAGACCCGAAGCGGGCGTGGCAATGGTGCGCACCAGCGGATGGCACGGCGCGAACGCACCGCCGGGCAGCTTCAGCGTCGCCGACTTCGCCTTCCAGCCATTGTACGGCACGGGAATCGAGCGACCCGAATTGGCCGGCGACGCGGCCCGCACCCGCTCGCGCAGCAGCGCGAAGGCGCGCTTCTCGCTCTCCGTCCCGGACAGGCGGCCGGCGCAGTCGCAGATGTCGTTGAAGTCGCGCCACAGCGCCTCGTCGGCTGCAAGCCGACCCATCAGATTGGCGTCGAGACGCATCGTTCACCCTTTCAGTTTGTCGTCGAGCATGTCGAGGAAGGCCGCGGCCAGCACCGAAGGCTCGCGGTCGCGGCGATGGAAGGCGCCGATGTCGTAGGTGACCGCGGGCTCGAAGGGCCGCGTCACGAGACCGAGATGCTCGAAACTGCGTGCCGACAGCGGATCGACGATCGACCAGCCCGCGCCGGCGGCCACGAGGCCGCACAGGGTGGCGAAGAACTCGG
>CAZPOS010000169.1:10245-12470 GCA_964588065.1 uncultured Reyranella sp.
CGCTGCGGATGCGGTTGGGCACCTGATGCGAGCGCGCCGGCATCACCATCGGATGCGGCGCGAGCAGTTGCGGCGTCAGCACCTTGCACGAGGCGAGCGCATGGCGCGGCGGCAGGATGGCGACGCAGCGCATCGCGTAGCGCCGGACGTCGATCTGGCTGTCGTCGATCGGCAGCTCGGCGATGCCGATGTCGAAACTTTCGGTCGGCAGGAGCTGGCTCACCACATCCGAATGGCGCGAGATCAGCCGCACCGACACGCCCGGACGCTCCGTCAGGAACTGCGCCACCAGAGCGGGCAGCAGCGAGATGGCGGCGGAGGGATGGCTGGCGATCGCGAGCCGGCCCGACTGGCCCTCGCGGATCTGGGCCGTCGCCGCCTGCAGCCGGTCCACTTCGCCCAGCACACGGCTTGCTTCGGCATAGAAGAGCATGCCCTCGGGCGTGGGCTTCAGGCGGCCGTTGGCACGCTCGAAGAGGGGAAAGCCAACCGTGTCCTCCAGGCGTGCGATCTGGGTGCTGACCGCGGGCTGGGTCACGCCCATGGCGCCCGCGGCCGCGGTCATGGAACGGTGGTCGACCACCGCCCGGAAGGCTTCGAGAAGCTTGACGTCCATACTCTATAATCAGCCGTTATCGTTCATAGTGCACGGGTTTCCGCCACTTCCTAGCAAGACTCCTGCCGATCCGAGAGGCCGGCACGGAGCGGCATAGGAATTGCTTATGGAGTGACATGAGCACTCCCAGCCCCCTGATCCTCGCGGACGGCGTTTCCAAGCGGTTCGGCACCAACCAGGTGCTGACCCGCGTGACGCTGGAAGTCCTGGAGCGCGACGTGGTCTGCGTCGTTGGCCCCTCCGGCTCGGGCAAGACCACCCTGCTGCGCTGCCTCGCGCTGCTCGAAGAACCGAGCGAGGGCCGGATCGTGATGGAGGGCGTGCCCATTTCCACGCCATCGCCGGACAAACAGGTGAAGGCCGCAGCCCGCGAGGTGCGCTCCGAGATCGGCATGGTGTTCCAGCACTTCAATCTGTGGCCGCACATGTCGGTGCTGCAGAACCTGATCGAAGCGCCGATGCGCGTGAAGAAGATGCCCCGGGACAAGGCGATCGCGATCGCCGAATCCCTGCTGAAGAAGGTCGACCTGTTCGAGAAGCGCGACGCCTATCCGGCGCGACTGTCCGGTGGTCAGCAGCAGCGCGTCGCGATTGCCCGCGCTTTGGCCATGTCGCCGAAGGTGTTGCTGTTCGACGAGGCAACCAGTGCGCTCGATCCCGAGCTGCGCCGCGAAGTGCTGGCTGTCATGCGCCAGCTCGCGCGCGAGGGAATGACCATGCTGGTCGTCACCCACGAAATGGGATTCGCGCGGCATGTCGGCACGCGCACCGTGTTCATGGATCGAGGCGAGATCGTCGAGGCAGCGCCGGGTTCGGCCTTCTTCGATGCGCCGCAGACGGAGCGCGCCCAGCGCTTCCTGCAGCAGTTCGCGGACGAGTGATGGGGAAGGTCAACAAGGGAGACCGATGATGGGTGTCGCAAGGATGTTGGGTGCGCTCGCGCTGGCGGGCACGATTGGCGCATTTTCGATCACGGGTGCGGAAGCGCAGCAGACGCAGTCGCGTCTCTACGAGGTGACCAAGAGCAAGAAGCTCCGCGTCTGCCAGTTCCCGCTCTACTATTCGATCTCGTTCCGCAATTCGAAGACCGGCGAGATCGAGGGCATCGACGCCGACCTCGCGAAGGAATTCGCCAAGGAGCTCGATGCCAAGCTGGAGATCGTCGAATCGAGCTTCGGTTCGTTCATCGCCGACCTGCAGGCCGGCAAGTGCGAGATCGGCATGTTCGGTGTCGGCGCCACGATGAAGCGAGGCCAGGCCGTCGAATTCTCCAAGCCCTACCTGCTGACCAACCTCTACGCGGTCACGCGCAAGGACAGCAAGATCAAGGAGTGGAAAGACATCGACCAGAAGGGCGTCAAGGCTGCCGTCTCTCTGGGCAGCTATATGGAGCCCTTCATGAAGGGCTATGTGAAGAACGCCGAGGTCGTCTCGGTGGCGCCGCCCAACACGCGCGAGGCCGAGTTGGTCGCGCAGCGGGTCGACGTCATCATCACCGACTTCCCGACCGCCATCAAAGTGACCGACGAGTTCGACTGGGCGACCTACATCCTGCCCAACGAGAAGCTCGCCATCACCCCCTATGCCTATGTCGTGCCGCAGGGCGACC
>CAZPOS010000170.1:0-12467 GCA_964588065.1 uncultured Reyranella sp.
GGGCGTCACCCCGCGGGTCCAGGGGCCGGGCGTCATCGACATGCAGCAGGCGATCCTGAAGCGCCTGCGCGGCGAGATCGAGAAGCTCAAGGTCGAGCGCACCGAGATCATCGCCAATTCCAAGCAGAACCAGATCGTCCAGAACCGCATCCAGGCGGCGGTCATCAGCATCATCCAGGCGACCACCTTCGAGAAGATGATCCATGTCGTGACGCACGAGCTGCCGGAGCTGCTCGACGTCGACTTCATCACGCTCGCGATCGAAGCCAATGCCGATGCGCCCAAGCGCGTGCCGGTGCGCGGCGTCTACGTGCTCGCCCCGGGCGCCATCGACGCCGCCATCGGGCCGGACAAGCATGCCCGCCTGCGTTCCGACATCGTCGGCGAGGAGGCGTTCTTCGGCGACGTGGCGCGATTCGTGAAGTCCGACGTGCTGATGCGCCTGCAGGTCTCGTCGGGCTCGCCCGACGGCGTCATGTGCTTCGGCGCCCGCGATCCCGAGGCCTTCGGACCGGAGATGGCGACCGAGCTTCTGTTCTTCCTCTCGAAGGTGCTGGAGAACACGATCCGCGCCTGGCTCGACCTGCCCGAGTAGCAGCGTCGTGACCGTCGCAGACGCACAGGCGGCGTGGCGCGACTGGCTGAAGAGCGAGCGCCGTCTCGCCGAACACACGCTCATCGCCTACGAGCACGACGTCGCGACCTTCCTCGGTTTCCTGGCGACCTATCTCGGCGAGACGCCGACACTCGCGGCGCTCGAACGGCTGAAGCCCGCCGAGTTCCGCGCCTGGCTGGCCGAACGCTCGCGCCAGGGGATGGCACGCTCATCGACGGCGCGCGCCTTCTCCTCGGTGCGCTCCTTCTTCCGCTTCCTCGACAAGAACGGGCTCGCCCACAATGCGAGCATCGCCATCATCCAGACGCCCAAGCTGCCGCGCGCCGTGCCCAAGGCGCTGAGCGAGCGCGACATGGAGGACGTGCTGGCGGCCGAGCCCGACCGCGAGCGCGCGCCGTGGATCGACCTGCGCGACGCCGCGGTGCTGATCCTGCTCTACGGCGCGGGCCTGCGCATCGGCGAGGCGCTGGCGCTCACCAAGGCCGAAGTCGACGACCTGCTGAAGAGCGGCCGCGACACGCTCGCCGTCACCGGCAAGGGCAACAAGACCCGTCTGGTGCCGCTGCTGCCGCAGGCACTGCAGGCGCTCCGGAAATACCGCGACGCCTGCCCATGGCTCACGGCGGCGAAACCCTCCGACCGCGTCTTCATGGGCGCGCGCGGCGGCGCGCTCGATCCCGCCATCGTGCAGAAGCGGGTGCGGGAAATCCGCCGCGACCTCGGCCTGGCCGAAAGTGTGACGCCGCACGCCCTGCGCCACTCCTTCGCCACCCACCTGCTGGGCGCCGGCGGCGACCTGCGCACGATCCAGGAGCTGCTGGGGCATGCGTCGCTGTCGACCACCCAACGCTACACCGACGTCGACTCCGCGCGCCTCGCTGCAGTCTATCGCGCCGCCCATCCGCGCGCCAAGGGTTGATCATGGTTCAGCATATCGGAATCGTCGCCTGCTCCGCCGAGGGTGCAGCGCTCTGCTACAAGACCATCTGCGTCGAGGGCGCCGCCCTGCTCGGGCCGCATGCCCATCCCGAAGTCTCCCTGCACACGCACTCGTTGGCCGACTATGTCGTATGCCTCGATCGCGGCGACCGGGCGGGCGTCGCCGATCTGATGCTGTCCTCGGCCCACAAGCTCGCGCGCGCCGGGGCGGATTTCCTGATCTGTCCCGACAACACCATCCACCAGGCGATGGAATACGTCCTGCCGCGCTCGCCGCTCCCCTGGCTGCACATCGCCGAAGTGGTCGCCGCCGAAGCGGCGGCGCGCGGCTTCCGCAGGCTCGGCATCACCGGCACGCGCTGGCTGATCGACAGCGAGGTCTATCCGCAGAAGATCGAGGCTGCAGGACTGGCCTGGCTGCGCCCGACCGAGGCCGAGCGCGACGAGACAAGCCGCATCATCATGGACGAGCTCGTGCAGGGCGTGTTCCGGCCGGAAGCGGTCGCCGCGTATCAGCGCGTGATGGCGCGCATGAAGGCAGCAGGATGCGACGCGGTCGTGCTGGGCTGCACCGAGATTCCGCTGATCATGAACGACGGCAACTCGCCCCTGCCGACGCTCGATTCGACGCGACTGCTGGCGCGTGCCGCCCTCGAGCGCGCCGTCAGAGCGCCTTCCGGAAGATGATCTCGCCGTCGGCTTGACGCCCCGTCTCCTCCCAGCCGTTTTCCCGGTAGAAGCGTTCGGCGCGCGTGCCGGGTCCGGTTGTCAACGCCGCCACCGCAAACCCTGCGGCCCGCAGATCCTCGCAGGCCAGCGGCAGCAGCGCGCGGCCGAGCCCGCGGCCTTCCCAGTCCGGATGAACGAACAAGCCGAAGATCGTGCCGTCGCGCGGATCGGCGACGGAGAAGCCCTGCACCGCGCCCGCCTCCTCCCACACCCAGAAGGTCGCATTCTCGAAGATCCAGTTCGCGGTCGTCTCGACCTTGCTCACAGACGCCGCGCTGAGCTGGTTCTCGCGGACGGCGAGACGCACTTCGGAAATGCGGGGGCGGTCGGCAGTCGTGGCTTTGCGGATCATTCGGGGCCCCGGAGCGTGAAAGGGGCGTGACCCTACACGGCCCGTTGCAGAACGCCAGTCCCGCTTACCGCCGGTTGCAGAGCCGCCTCGCGTTCGAGCGCCGCAATCTGCCGGTCGATCTCCGCGACGACCGATTTCGCGAACGGTCCGAGATGCAGATACAGCGTGATCTGGATGACGACGCTTTCGAGCGCCGCCGGATTGTGCCGCGCGATGTGGACGAAGGTCCGCCAGAAGTGCCGCGCCAGGAACGGGTGGGTGACGGTCATCCTCCACATGAGCCGCAGCAGCGTGTTCCGGTCGCGTGCCGACACGACCGGCCGGGCGGTGACGGGATGGCTGGGCCGCCGCAGGTTGAGGCCCGATCTTCGCACGCGCTCGAAGTAGGCCGCCGGCCGATAGACGGCGTCGAGAATCGCCTTGTAGTCGCGAAGGATCTCGATGCGCGGGCGGCGGGTGATGAAGTTCAGCCCGCCGGTGCACTGATCGCCGCGTCCCATGTCGGAGAACGACAGCAGGCGGCCTTCCTGCTCCAGACGGCGGGTCAGCTGCGTGGACGGCAAAGCGGTCAGCAAGCCGACCATGCAGACCGGAATGTCGGTGGCCTCGATGCACTCGATCATGGTTTCCGCCACGCCAAGCTCCTCGGTGTCGAAGCCCACGATGAATCCGGCGATCACCATCATCCCTGCGGCATGGATCCGGTGCACGCTCTCGGCCAGGCTGCGGCGGGTGTTCTGCTTCTTGCGCGTCGAAACGAGGGTCGCGGTGTCGGGACTCTCGATGCCCACGAAGATGGCGAAGAAGTTGGCACGGCGCATCATGTCGAGCAGCTCGGCATCGTCGGCGAGATTGATGGAGGCCTCGGTCGAGAACATGAAGGGATATCCGGCGCTCTCCTGCCAGGCCTCCAGCGCAGGCAGGAACTGTTTCAACGCCCTCTTGTTGCCGATGAGATTGTCGTCGACGAAATCGACATGCCCGCGGTAGCCGGCATCGTGCAGCGCCTGCAGCTCGGCCAGCATCTGCGGCACCGTCTTGGAGCGCGGCACGCGGCCGAACAGCTCGATGATGTCGCAGAACTCGCAATTGAACGGACAGCCGCGCGAGAACTGCACACCGACGAATAGATAGTGATCGAAGTTCAGCAGGTCGAAGCGCGGAATCGGGCTGGTCGTGATGTCGGTCTTGAACTTCACGGCCTCGAAACGCCCGCGCCGCGCGCCCGCGTTCCAGGCCTCGACGAACCGGGCGACGACACCCTCGGCCTCGCCGATCACCAGGAAATCGGCATGCGCGAAGAGTTCGGGGCTGGACATGACGTCGGGTCCGCCGACCACCACCGGCTTGCCCCCGGTCTGTGCCATGCGGATGACCTCGAGCGAATCGACCCGCTGCGGCAGCATCCCGCCCGTCATCACCAGGTCGGCCCAGGCGAGATCCGCGGGGTCGAGCGCTTCGGCGTTGCGGTTCACCAGCCGGATGTTCCAATCGCGCGGCAGGAGCGCGGCGAGCGTGATGAGGCCGAGCGGCGGCGCCGGACAGCGCACGCCGTGGATGTCGCAAGCCGCCTGCAGGCTCCAGAAGGAGTTGGGATTGAAGCGCGGAAAGATCATGAGAACATTCGGTGTCGTCACGGCCGCTCCTTTGCCTGGTGTCAGGAAAAAGCATCAGCAATCGTCGATCGAATGGCTTCGTCTGCTTCGTTACATAGTCGAAGCGGCGAGCAGGCTGGAAGTTGAACACACGGGCGCACCCGGCACAACCGCCGGTGCCCGCGCCGTCCCGCGGTCACGAGATGGTTCTAATGTGCCGCTTCGTAGACGAGGTGCAGGGCGCCACCGCTGCGCGGCTCGCACGATTTCAACGTCAGTTTCAGCTCCGGCGTGCCCGGCGCGATGAGCGGGATGCCGTCACCCAGGACGATCGGCACGATCGCCATTTCCAGCACGTCCAGCTTGCCGGCCGCGATCATGCCGCGGATCACCTGCGCGCCGCCTTCGATCCAGACGCGCCGATAGCCGCGCGCCTCGAGCTCCGCGGCCACGGTCGCAAGATCGCCCGAGCGCGCTTCGACCAGGGGCGGCGCGTCGAGCAGCGAACGATGGGTCATGACGATCGTCGCCTTATCGCCATAGGGCCACGCGCCGAAGCCGCGCACGACTTCGTAGGTGTCCCGTCCCATCAGGATCGCATCGATGCCCGCCATCAGCGCATCGAAGCCGAACTCCTGCGGCGGATAGCGCTCCAGCCAGTCGAACGATCCATCGGGGCGGGCGATCTTGCCGTCGAGCGACATCGCGACGTGACAGTGCCAGATCGTCTTTTCCACCTCGTCGTCACCTCGGCTAGAACAGGACCGTCACGCGCAGCGAGAAGACCGCCGCCATGGATTGGGTCGGCGCCAGCGCGGGCTGTAGATAGAGCTGGACGTCGGGCGTGATCAACAGGTGCCTGACCGACCATGCCCAGTAGAGTTCGAAAACGCCCTCGCTCGGATTGACATAGGTGTCGCCGTAGAGCGTCTGATTGACCCTGTTCCAGGCGAAGCCCAGGCCGATCTGATCGAGCGGCGCACGCCCCAGCGGGTTGTTGTAGACCGCGCCTCCGGCGATCGACGACTGGATGTACTGGCTGGAATTCCACGCCGTGTTGGCGCGCAAGAACACGCCCCACTTTTCGCCGAAAGGCTGCGAGGCGCTGAACGAGAGGCCCGTACTGGCCTGCGGCTGCATCGGGACACTGGGCAGGTTGTAGTAGAGCAGCGAGTAGCTGCCCTGCCCGAGCTTGCCGAACGTCGGCGACCAGGCGCCGTAGAGGAACCAGGAATACTGGCCCTGCAACGCCGTATTGAACTGGATGTAGTTGGAGGCCAGGACGTTGTTCGCGTCCTGGAAACCCGCAGCCAGGGTAAGCTCGTCGCTCAGGCTGAGCTGGACATAGGCGCCGAGACTGCCCTGGGAGTAGTTCTGGCTGCCGTTCTGAGCCAGCGAATAGCCGATGAAGTTGACCTGCTCGTTGTTGGCGTAGGCGTTGCCGTCGAAGTTCGAGAACGGATATTGGCCGACCGTCACCGACACGACGTTGCCCGGGAAATCGTGCGTGTAGCTCACCTGCGCGAAGGTGAGCTGATTGTCGGCATAGTCGTTGACCGGGCTGTTGAGGTTCAGCCGGTTCTGCAGCGTGGTGCCCGTCTGGCCCGACCAGTATTGCGTCGCCAGATAGGAGAACTGGAAGGATCCCGTGCCGAAGCGGGCGGTGTCGAACACCTCCCAGTTCACCGCGGGCGAGAACTGGGCCTGCACCGCGCCGTAATCGCGGCCCGGCGTTCCCCACTGGCTCAGCACCGACGAGGTCATCGAGTAGAAGATGCCGGTGGTGTCCTGGATCTGCTGCTTCGCCCTGGCGTAGCGCCGCGAGGCATCGTCGAAGGGCTGCTCCAGGAAGTACTTCTCGCGCGCTTCGGCGGCCCGCAGCCGGTTGTGGATCTTGCCGACGTGACGAACATCGTCGTCATCATCGGCGGCGGCTACCTCCTGGGCGAAGGCTGCCGCACCCGGCAGGAATAGGGCAAGCAGACCGCCAATCCAGATCGTCGAACGCATGCCGCTCCTGCCGGCCCGCTCTCAAGGCTTCAACGCCTTTTCCAGGAATGCCTTGACGTCGACTACGAACTGCTTCCAGGCCGGTTCGTGCGCGCCGTAATGCGCCCCGCAGCAACCGCCGGGCTTGCTGCGGTTGCCTACGCCGTCGAGATAGCGCACCGGCAGGCCCAGTGCATCGAAGCTGTGATGAGCGTTTTCGTAAACTTTTGTTTCGGCCAGCTCCCGACCGCGCATGACCCTCTCCAGCACCGCCCGGCACTGCGAGACCGGCGTCCAGTCGTCGAGCGCGCCCATGGCGAAGAAGGTGGGCTGGCGCACCGCGAGGCGCGGCCCCAGCGCATCGGCCAGCGCGCAGTCGGGATAGACCAGCACGACGGCCCGCGCCACGGGAGGCGTCCGATCTTCGGGCTTGCCCGACAGCGCGCGCAGCAGCGCCACGCCGCCGCCGTAGGAATAGCCCATGTAGGCCAGCCGCTGCGGATCGATGCCCGGCTGCTTCGCAAGCCAAGCGAGCGACGCATCGATGTCGCCGGCCCGCGCCTCGGCCGCGCCCTGGGTCGGCCAGTTGCGCCCGCAGACATCCTTGAGGCCACGCGCCGAGAAACTGTCGACCACCAGCGCCGCATAGCCCCAAGATGCGAGCAGCCCGGCCATGCGGGCCGTATTCTGCCCCGGCCCGCCGCAGCCATGGAACAGCGCGACGGCCGGCACCGCCGCCGTCGCCTTGGCCGGCCGGAACAGCTGCGCCGATAGCTGGACCGTGCGCCCCCCTTGCTCTACGGGAACGCGGACGTTCTGCTGGGCCAAAGCGGGCGTTGCGCAAAGCAGAGTGAGCAGGACGATCAGTCTGGCGAACATGGCCGGACCGTAAACCAAGCAAGAGCGGACACAACAGGCGGATTGCCCTTGAACGAAACGATCTACACCATCTCCACCTGGGTGATCCCCGCCTTGCTCGCCATCACGCTGCACGAGGCCGCACACGGCTTCGTCGCCCTGCGCTTCGGCGACCGCACGGCCTGGCAGCTGGGCCGCGTCACCCTCAACCCCTTCAAGCACATCGACCCGGTGGGCACGATCCTGCTGCCGGGCCTGCTGATCTTCCTGCGCGCGCCGTTCCTGTTCGGCTATGCCAAGCCGGTGCCGGTGAACTTCCGGGCGCTGAACAATCCCAAGCGCGACATGGTGTGGGTCGCCGCCGCCGGACCGGCCACCAACGTGGCGATGGCGCTGGCGGCGGGTCTGCTGGCGCATGTCGCAGTCCTGCTGCCGGCGGACGCCGCGGTCTGGACGATCCGCAACATCGAGAACGCCATCCTGATCAACGTGCTGCTCGCCGTGTTCAACATGGTGCCCTTGCCGCCGCTCGACGGCGGGCGCGTCGCCGTCGGGCTGCTGCCCGACAGCCTCGCGCAGCCGCTCGCCCGACTCGAACCCTACGGCATGCCGATCCTGCTGGGCCTGATCTTCATCCTGCCGATGATCGGCAATCAGCTGGGCGTCGACCTGAACGTGATCGGTTGGCTGCTGAGCGAGCCGGTCGGCTGGCTGGTCGACCTCGTGATCCGCGTCACCGGCAACGGCTGACCGCACGCTTCAGGTGCGGCCCTCGCCGGCTGCGTCGGGTTCGTCTCCGCGATCGGCCTTCGGCGGCGCGAGGTTCATGGCCTGCCGCTCCTCGGCGATGCTGGCGACCGCGGCCCGAACGCCGGGATGGCGCGCCATGAACTGGTTGAAGTCGCGCCGGTCGAGCACGAGGAACTGGCAGAAGTCGACCGCAATCACGTCGGCGGTGCGCCGCTCGCCGGTCAGCAGCGCCATCTCGCCGAAATAGGCGCCCGGCTCGAGGCGGATGACGCGGTCCGCGACATGGACTTCGACCGCGCCCGACGAGATGAAGTACATGCCGTCGGCGCGGTCGCCGGTGCGGATGACGCGGTCGCCCGGCGAGGCCGATTTGGGGCGGAACATCAGCAACAGCGATTCCTGGTCCTGCCGATCCACCAATTGGAGCATGGGAAACAGCTCCAGCAGGCTGTTGAGCTTGAGGTCCTCTGCCTTGGAGCGCTCTTCCTGCCGGGCCTTGATGATGGCGAGCTGGCGGCCCAGCGCCTCGTAGTGGCGCTGGCCGTAGAAGGAGGTGCCGGCCGGCCGGGCGATGCGCTTCTGGAGCAGCCCGGCGGCATGAAAGACCAGCGGGTTGAGCATGATCGAGAACAGCGCCCCGCCGACCACGAGATCCCGGGCTTCGTTCGGCACCAGACCGGCCGAGATGCCGAGCGCGATCAGGATGAAGGAGAATTCGCCGATCTGCGCCAGGCTCGCGGACACGACCAGGCCGGTGCCGATCGGATAGCGCAGCAGCATGATGATGGCGAAGGCGATCAGCGACTTGCCGAAGATGATCAGCGCCAGCACCGAGAGCACGGCGCCGGGCGAGCGGTAGAGGATCGTCGGATCGAACAGCATGCCGACCGAGACGAAGAACAGGACCGAAAAAGCGTCCTGCAACGGCAGCGAATCGGCGGCCGCCTTGTGGCTGAACGAGGATTCGCTCAGCACCACGCCCGCGAAGAAGGCGCCCAGCGCAAACGACACGCCGAAGATGTGGGCCGAGCCGTAGGCGATGCCCAGCGCCACCGCGAGGACCGAGAGCGTGAACAACTCGCGCGAGCCGGTGCGCGCGACGCGGGCCAGCATCCACGGCACCACCTTCGGCCCGATCAGGATGGCGATGGCGGCGAAGGCTGCGACCTTGGAGAGGGTGATGACCAGTTCCAGCGCGATCGGCATGTCCGACGCCGCATGCCCCTGGATCGGCTTGCCCCCCAGCACCTCCGCGAAGGCCGGCAGCAGCACCAGCGCGAGCACCATCGCCAGATCCTCGACGATCAGCCAGCCCACCGCGACCCGTCCGTTGGGACTGTCGACCATGTTGCGCTCTTCCAGCGCCTTCAGGAGCACGACCGTGCTGGCGACCGACAGGCTGAGACCGACCACGAGGCCAGTGCCGAAGCTCCAGCCCCACAGCGAGCACATGCCGATGCCGAGCAGTGTCGCCAGCACGACCTGCCCGATGGCACCCGGTATGGCGATGCCCTTCACGGCGAGAAGATCGGACGCCGAGAAGTGCAGGCCCACGCCGAACATCAGCAGGATGACGCCCACCTCTGCGAGCTGTGCCGAGAGCCCGGCATCCGCCACGAAGCCCGGCGTATAGGGCCCGATCAGGATTCCGGCGACGAGATAGCCGACGAGCGGCGGCAGTCTGAGGCGGTCCGCGATGTAGCCGAAGCCGAAGGCCAGCACGAAGCCGATCGCAATGGTGGAGATCAACGCTGCTTCGTGATGCACGTTCGAGGTCCGTCGGCTGTTTAGGGAACGCCATCATTCTAGAGAGCCTGCGCCGCGATTGCACCTCCTGTGCATCCGATGCTGGGAGCGGCTCTACGCACCGCGAAGATTTTCGCTCTCGCGCGGAATAATCGGCCCGCCACCGGCGTCTCTCCTCCGCAGACCAACAGCTGCATGGGAGTCAGAGAATGCTGAAGTCTATCCTCGCCGCCACCGCCGCCCTGGCGCTCCTCGCCGCCGGCACCGCTTTCGCCGCCGAGCCCGCCTCGGCAACGCCGCCTGCGATGAAGGACGGGATGCTCGTCACGGCGAGCGGCATGACGCTCTACACGTTCGACAAGGACACCACGCCGGGCAAGTCGGTGTGCAACGGCCCGTGCGCCACCAACTGGCCCCCGGCCCTCGTCGCCGACGGCGCCAAGGCCACCGGCGACTGGACCATCATCACCCGCGACGACGGGCTGAAGCAGTGGGCCTACAAGGGCAAGCCACTCTACGCCTTCGCCAAGGACACCAAGGCCGGCGACAAGACCGGCGACGGCTTCCTCAACGGCGCCTGGCACGTCGCAAAGTAACGATGCCGGACGGGCGCCGGTCGCGGTCCCGCCGGCGCCGTCCTGCTGTAGAGTGATGCGATGGCCGACGCGGAACTCCTGCTCGAACCGCTGATCCCGGCGTTGCGGCGCTACGCCTATGCGCTGCTGCGCGATCACGATGCGGCCGACGATCTGGTACAGGACACTTTGGAACGCGCGCTGTCGCGCTGGTCACTGCGCCGGAGCGACGGCGATCTCCGGGCCTGGCTCTTCACCATCCAGCGCAACCTGCATGTCTCGGCCTTGCGCCAGGGACAGCGGCGTGGCGCCCATGTCGAACTCGACGAAGCGACGACGCCCTCGAGCGCCGCGCAGCAGGAAAGCGGCATCGAGGTGCAGGACATACTGGCGACGCTCGACCAGCTGCCGGAGGAGCAGAAGTCGCTGCTGCTGCTGGTCGGTGTCGAGGATGTTTCCTACGACGAGGCGGCGAAAATCATGGGCGTGCCCACGGGCACGGTGATGTCGCGCCTGTCGCGCGGCCGCCAGCGGCTGCGCGCGCTGCTGGAGACGGGGCGCACGACGCTCCTGCGGAGAGTGAAATGACGGGAAAGGCTTTGCCGATCGGCGAGGACGAGTTGCAGGCCTTCGTCGACGAACGGCTCGACGGCGAGCGTCGCGCGGCCGTCGAGGCGCATCTGGCCAGCCATCCCGAGCTCGCCGAGCGCATCGCGCTGGAGCGGCGACAGCGCGCGATCCTGCGCAGCCGCCTCGAGGCCAAGTTCGCCGAGCCGATTCCGGCCCGGCTGCGGATCGCCCATCTGCGCGCCGCACGGCGCACTTCGTGGATGAACGCATGGCCCCGCATCGCAGCCGCGATCGCGCTGTTCGCAGCGGGCGTGACGGCCGGCTGGTTCGCCAACCGGGTCGTGCCCGTGGCTCTGCCGCCCGCGCCCACCGTCAGCGTCGCCCAGGGCGCGCAGGCGGCCTATCGCACCTTCGTCGTCGAGGTTGCGCATCCGGTCGAAGTCGGCGTGCAGCAGGAAGCCCACCTGCTGCAATGGCTCTCCAAGCGCCTCGGCCGAAAGCTGGCCGCGCCCGACCTGTCGCCCTTCGGCTACAGGCTGATGGGTGGGCGCCTGCTGCCCGGCGGCAGCGGCGCCGCCGCCCAGCTGATGTACGACGATGCAAGCGGCCGCCGGCTCACGATCTATGTGCGGGCGGCCGAGGGCACGGAGACGGCCTTCCGCTTCCAACGGGAAGGCGATGCCGCCACCTTCGCCTGGATCGACCAGGGCTTCGGCTTCGCGGTCACCGCGACGGCCACGCGCGACGAGCTGCTGCCGATCGCCGAGGCGGTCTATCGCGGCTTCGAAGGGAAGAGTTGACGGCTACTTCGACGGGTCTGTGTGATCCTCGAACTTCTTGAGGTGACGCGGCGCCCATTTGTGGTCGCGCGCCTTCACGATCCATTCGTCGAGCTTGGGCCAGCGGCGACGCGCCGAGGTGACCCAGCGGCGGCCGGTCTCGAACTCGGTGGCCAGAAGGTAGAGGGCCAGCACGAAGAAGATCCATCCCTGCAGGATCGGGATGAAGCCGCCCACCACCGACATCACGAGGCAGGCGGCGATCGCGAGCGCCATCAGGGTCTGGCGCATGGACGGACTACAGGTGGATGGGCTTGTCCCACGCCGCAAGCGCCGCTTCCTTCAGCGCCTCGTTGACCGTGGGGTGTGCGTGACAGACGCGGCCGATATCCTCGGCCGACGCAGAGAACTCCATGGCCATCGCGGCCTCGGCGATCATCGTGCCGGCCTCGGCACCGAAGATGTGGACGCCCAGCACCTTGTCGCTCGCCTTGTCGGCCAGAACCTTCACGAAGCCCTCCGTGGCGCCGTTCGCACGGCTGCGCGGGTCGGCGGTAAACGGATACTTGCCAACCTTGTAGGCAACGCCGGCAGCCTTCAGTTGTTCCTCGGTCTTGCCGACCCAGGCCACCTCGGGCTGGGTGTAGATGATCGAGGGGACGAGGTCCCAGTTCACGTGACCCTTCTGGCCCGCCAGCGTCTCGACGCAGGCGACACCGTCCTCGCTCGCCTTGTGCGCGAGCATCGGCCCGTCGATCACGTCGCCGATCGCGTAGATGCCGGGCACCGAGGTCTGGAAATGGCCGTCAACGGCGATGCGGCCGCGGTCGGTCATCTTCACGCCGACCTTGTCGAGGCCGAGCCCCTGCACGAAAGGCCGACGACCGATCGAAACCAGCACGACGTCGGCTTCGAGCGTCTCGGCGTCGCCACCCTTCGCTGGCTCGACCGTGAGCGTCACGGAGCCAA
>CAZPOS010000171.1:0-12460 GCA_964588065.1 uncultured Reyranella sp.
TGTTCAATCCCTCGGTCGGCATCATCGCCTGGATGCTCCAGGGCATCGGCATCGAGTTCAATTACGTGATCAACGGAAACCAGGCGCTGTTTCTGGTGGTCATCGCCGCGGTGTGGAACCAGCTCAGCTACAATTTCCTGTTTTTCCTGGCCGGCCTGCAATCGATCCCGAAGTCGCTGATCGAGGCGGCGGCGATCGATGGCGCGGGCCCCGGCCGGCGGTTCTGGGACATCATCTTCCCGCTGCTCTCGCCCGTCGGCTTCTTCCTGCTCGTCGTCAACATCATCTATGCCTTCTTCGGTACCTTCGGCGTGGTCGATGCGCTGACCAAGGGCGGACCGGGCAAGTCCACGGAAATCCTGGTGTTCAAGGTCTTCAACGACGGCTTCCGCGGGCAGGATCTCGGCGGCTCCTCGGCGCAATCGGTCATCCTGATGGTCGTGGTGATCGCGCTCACCTTCGTGCAGTTCCGTTTCATCGAGCGCCGGGTGCATTACTGATGGTCGAGAACCGGCCCTTCCTGACGTTGCTGAGCCACTTCGTCGTGTTGCTCGGCGTGGTCATCATCGCCTTCCCGGTGTGGATGACGTTCGTTGCCTCGACGCACGACCAGCAGACCATGCTGCAGTCGCCCATTCCTGTCTTGCCCGGCGCGCATCTGATCGAGAACTACACGAAAGTGCTGACCGAAGGGTATGGCAGGGTCGGCAGCACGCCGGTCATGATGACGCTCACCAACAGCATGATCATGGCGCTGGGCGTGGCCATTGGGAAGATCGCCATCTCGATCATCTCGGCCTTCGCCATCGTCTACTTCCGCTTCCCCGGTCGCATGTATTTCTTCTGGGCGATCTTCGTGACGCTCATGCTGCCGGTCGAGGTCCGCATCGTACCGACCTACGGGGTCGTGGCCTCGCTCGGCATGCTCGATTCCTATGCGGGTCTGATCATCCCGCTGATCGCCTCGGCGACCGCGACCTTCCTGTTCCGCCAGTTCTTCCTCAGCGTTCCCGACGAACTCACCGAGGCCGCGCGGGTCGACGGCGCCTCGCCGATGCGGTTCTTCTGGGACATTCTGCTGCCGATGAGCCGGACCTCGATCGCGGCGCTTTTCGTGATCCAGTTCATCTACGGCTGGAACCAGTATCTCTGGCCGCTGCTGATCACGACCAAGGAAAGCTATTACACCGTCGTCATGACGGTCTCGCGCCAGGCCAACGTGGTCGATTCGGTGCCGAGCTGGAACCTGCTGATGGCCATGGCGATGCTCGCCATGCTGCCGCCGGTCCTGGTGGTCGTGTTCATGCAGCGCCAGTTCGTGCGCGGCCTTGTCGAGACGGAGAAGTAGGCCATGGCGCAAGTCCATCTGCGCGGTGTCAGGAAGAGCTACGACAAGCTCGAGGTCATCCACGGCGTCGACGTCGAGATCGCCGACGGCGAATTCGTCGTCATCGTCGGCCCCTCGGGCTGTGGCAAGTCCACCCTGCTGCGCATGGTAGCCGGCCTGGAGCGCATCACCGGCGGCACGATCGCGATCGGCGACCGCGTGGTCAACGAGCTGGAGCCCAAGGATCGCGACATCGCGATGGTGTTCCAGAACTACGCGCTCTATCCGCATTTCAGCGTCTACGAAAACATGGCCTATGGCCTCAAGATCCGTGGCCTGTCCAAGGCCGAGATCGACCAAAGGGTGCAGAAGGCGGCCAAGATCCTGGAACTGGGTACGTTCCTGCAGCGCAAGCCGCGCCAGCTTTCGGGCGGCCAGCGCCAGCGGGTAGCGATGGGCCGCGCCATCGTGCGCGAGCCGGCCGTGTTCCTGTTCGACGAGCCGCTGTCCAATCTCGACGCCAAGCTGCGCGTGCAGATGCGGCTCGAGATCAAGCGCCTGCAGCGCGAACTCGACGTCACCTCGATATACGTCACGCATGACCAGGTCGAGGCGATGACGCTGGCCGACCGGTTGATCGTCATGAACGCAGGCGTCGCCGACCAGATCGGCACGCCGATGGACGTCTACGAACGACCGGCTTCGGTCTTCGTCGCGGGCTTCATCGGCTCGCCGGCCATGAACTTCCTCGCGGGCAAGGTGGTCGAGGGCAGCCGCTCGATCGAGCTGGCCGGCACCGGCGCGATGCGCGTCGTGCTGCCGATCGGCCTCGCGACCACGGCCGCGGCGGGAACACCGGTCGCGGTCGGCATCCGGCCTGAGCATCTGCATCCGGCGGCCGACGGTCCGCTGGAGTTCGAGATCGAGCTGGCCGAGCCGCTGGGGGCCGACACGCTGCTGCACGGCCGCTTCGGCGAGGCGCGCGAGTTGGTGACGGTGCGACAGGGTGGCCATGTGTTGGCGCAGCCCGGCGAGAAGCGGCGCTTCAAGGCCGATCCCGGCCACCTGCACCTGTTCGATTCGCAGACCGGCAAGCGCATTCCCGACGCGTCATGACGCTGCTGGCCCGTATCGAACATGCCGGGCGCCCGCGCGTCGGCGTTCTGGAAGGCGACCGGATTCGCCTGCACGAAGGCACGATCTTCGATCCCGGTTCGGCAACGGGCGAGGAGGTGTCGGCCGCCGACGCGCGCTGGCTGACGCCCACCGAGCCGACCAAGATAGTGGCATTGTGGAACAACTTCCGCGCCGCCGCCGAGAAGAACGGCTGGGCGATCCCGGCGGAGCCGCTCACCTTCCTCAAGGCGCCGAACAGTTTCGCCGCCCACGGTCAGGCGATCCCGGTACCGAAATCCTATGACGGCCGCGTCGCCTACGAGGGCGAGCTGGGCATCGTCATCGGCCGGACCTGCTCCGGGGTGTCGGTCGAAGAGGCCGCGAACTGTATCCTCGGCTACACCTGCGTGAACGACGTCACGGCGATGGAACTGCTGCAGCGCGACCCGTCCTTCGCGCAATGGACGCGCGCCAAGAATTTCGACGGGTTCGGCGTGTTCGGACCGGTGGTCGCCACCGGCCTCGATCCGGCGTCGCTCACCGTGCGCACCCTGGTCAACGGCCGCGAGCGCCAGAACTATCGGGTCGACGACATGATCTTCCCGCCGGCCGAGCTGGTCAGCCGCCTCTCGCAGGACATGACGCTCGTCCCGGGTGATATCATCGCCTGCGGCACGTCGCTCGGCGTGCTGCCGATGAAACCCGGCACCGTGGTCGAGATCGTCATCGAGGGCATCGGCACGCTGCGCAACCCGTACGGCTGATGAAAGGCCGCTTACAGGATTTCAGTCGCTTTTCCATTGGCTGGGCCTCAATCCGCCCACCCGCGGCGCAAGACCGCGGGTGGGAGACTTGAGGCGCGGTCAGTCGACGCTGGCGCCGGACGCCTTCACGATCGGCGCGAAACGGGCTTCTTCGGAGCGGCGGTAGGCCACCGTGTCGGCCACACTCTTCCAAAGCGGCGTCGCACCGTTCTTCAGGTACGCGGCTTTCACATCGGGGCTTTCCAGCGCTTCTTTGGCGAGCGCATTCAGCCTCTCGACCATCGGCTGCGGCAAGCCGGCGGGCCCACAGATCCCGCCCCAGGAATTGATGTCGAAGCCCGGCAGAAACTCCGTCATCGCCGGCACTTCGGGCGCCATCGGGCTGCGCTCGAGGCTGGTGACTGCGAGGCCGTAGACCTTGCCACCGCCCATCTGGGCCAGCGATCCCGGTATGTTGTCGAAGATCATGTCGACCTGGTCGGCCAGCAGGTCCTGGACCGCCGGCGCGCTGCCCCGGTAGGGCACATGCAGGATGTCGATCTTGGCCATCGAGGCGAACAGAGCGCCGGACAGGTGCACGGTCGTGCCCGAGCCGGAGGACGCGTATGACACCTTGCCAGGCTTTTCCTTGGCCAGGGCGATCAGCTCCGGCATCGTCTTCGGGCCAAGCGTCTTGCGCACGATCAGGAGGTTCGGCAGCGACCACAGCATCGTGACCGGCGTGAAGTCCTTGTCGGCATTGAAGGGCAACTTCTTGTAAAGCGACGGCGCGATGGCATGCGAGCTGACGCTCATCAGGCCGATCGTGTAGCCGTCGGAAGCCGAGTTCTTGATCGCCTCGGCCCCGACATTGCCGCCCGAGCCGCCGCGGTTCTCGACGACGAACTGCTGCCCGGTCAGCTCGGTCAGCTTCTGGCACACGATGCGCGACAGCACGTCGGTAGGCCCGCCTGCCGGGAACAGATTGATGTACTTCACTGGCTTGTTCGGCCACTTGTCGGAGGCGCGGGCAACGCCCGAGGCGATCATCGGCGCGGCGAGCGCGCCACCCGACAGGATCAACGCACGACGTCTCGGAAGGACAAACTTCTTCACTGGGTTTCCTCTTGTTTTCATTGAAGCTGCAGCGGCCGCGTTATCAGGGGTTTCTCGCAAATCGTCTAGAGCCGTGATCGGAGCTGCCTTGGGCCGGGGCGGGCAGCTCTGGCTGACCAGAAGGACGAGAATCCAGCCGGGGTAGAGCTTACATTGAGAGAATCAAATGGTTAGGTAGTTCGATGCTCTTCTGCACTTACAACATTCACTATGGCGTCGGCTCGGATGGCCGTTACGACGTGGCCCGTATCGCCGACACGGTGGCCGAGGCCGACATCGTCTGTTTGCAGGAAGCCGTTTCCGGCTGGCCGCAGAACGGCTTCGCCGATCAGACTGTCGAGATTGCCTCCAGGCTCAACCGCTATCACTGGTACCACGGCGCCATGGAGTCCGACGCCAGCGAGGTGGGTGCCGATGGGCGGATCGTCAATCGCCGTCGCAGCTTCGGCAACGCCGTGATCTCGCGCTGGCCGATCGTCTGGGCGCGCGGTCATCTCCTGCCCAAGACGGCGCTCGTCGATCGCTTCGACCTGCAGCGCGGCTTCGTCGAGGCGTCGGTCGCGACACCGGCAGGACCTCTGCGCGTCTACAGCGTGCATCTCAGCCATGTCGGCCCGCAGCAGCGGCTGCCGCAGGTCCGCGCCCTGATGGACACGGTGCTGAATGCCGAGCGCATCGGCGCGACCTGGGACAGCGCCGCCGGCTCGACCTTCATGTTCCAGGAGCGCCGGCCCGACGTATCGCGGTCCGCCATTCTTGCCGGCGACTTCAACTTCACGCCGGATCATCCCGAGTATCCGCTGGTCTGCGGCGAGACGAGCTACTACGGCCGTCTCGGCACGACGATGCACCTGGCCGATGCCTGGATCGCCGCCGGCAACAGCGAAGAGGAAGTGGAGTCCTTTCCGCGCGAGGGCCGCATCGACCATGTCTTCGTCACGCACGACCTGGCGCCGCGGGTGAAGAAGGCGTGGATCGGCTATGGCATCGTCGCCTCCGACCATTGGCCGGTCTTCGTTGATTTCGATCTGTAGCTGGCCACGCAGACGTCAACGCAGCTCGAACGGATAGATGACCTTCCAGTCGTTCTTCATGTCGACGATCGTCCAATGGCGGCGCAGAGCCTCGTCCCAGGCCTTGTCGAGCTGGCCCACCGGCGAGGGACGATCGTAGGCGTATTCGCGGACGGCGTCGGTGTGATGTACGAGACCCATGAAACGTGCGCCGCGGCCGGCCGCGGTCCATTCGAGCATCTGCTGGTCACCGTCTGAGTTGCCGAAGGCCAGGACCGGGCGCCGGCCGATGAAGCGGTTGATGCCCACAGGCTTTCCCGGTCCATCGTCGATGAATTCGACCTTCGCCTCCTTCATCAGGACGGGCGTGCCGTCAGGCCTCAGTTCGAACTTCGTGACGCTGGACGTGCCGACGACCTGCTCGGGTGGAATGCCGTAGATGCGCTCCGTCCAGGGGCGCATGAACTCGATGCCGCCACCAGACACGATGAAGGTCTTGAACTGACGGGCGCGCAGCAGGTCCAGCAACTCGATCATCGGCTGGTAGACGAGGTCCGTGTACGGTCGGTCGAAGCGCGGATGGCGCGCGCTCCCGAGCCAGTCGACGACCGTGCGGGTAAACTCCTCCGTCGTCATGCCGGCATGCGCGGCCTCGATCACTTCCATGATGGCCTTGAGGCCCAGCGCCGCCAGGGCGGCGCGGTCATCGGCCAGCACCGATCGGAAAGGCTCCTGCGTGCGCCATTCCGGATGTTGAACGGCGAGTGCCCTTATGCGGTCGACGGCGAAAGCCACCTGGAAATAGACCGGCTGCTCCGTCCACAAGGTGCCGTCATTGTCGAAACAGGCGATGCGCTCGGGTACCGGCACCCAGTCCGGCCCGCCCTCGGTCGTCGTGCGCGCAATGAAATCGAGGATCGACCGCTTCACCGGCCCGTCGTTCCAGGATGGCAGGCCGTCGGCCTGTGCGAAGCCCGGCCCGGCCATCGCCATGAGCGCGGCTGCCCCTGTGATCGTCAACAATCTCCGGCGTCTCATGCCTTGCTCTCCCTCGATCCGGGTCACTCTACTGCGGTTTCGCGTTCCTGCCGAAGCGGCGTAGAATTCGGGCTCACGCATAGGGAGACTGAAATGGGCGCCAAGATCCGGACGACGGCGGGACGCGGACGGCTTTACGACAACGTGCTCGACACGATCGGCGACACGCCCTGCATCCGCATCAACGCCCTGGCACCCAAGGGCGTCACGATCTACGTCAAGGCCGAGGCCTTCAATCCCGGCGGTTCCGTGAAGGACCGTCTTGCCGTCAACATCATCGAAGCGGCCGAGCGCAACGGTACGCTGAAGCCGGGGCAGACCGTGGTCGAAGCGACCAGCGGCAATACCGGCATCGGTCTGGCCATGGTCTGCGCCCAGAAGGGCTATCCGCTGGTCGTCACCATGGCGGACAGTTTCTCGATCGAGCGGCGCAAGCTGATGCGCATGCTGGGGGCCAAGGTGGTGCTGACCCCGCGCGCCCAGAAGGGGTTCGGCATGTACCAGAAGGCGGTCGAGCTCGCGAAGGCCAATGGCTGGTTCCTCGCCCATCAGTTCGAGACAGATGCCAATGCCGAAATCCACGAGGCGACGACGGCGCGCGAGATCCTGGCCGACTTCGCAGGCGGCAAGCTCGACTATTTCGTGAGCGGCTACGGGACCGGCGGCACGGTGACCGGCGTGGCGCGGGTGCTGCGCAAGGAACGGCCGGAAACCAAGATCATCCTGACCGAACCCGCAAACGCCCAGCTCGTTGGCAGCGGCAAGGCACAGGAGCGGGCGGCCGACGGTTCGCCCTCGGTCAGCCATCCCGCCTTCGAACCACATCCGATCCAGGGCTGGACGCCGGACTTCATCCCGCTCGTGCTGCAGGAAACGATCGACAAGAAGTACTACGACGAGCTGCTGCCGGTTGCCGGCGCCGAAGGCATCAAGTGCGCCAAGGCCCTGGCACAGAAGGAAGGCATCTTCACCGGTATCTCCGGCGGTTCGACCTTCGCCATCGCGCTCCAGGTTGCGGCCAAGGCCGCTCCTGGTTCAGTGATCCTCTGCATGCTGCCCGACACCGGCGAACGCTATCTCACGACGCCGCTGTTCGAGGGCATCATCGACGACATGGACGCAGAGGAGATCGCGATCTCGAAGTCGACGCCCGGCTATCAGATGGGATAGTCCGCCGCGTTACTCGCGATTGGTGAACCGGGCGTTGCCGAGGCCGGTACCGATGGTCATGACACCCCAGTGTTCGACATCCTTCATGTTCGGGACCTCGCTCAGGCCCTGAACGACGGCGTCGTTGTGGATCTGGATGAAGATTTCGTGTCCGTCGATCTTGGGAAGATGGGCGGAGAGGGCGGCGGCGAGGTTGAACGACTTGCCCTCCCAGTTGCCGGGCAGGTTCTGGCCGCCCTTCAGGATGAAGCCGTGTTCGTCGATCAGGCCGGGACAGCCGATGCCCATGAACGGCGCCAGCTTGATCTTCTCCTGCTTGGCCCGGTCGATCAGCTTGTTGAGCATGGCGGCGATCTTCTCGATGGCCTCGTCTCGGTCGGGTTCGTCGTCGGCGTGACGCCAGACCTGCCGCTTCCACACGTCGGCCTCCTCGACCTCGCCGCGCTTGCCGGTGTTCAACTCCACCACGCCGACCCTGACGTTGGTGCCGCCTATGTCGACGGCCAGGATCGCATCGTGTCCCGCCATGACCCAGCTCGGTGCCAGATGTACGGCGCCGATCAGCCCCGCTTCGTCGGGATCGTTCTCGATCGCATGAAGTTCGATGTTCACGCCCTCGGCGGCCAGCATGATCTTCGCGCGCCCCATGGCGAGTTCGCCGATCCGGCTGCCGATCATGCCGCCGCCGATGACGATGCGTTCCGTGTCCTTCCACGAGCCGAGGCGCAGGAAGCGGCGCACCACCGTCGCCAGCTCGCCTGCGAACTCCTCGACCACCGTGTGGATGAGGCCGGCGGAGACCGGGTCGCCGGCGTTCAGCATTTTGTCGAGCTTGGACTTCGATATCTCTTCCATGGGCGCATCGCCGAACGGGTCCTCGCCACGTTTCTTCAACCGGTCGCGCCAGTCGGCGAGGATGGCCTGGAACGCGCGCCGGCTGGCGCGGTCACCCACGAAACCCTCGTCGTCGCGCAGTTCCTCGTTGTAGGTGTCGACGGTGACGGAGGGGAGGACCCGACCGCCATGCGCGAAGACGGTTGGCGCTTCGACGGGCTCGTCGGCCGATGTCGCGTTCTCGGTTCCACTCCGGGCGCTCATGCGCATCTCCCCTGTAAGGCCTCATGAACGGCCGGTAAGGGGATAAAGTTCCTCGACGATATTCCTGCCCCCTGAAGGATGCGGCGTGACGACGGGGCAACATCGGGACGGGCTCTGCGTTACGGGCGCGATGAAACTCTTCAAATGCCAAGCCTGCCAGCAGATCCTGTATTTCGAGAACGATGCCTGCGTGAAATGCGGACACAAGCTCGGATACGTTCCCGAAGTCGCGACCGTCTCGGCGCTGGAGCCGGAGGGTGAGTTGTGGCGCGCGCTTGCCTCGCCCGACGTGCTCTACCGTTTCTGCACGAATGCCCAGCATGCCGCCTGCAACTGGCTGGTCGAAGCGTCGTCCCCGGAAACGCTTTGTCTCTCCTGCCGGCACAACAGAACGATCCCTGACCTCACCGTCGCCGACAACCTGTCACACTGGCAGAAGATCGAGATCGCAAAGCATCGCCTGTTCTATTCGCTGCTACGGCTGAAGCTGCCGCTCCCGACCAAGGCGGAATCGCCGGAAAACGGGCTCGCCTTCGACTTCCTGGCCGAGCTGCCCCAGCCAGGTGCCCCGCGCGTCATGACGGGTCATGACAATGGCCTCATCACGATCGCGTTGGCCGAGGCCGACGACCCGGTGCGTGAGAAGAACCGCGTCGCCATGCACGAGCCCTACAGGACGTTGCTTGGCCATTTCAGGCATGAGATCGGCCACTATTATTGGGACCGGCTGGTGCGTGACGGCGGCCAACTGGAGGCCTGCCGGCAGCTTTTCGGCGACGACAGCCTGGACTACGGGCAGGCGCTGCAGGCCCATTATGCCAACGGGGCGCCGCCCGACTGGCAGGCGAATTTCGTGAGCCACTACGCCAGCTCCCACCCATGGGAGGATTTCGCCGAGACCTGGGCGCACTACCTGCACATCGTCGACACTCTGGAGATCGCGCGCGCCTTCGGGCTGTCGGTGCAGCCGCGCCTGGCGAAGGGCGACGAGCTCGATGCGAGCGTGGACTTCGATCCCTATCGTGCGGCCGAGATCGGCCAGCTGATCGACGCCTGGATGCCGCTTTCGCTCGCGCTGAACAGCCTCAACCGTGCCATGGGACAGGCCGATCTCTATCCCTTCGTGCTTTCGGCGCCCGTGATCGAGAAGCTGGGCTTCATTCACCGGCTCGTACGCCCAGGCTGAGCGGCTCAGCGGTGCTGCCGCTGACGATAGTGATCGGCCAGGGCATCGCCGCCGAAATCGGCCCCGAGGTCGCGCCAGACCGCGTGGATGTGGTTGGCGCCGCTCTGCGTATTGTCGTGCTCGATCAGCGTGGCGGAGCCGTGGATCCGGAAGTAATGGGCCTCGCCCGGGTTCAGTGATCCGGCCCAGGCGAAGCGGAAGGTCGCGAGCCCCTGCTCCAGAACGCGCCGCTTCTGCTGAGCGAGCAGATCGGCGGCCAGCGTACCCAGGAAGCGATCCATGAGCGCCTCGACCAGTGTGCGCTGGGCGCCCGACATGTCGCCGAGAATCAGCCCCCGCGGCGCCCCGAGATCGCGTTCCCGTTGCGGGCTCGCCACGATCTCGCCGAACGAGCGGTCGGCGATGATCGCCGCGCGGCGCTGCGGGTCGTTGAGGCTGGCCATGATCTGCCGCGCGAGGTCTTCGGAAGCGCCGAGCAGGCGAAACCCGCGATGGGGGCCGTCGCGCACCGTGGCGGGATGCGCGCCGGTGAAGAACGGCGTCACTGAGACATGGCCTGGCGCCGGCAGCGCCACGTTGAGCGACAGATGATGGCCCTCGAAGCGCCAGCCCCAGGGGAATCGGCCGGGCGTGCCGAACACCGAGACGTAGTAGCGATCGGGATCGCGGAAACTGCCCTGCTGCTCGCGCAGGACGCCTTCGAGCAGGCGGACGCCCTCCAGAAGCTCGAGGCCGCGTTGGTTGAGCACCGAAGCGAAGAGGGCGCGGGCGGCCTCGGCCTGGTCGGCGCGCATTTCCCCCAGAGCGAGGCCCGGGCGGCTGCGCGGAATGTAATGCCAGTCGAGGCGGCTGCCCGAGTCGAAGGCGATCATCGCCTTGCGGCGCTGACCCTCGTCGAGGGACAGCAGGAAGCGGTGGGCCGCGTCGGCGACGCGCTGGGCGGCATCGACCGTCTGGGCGGTGGCCACCCCGAACGGCAGCAGAGCGGCCGCCGCGATCACGGTCCGCCGGGTCGGCGGGCCGTGATGACGGTGGTGATGGTCGTGAGACTCGTCGTGCGGATGCCAGCCGTCGTGCGGCATGGCCGGTCCGTCAGGTCGAGGTCTTCGGATACTTCAGCGTGCAGCCATAGGCGCGGGTCGAGGAATCGGCCACCGGCTTGCCGGCCAGGACCTGATCCAGTCCCACGCGGACATACTGGGTCGCCTTGGGGATGTCGGAAACGTTCGACGACGGGATCGAATCGATGCCGCCCTTGTAGACCAGGATGCCGTTGGCATCGATGATGTACATGTGCGGCGTCACCGTTGCGCCGTAGGCGCGCGCGACCTTGCTCTGCGGATCGAGCAGGACGGCAGCGGGGGCTGCGTTGCGGCTCTTGGTCAGGTCGTTGGCCTGCTGCGCGGTGACATGCCCCTGCTCGCCGGTCGCGGACGAGGCGACGGTCAGCCAGACCACGCCTTTGGCGGCGGCCTCGCGTTGCTGGTCCTGCATGTTGTTCGACGTGTAGTGCTTGCGCACGTAGGGGCAGTCGTGATTCGTGGTTTCCAGAACGACGACCTTCCCCTTGAGGTCGGCCAGCGACCAGGTCTTGCCGTTGCTGTCGACGGCGCTGAATTGCGGCGCGGGCTTGCCGATGTCGGGACTGGAAGAGGCGAAGGCGGCGGCGGGGGACAGCGCGAGCGCGGCGCCACCGATCATCACGGAACGACGCGGAACATTCAGCTTCGACATGAGTGCCTCCTAACGCTTGGCTTGCTGGATTGACGACAACTCCGACAGAATCAGCTGCTCGGTGAGGACCTGGGGCAGGATTTTCGGTCGATCCGCGCCCGGCGCCCAGAACAGATACAGTGGCACGCCGGCGCGGCCCAGTTCCTTCAGGACGCCGCTGATCTCGGCATCGCGGTTGGTCCAGTCACCCTTCAGCTTGACCACGCCGGCCTGCTCGAACGCCCTGCGCACGGCCGGGACTTCGAGGGCGACCCGCTCGTTCACCAAGCAAGTAATGCACCAGGCGGCGGTGAAGTCGACGAAGACAGGTTTCCCCGCGGCGACGGCCTCGGCCATGCGGGCGCGCGAGAAGCGCTCCCAGCCCTCGAAGCTGACGCCGGCGTTCGGACCGCCCGAGGCCGATGCGGCGGTGGCGGGACTGTCGTCCAGCTTGAGGGTCGCGGCGAAGGCCAGCAGGACCGCGGCGGCGGCGAGCCCGCGGCGGGCCCACGTGCCGGCCGAGGCGCCGCTGCCGAGCCGCAGCAGCCAGATCGCGAAGGCGATCAGGATCATGCCGCCCAGCGCATAGAGCACGCCGTCGGCCCCGGTCTGCTGGGTCAGCACCCAGATCATCCAGACGGCGGACCCGTACATCGGGAAGGCGAGGAACTGGCGCAACCGGTCCATCCACGGGCCGGGGCGCGGCATCAGCCGCTGCAGCGCGGGCGTCATTGACAGTGCGAGATAGGGCAATGCGAGGCCGAGGCCCATCGCCAGTAGGACGGCGACCGTGGCGGGGGCGGGCTGGCTCAGCGCAAAGCCCAGGGCGGCGGCCATGAAGGGGGCGGTGCAGGGCGTCGCCACGATCACCGCCAGCACGCCGGTGAAGAAGTCGCCGATCGTGCCGCCGCGGGACACCAGACCCTGGCCGACCCCAGCC
>CAZPOS010000172.1:0-12456 GCA_964588065.1 uncultured Reyranella sp.
CGTCTCGAAGGATGGGCCAAGGACGCCGCCCCTGCAGCCCATCCTTCGAGACGGCTGCTGCGCAGCCTCCTCAGGATGAGGTTTGGCTTTGGTCCCGACGACGAAGTCACGGGCTCAGCTCCGCTTGATGGCGAAGCTGTTCACGTACTCGTCGGGCTTGGCCGGATCGAAGGGCTTGCCCATCACCACGATGGTCTTCTTCGACGGATCGGGCGGGGTGAGGCCCATCTCCTTCATCATGTTCGCCGTGTCGGTGGCGAGATAGACCTCGGAAGCGACCTTGGCGTAGTCGACGTCGCCCTTGAGCTGACCCCAGCGCTTCATCTGGGTCATGATCCAGATGGCGAACTGGTTCCACGGGAAGGGATCGAAGTCGATGCGCTCGGGATCCTTCTTCACGCCGCCCAGCCCGTCGGCGTAGGTGCCGGTCAGGATCTGCTCCAGCACCGTCTCGGGCTGGTTCAGGTAGTTGGCCGGGGCAATCGCCTTGGCGATCTCCTTGCGGTTCTCCTGCTTGTGCGCATAGGCCGTCGCATCGATGATCGACTTCAGCAGCGCGCGATAGGAGTTCGGATTCTGGGTCGCGAATTCCTTGCTGACGGTGAAGGCGCAGCAGGGATGGCCGTCCCACAGTTCCTTGGTCAGCAGGTGGATGAAGCCGATGCCGTCGAACACGGCGCGCTGGTTGAACGGATCGGGGCCGAGATAGCCGTCGATATTGTCGGCCCGCAGGTTGGCGACCATTTCCGGCGGCGGTACCGAGCGGATCGAGATGTCCTTGTCGGGATCGAGGCCCGCCTCCGCCACGTAGTAGCGCAGCAGATAGTTGTGCATCGAATAATCGAACGGCACGGCGAAGCGGAAGCCCTTCCAGTCCTTCGGGTTGCGCTTGTCCTTGTGCTTGTTCGCGAGGGTGATCGCCTGGCCGTTGATGTTCTCGATCGCCGGCATCGTCCACGGCACCGGATTGGAGCCGACGCCAAGGGAGATCGCGATCGGCATCGGCGAGAGCATGTGCGAGGCGTCGTATTCCCGGGCCAGCGACTTGTCGCGGATCACCGCCCAGCCGGCCGTCTTCACCACTTCGACGTTCAGCCCCTGCTTGGAATAGAAGCCCATCGGATGGGCCATGATGATCGGGGTGGCGCAGGTGATCGGAATGAAGCCGACCTTGAGGTCCTTCTTCTCCGGCGCACCCCCCTGGGCGAAGGCCTCGCGCGCCGCGCCGAGCGGCAGGACGGACGAGATGGCGGCCATCGCGGTGGCGGCGCCGACCGTCTTCAGGAACTGCCGGCGCTGGGCGTCGACCGGGAACACGGCGCGCAGGACGGCGGCATCGACCACCCGGTTCCAGCGCTCTTCTTCTCCGGCCGGCACGGCGGTGGCGGCCAGCCGGGCGTGATCGGCCTGGGCATGGGTGCCGCCGCAGCTGCAGCCGCCGCGGCCCAGCAGGGCCTTGGGATCGAACGGGTCGTTGAACATCGAAGCCTCCTCCACGTCCTGGTGCCGGCATCGGTGCGCGGCCCGCTTGGAGGCTGAAAAGGCAATGCCTGTGCCAATCGCTCAGAACATGCAGAAATCCAGCAACGACCGCTGGTCGGGACCCCGATTGCCCATTTTCGCGGCAGATTCACCCGAATCGTTCTGCGGAATCTCCGGATTTGAATCTTAACGTTGGGGATTAAATTCATGGAATCCCTGACTCTTTCCCCGTTTTACACGGCCATTTCTTATTGCGGAGGGGGTCATCCTTTGGCAGGCTAGCGTTAGTGGGTTGTTGGGTGCCCACCACGATATGTCGGCCACCCGCCTCAAGATTGGCTCTGTGTAGCCGCACGGCGGAATGGTTGGGGAGTAGCTCTATGGCGTTATCTCGACATGAGCGGACACGTTTGAAGTCTGACCTCAATCCGCTCGAAATGATCGAGAAGGTCGTGTCCGCCAACGACTGGCCGTTCGACCGCACTTCGGACCGCGAGATCGCGGTCGAGGTCGCGGGCCGCTGGTGCGACTACCGCATGTTCTTCAGCTGGCGCGACGACGTCGAGGCGCTGCACTTCACGTGCGCCTACGACGTCCGCATTCCCGCCGAGCGGCATTCGGACATTCACGGGCTGCTGGCCCTGATCAACGAGAAGATGTGGCTGGGTCACTTCGATCTGTGGACCGAGGAAGGCCTGCCGATGTTCCGCCACGCCATCCCGCTGCGCGGGACCAAGGGCCTGATGGCCGAACAGCTCAACGACCTCGTCGAGGTGGCGATCACCGAGAGCGAGCGTTTCTATCCCGCCTTTCAGTACGTCATCTGGGCCGGCAAGAGCCCTGCCGACGCGTTGACCGCCTCCATCCTGGAGACGGTCGGCGAAGCCTGAACCGACTAGGACTCATCCGACGCCCCCTCTCGCTAAAACCAACAAAACATCGTTCGGATAGTCCCAGCGGCGCCGATCCCCCCCGGATCGGCGCCGCGACTTTTTAGAGACGCGATTGCCGGGCTATAAGGGTCGCCTTCATGAGTACCTTCCCCGCGCTTCTGCTGGCGATCCCGTATCCGGAGATCGATCCCGTCCTGGTCCAGCTGGGACCCTTCGCCATCCGCTGGTACGCGCTCGCCTATATCGCCGGCCTGGTGATCGGCTGGCAGGTCATGCGCCGCGTCTGCGAGCAGCCCCCCAAGGTCCTGACGCCGCTCAAGATCGACGACTTCCTGCTGTGGGCGGCGCTCGGCGTCATCCTGGGCGGGCGGCTGGGCTACGTGCTGTTCTACAAGCCGGGCTTCTACATCGAGCATCCGCTGGCCGCGCTGACCCTGTGGGAGGGCGGCATGTCGTTCCACGGCGGGCTGCTGGGCGTCATCGTCGCCATCCTGCTGTTCGCGATGCGCAACAGGACCGACCCGTTCATGCTGTCGGACCTGGTGGCGCTCGTGGCCCCGCTCGGCCTGTTCTTCGGCCGCCTCGCCAACTTCATCAACGGCGAACTGTGGGGGCGCGTGAGCGACGTGCCCTGGGCCATGGTGTTCCCGCGCGGCGGACCGCTGCCGCGCCATCCGAGCCAGCTCTACCAGGCCTTCTTCGAGGGCGTGCTGCTGACCCTGATCGTCGTCGCGGTCTGGAAGCTCACCGAGGGACGGCGCCGTCCCGGTCTGCTGACCGGCGTGTTCTGCGCGGGCTACGGCCTCGCCCGCATCGTGGGCGAGATCTTCCGCGAGCCCGACGCCCATCTCGGCTACCTGTGGGGGCCGCTCACCATGGGCATGCTGCTGTCGCTGCCGGTGCTGCTGTTCGGCCTCTGGGTGATCCTGCGGGCTTACCGGAAACCTGCCCTGCCGTGATCGGCGTGCCGTGACCGAGCTGGGTCGTCTGATCGCACGCCGCATCGCGCTCACCGGGCCGATCACGCTCGCCGAATTCATGGCCGAGGCGCTCGGCCATCCGCGGCTGGGCTACTATCGCCGCGCCCTGCCGGTCGGCGCCGCCGGCGACTTCACCACCGCCCCGGAAATCTCGCAGATGTTCGGCGAGTTGATCGGCGCCTGGCTGGCCGAACGCTGGCTGGCGATGGGCCGGCCCTCCCCGGTACGGCTGGTCGAGCTCGGGCCCGGCCGCGGCACGCTGATGGCCGATGCGCTGCGTGCGACCCGCCGTGTGCCGGGCTTCCCCGAAGCGGTCGACCTTCATCTCGTCGAGACCAATGCGCCGCTGCGCGAGGCCCAGCGCGCCGCGCTGCACGCCTGCCGGCCGACCTGGCACGAACGCTTCGACGAGGTGCCGGGGGGCCCCCTCCTGCTGGTCGCCAACGAATTCTTCGATGCCCTGCCGGTGCGCCAGTTTCATCGCACGGTATCGGGCTGGCGCGAGCGCATGGTCGGGCTCGACGAGCAGGGCGGGCTGCGGCTCGCGCTGGCGCCTGGCGCGACGCCCTTCGCTGCCCTTCTGCCGGACGCACCGGAAGGGGCGGAGGCCGAGCTCTGCGAAGCCGGGCGGGCGCTGGCCGCGAGCATCGGAGCCCGCATCGCCCGCGACGGCGGCTGGGCGCTGATCGTCGACTACGGGCTGCCGAGCGCCGGCCGAGCGGCCTCGCTGCAGGCGGTGCGCGGCCATCGGGGGGCGACCATCCTCGACCGTCCGGGCGAGACCGATCTCAGCGCCCATGTCGACTTCGCGGCGCTCGCCGCATCGGCCGGCATCCCGGCTTTCGGGCCGGTCGACCAGGGAACCTTCCTGCGGCGCCTCGGTCTTCCCGAGCGAGCGCAGGCGCTCAAGCGCGCGGCAACGCCGGCCCAGGCCCAGACCATCGATGCGGCATCGGCCCGCTTGATCGCGCCCGACCAAATGGGCACCCTCTTCCGCGTGCTGGCCCTCGGCGACGGCAGGAATGCCCCGCCCGCCGGCTTCACGGACACCTCTTTGCACGACACCCCTCGGACGCCCCCATGATCCAGGCCCAGACGCTTGCCGCCCTCGACGGGGTGCAACACCGGTTCTTCACCCGCCAGGGCGGCGTGAGCAGCGGTCTCTATTCGTCCCTGAACTGCGGCTACGGATCCGGCGACTCGCCCGACAATGTGCGCGAGAACCGTCGCCGCGTCGCCGAACAGTTCGGCCTCGGGGAAACCGACCTGCAGACCGTGCACCAGACCCACTCGACCGACGTGCTCACGGTCGCCGACGAACGCTGGACCTCACCGGGAGCACCGAAGGCCGATGGGCTGGTGACCGACCGGCCGGGCGTGGTGCTGGGCGTGCTGGCGGCCGACTGCGCCCCGGTCCTGCTGGCCGACGGAGACGCCTCGGTGATCGGCGCCGCGCATGCCGGCTGGAAGGGCGCGCTGGGCGGGATCGTCGACGAGACGATCGTGGCGATGGAGAAGCTCGGCGCCCGGCGCGAGCGCATCCGGGTCGTGGTCGGTCCCTGCATCGGGCCGGCCTCCTACGAGGTCGGACCGGAATTTCCCGCCCCCTTCCTGGCCCAGGACAAGGCGAATGCCGCCTTCTTCCGGACCGCGACCCGCACCGGCCATTTCATGTTCGACCTGCCCGGCTATCTCGTGCACCGCATCGCCCGCAACGGCGTCGCCGTGACCGCCACCGGGCACGATACGCTGAGCGGCACCGAGGATTTCTTCAGCTACCGGCGCAACACGCTGCAGGGCGTGCGGGACTACGGGCGCGGCCTGTCGGCGATCGCCCTCGCGGCCTGACGTGCCCTACTTCGTCATCCTGATGGTCTGCTGCCTGCTCGGGGTCATCGCGACATGCGCCATGTTGTGACGCTGCTCTGCCTGCTCGCCGTTGCGGCGTGCGGCGGTGCCCCGAGACCCTTCGAGCACGATCCTTCGCAGATCTCCTACGCCCGCCCCTTGCGCGAAAAGGCCGAGGTCGCGATCAGCCCGCCGCGCAACATGCCGCCCGAAATGGGCGAACGGGTCGCCGCGGCCCTCGCGATCGAACTCCAGTCCTACGGCATCGTGGCCACCGTGTCGCCGGCCGAGGCCCCGATCCAGGTCGATGGCGTGATGAGCACGCGCGACGCCGACATGTCGATCGAGGTCCAGACGGACTGGCGCGTTCGTGGCCGGCCGCGAACCGACGAGCCGGCCACCGTCAAGACCCGCGCCCCGCCCGAGGATTATGCCCAGCAGGCCGAGCGGCTGATTTCGCGCATCGCGCAACAAGCCGCGCCCAAGATCGCGACCCTGATCGGCAAGCCGCCGAACTTCATCCCGCGGGCGCCGGGCCAGGTCGCCGCCGGCGTCACGATCCCCTATGAGTTCCCACCCGATCCCGCAGCCGCTCCCCCGCCCGACGGCACGGCGCCGCCCGCGACGCCCGGGGCGACGCCTGGCGCGACCCCGGCCGCCGCCAAGCCGGCCGAACCGCAGGTGAAGGTGTTCGTCGCCGCGGTGACCGGTGCCCCGTCGGACGGCAATCGCCAGCTGACGTCGGGCATGCGGCGTGCGCTGGGATCGAGCAAGCTCGTGATCGTGGACCAGGCAGAGGGCGAGGCCTTCACGATCGTCGGTACGGTGAGCATGACGCCGATCGACGACCGCATGGCGCGCCTCGTCGTCAAATGGGTCGTCAAGGATCCGGCCGGCAAGAACATCGGCGACATCGATCAGTCGAACCCCGTTCCGCTGGCGGCCGCGAAGGGCTCGTGGGCCGGATTCGGCGACATCGTCGCCTCCGCCGCCTCCGAAGGCGTGCTCGAACTCCTCGAAAAGGCGATCAACAAGCCGCGCTGACTCCGGCGCGGCCGGCTGCGCGGCCCCCTGCGCTGCGTGTGAATCGGCTTGTCAGAGGGGGGCTCCCGGCTGCTACTGTTCCGGGGGGCGGCGCGATTCTTGCAAGCTTCACGCAGGGCAAGAACGACCGCGAGACAGGGAGTCAAAAAAACATGTTGTCATTCAGGAAGTCGGCTTTGGCCGTCATCGCTGCAGCAAGCTTCAGCGGCCTCATGGCCGCTGCGCCCGTGCAGGCACAGACGCTCAAGGTCGTGATGCATTCGGACGTGAAGATTCTCGATCCGATCTGGACCACCGCCTACATCCAGCGCAACCACGGCTACATGGTCTGGGACACGCTGTTCGCGGTCGACGAGAAGTTCAACGTCAAGCCGCAGATGGTCGACAAGTATGAGAACTCGGCCGACAAGCTGACCTGGACCTTCACGCTGCGCGACGGCCTCGAGTGGCACGACGGCAAGCCGGTCACGGCAGAGGACTGCAAGCGCTGGGCCGCCCGCGATTCGATGGGCCAGAAGATGATGGGCTCGGTCGAAGGCTTCGAGATCGTCGATGCCAAGACCTTCAAGATGAAGATGAAGGAGCCGTACGGCCTGGTGCTCGAGTCGCTCGGCAAGCCGTCGTCGAACGTGCCCTTCATGATGCCGAAGAAGACCGCCGAAACCGACCCGATGCAGCAGATCAAGCTCGAGGACGTGATCGGCTCCGGCCCGTTCATCTTCAAAGGCGAAGAATGGAAGCCCGGCGAGAAGATCGTCTACGTCAAGAACACCAAGTACAAGCCGCGCGCCGAGCCGGCCAACGGCCTCTCCGGCGGCAAGGTCGTCAAGGTCGACCGCGTGGAATGGATCGCCATGCCGGACATCCAGACGCAGGTCGCCGCGCTGCAGAGCGGCGAGATCGACATGATCGAATCGCCCGGTCACGACCTGCTGCCGCTGCTGGCCAAGGACAAGAACATCGAGCTGCTGAGCTTCAATCCGACCGGCAACCAGTACGCCTTCCGCTTCAACAGCCTGGCCAAGCCGTTCGACAACGCGAAGATCCGCCACGCCGTGTTCGTCGCCTTCGCGCAGGAAGACTTCCTCAAGGCCACGATCGGCGATCCGCAGTGGTACAAGGTCTGCAAGGCGCCGTTCGTCTGCGGCACGCCGCTGGCGACCGACGCCGGCATGGCCGACGTGCTGAACGGCAACGCCGCCAAGGCCAAGCAGATCCTCACCGAGGCCGGCTATGACGGCACGCCGATCGTGCTGATGCAGTCGACCGACCTCCAGGTCCTGACCAACCTCGCTCCCGTCGCCAAGGCGCAGATGGAGCGGGCCGGCTTCAAGGTCGACATGGTGTCGATGGACTGGCAGACGCTGGTCGCCCGTCGCGTCAAGAAGGACCCGCCGAGTCAGGGCGGCTGGCACGCCTTCCTCACGTCGTGGGTGGCGGCCGACATCCTCAATCCGGTGATGGCCGGATACTTCAACGCCGCCTGCGACAAGGCCATGTTCGGCTGGCCGTGCGACGCGACGATCGAGAAGTACCGCGATCAGTTCGCCAAGGAGACGGACCCGGCGAAGCAGAAGCAGATCGTCGAGGACCTGCAGAAGTACTGGGTCGACCATCCGACGCACATCAACGTCGGCCAGTGGTACGCGCCGCTGGCGCGCCGCAAGACCGTGCAGGGCAACCTGACGGCGCCGGTGCCGGTGTTCTGGAACGTCACCAAGAAGTAGCTCGATCCGCGCGCGGGGCTTCGGTCCCGCGCGCCCATCGATGAAGGCGGGCGGTCCTGCCTTCTTCGATGGGGAAGAAACCCGGAGGGGGGCTCTATGAAAAAAGTGATGAAGCGTACGCTCGCGGCCATGGTGGCCGGCGCGATCCTGTCCGGCGCTGCGCCGGTCATGGCGCAGGGCAAGGTCGTCAAGTTCGTGCAGAATGGCAACCTGACGATCCTGGATCCGATCTGGACCACGGCCTACGTCACCCGCAACCACGGCTACTTCATCTACGACACGCTGTTCGCCTCCGACGAGAACAACGTCGTGAAGCCGCAGATGGTCGACAAGTACGACGTCTCCGCCGACAAGACGGTCTGGACCTTCACGCTGCGCGACGGCCTCGAGTGGCACGACGGCAAGCCGGTGACCTCCGAGGACTGCATCGCCTCGATCAAGCGCTGGGGCGCGCGCGACGCGATGGGCCAGAAGCTCATGGACTTCGTGAAGGAGTTCAAGGAGGTCGATCCCAAGACCTTCCAGATGGTGCTGAAGGAACCCTACGGCCTGGTGCTCGATTCGCTCGGCAAGCCGTCCTCACAGGTTCCCTTCATGATGCCGAAGCGGGTGGCCGACACCGATCCGTTCAAGCAGATCGACAGCCAGATCGGCTCGGGTCCGTTCGTCTACGTCAACGCCGAGTCCAAGCCCGGCGAGAAGCACGTCTATACCAAGAACACCAAGTACAAGCCGCGCGCCGAGCCCGCCTCGGGTCTGGCGGGCGGCAAGGTGGTGAAGGTCGACCGGGTCGAGATCATCGAGATGCCCGACCCGCAGCAGCAGGTGAACGCGCTCGCGGCCGGCGAGATCGACATCATCGAACAGCCGCCGCACGACCTGATCCCGGTCCTCAAGAAGGAAAAGGGCGTCGCGCTCTACAACTGGAACCCGCTCGGCCACCAGTTCATCTACCGCATGAACTGGCTGCAGCCGCCCTTCAACAATCCCAAGATCCGCGAGGCCGCGCTGCTGACCATCCGCCAGGAGGATTATCTCAAGGCGACCGTCGGCGAGCCGGAGTTCTACAAGGTCTGCACCGCCGCGTTCATCTGCGGCACGCCCAACGCGGTCAATGCGCCGGGCGATCTCCTCGTGAAGCCGAACTTCGAGAAGTCGAAGGCGTTGCTCAAGGAGGCGGGTTATGACGGCACGCCGATCGTGCTGCTGCAGTCGACGACGCTGCCCGTGCTCACCAACGTCGCCCCTGTGACAAAGGCGCTTCTCGAACAAGGCGGCTTCAAGGTCGACATGCAGTCGATGGACTGGCAAACCGTGGTCACACGTCGAACCAACAAGGGTCCCGTGAGCCAGGGCGGCTGGAACCTCTTCCACACGTTCTCGGTCGCCGCGGACATCCTGAACCCGATCTCGACCTCCTACATGGTGGCGAACGGCGACAAGGCGTGGTTCGGCTGGCCGAACGATCCGGAGATGGAGAAGCTGCGCGACGCATACGCCAAGGAAACCGACCCCGTGAAGAACAAGGAGCTCGCCGCCGCCGTCCAGGCGCGCGCGCTTCAGACCGCCCAGTATGGCTGGATCGGCCAGTGGTACGGTCCCGGGGCCATGCGCTCCAACATCTCGGGCTGGCTCAAGGCGCCGGTGCCCGTGATGTGGAACATCGAGAAGAAGTGAACCTGATCTCCATCCGCCCTTCCATCGGTCACGATGGCGGGGCGGTTGGAGGCGGTCAGATAAGGTAATCCGCAAACAATGTTAGATTTCATTGCCCGTCGTCTCATAGCCATCATCCCCGTTCTGGCGGTGGTGGCCATTTTCGTCTTCCTGATGCTGCGATTGACGCCGGGCGATCCCGCCGCCGTCATCGCCGGCGACAACGCCACGTCCGACCAGATCGCCGACATCCGCAACAAGCTCGGACTCGACGAGCCGATCTGGGCGCAGTTCGGCATCTGGATCGGCAACGTGCTGCAGGGCAATTTCGGCGAGAGCTTCTTCTTCAAGAAGACCGTGGCCGAGCTGATCGCCCAGCGCGTCGAGCCGACTCTCGCGCTCGCGATCTGCACCCTCCTCTTCGCCGTCACCGTCTCCGTGCCGATCGGCGTCATGGCCGCCTACCGCCAGGGCTCGCTGCTCGATCGCGCCGTGATGGGCTTTTCGGTCCTGGGCTTCTCCGTGCCGGGCTTCGTGATCGGCTACTGCCTGATCTACGTCTTCGCCATCGAACTCGGCTGGCTGCCGGTGCAGGGCTATGTCCGCATCGGCGTCAATTTCTGGCAGTTCCTCGAACGCATGGTGCTGCCGTCGCTCACCCTCTCGGTCGGCTTCGTGGCGCTGATCTCGCGCATCACGCGCGCCTCGGTGCTCGAGGTGCTGAACGAGGATTACATCCGCACCGCGCGCGCCAAGGGCCTGTCCAACCGGGTGGTGCTGATGCGCCACGCGCTGCGCAATGCCGCCGTGCCGATCCTCACCGTGATCGGCCTCGGCATCGCCATCCTGATCGGCGGCGCGGTGGTGACGGAAAGCGTGTTCGGCCTGCCCGGTCTCGGCCGTCTGACGGTCGAGGCGGTGCTCAGCCGCGACTTCCCGACCATCCAGACCGTCATTCTTCTCTTCTCCGTCGTCTATGTCGTGATCAACCTGCTCATCGACATCAGCTACACCCTGTTCGACCCGAGGATCCGGTATTGAGCGCGATCACTGAAGAAGTCGTCGACTCCGCCTCCATTGCGGCGGCCTCGACCAAGCGCAAGAGCCTCTGGCTCGTTGCTCTCCGCAACCCCAACGTCATCATCGGCGGCGTGATCCTGCTGACGATGCTGGTCATTGCCATCCTGGCGCCGTTCCTCGGGACGGTGGATCCGCAGCGCATCGACCCGGCGGCCCGCAACAAGAAGCCGGGCACCGAGATCACCTACCGTCTCGATGACGGCACGACCATGAAGCGTGTCGCCATCATGGGCACCGACAGCCTGGGCCGCGACGTCTACAGCCGCGTCCTCTACGGCGCGCGCGTGTCGCTGGCCGTCGGCGTCGCCGTGTCGATCATCTCGGTCGTCATCGGCATGGTGATCGGCCTGGTGTCCGGATACATCCGCTGGGCCGACGGGATCATCATGCGCGTCATGGATGGGTTGATGGCGATCCCGGGCATATTGCTCGCGATCGCCCTCGTCTCTATCTGGCGCGCCGGCCTGATCACCGTGGTCTTCGCGATCGTCGTGCCCGACGTGCCGCGCGTCGTGCGCTTGGTGCGCTCGATCGTGCTGACGGTGCGCGAGGAGCCCTATGTCGAAGGCGCGATCTCGGTCGGCACGCCGACCTGGGTGCTGATGTTCCGCCACATCCTGCCCAACACCGTGGCGCCGCTGATCGTGCAGGGCACCTTCCTCGCCGCCGCCGCGATCCTGACGGAAGCCGCGCTGTCCTTCCTCGGCATCGGCATCCCGCCGGAAATCCCGAGCTGGGGCAACATCATGGCCGAGGGCCGCACGCTGTTCCGCGTGTTCCCGCACAACATCCTGTATCCCGGCATCTTCCTTGCCTTGACGGTGCTGGCCATCAACATCATGGGCGACGGTCTGCGCGACACGCTCGACCCGAAGATGAGCAAGAAAGTCTGATGTCGACCGAAACCAAGAAACCCGTCCTCGAAGTCCGCAACCTGAGCGTCGCCCTGCCCAAGGGCGGCGACCGGGTCCATGCCGTCGAAAAGGTGAGCTTCACGGTCAATCCCGGCGAGATCGTCTGCCTGGTGGGCGAATCCGGCTCGGGCAAGTCGGTGATCGCCTTCACCGTCATGGGCCTGCTGGCCAAGGCGCTGAAGCCGACCTCGGGCGAGATCCTGCTCGAGGGCGAGAACATCCTGACGGCCAGCGAGGACCGGCTGCGCGAGCTGCGCTGCACGCGCATGTCGATGATCTTCCAGGAGCCGATGACGGCGCTCAACCCCGTCATGACCTGCGGCGAGCAGATCGACGAGGTTCTGAACACGCACACCCAGCTCGACGCCGCGACGCGCAAGGCCAAGATCATCGCCATCCTGGACCGCGTGAAGCTGCCGGAGCCGGAACGCATCTACGCCTCCTATCCGCACCAGCTTTCGGGCGGCCAGCGCCAGCGCATCATGATCGCCATGGCGCTGGTCCTCGATCCGGTCCTGCTGATCGCCGACGAGCCGACCACCGCGCTCGACGTCACCACCCAGGCCGAGATCCTGAAGCTCGTGGCCGAGCTGCAGGCGGGCCAGGGCACCGGCGTGCTGTTCATCACCCACGATTTCGGCGTCGTGGCCGAGATCGCCCATCGCGTGGCGGTGCTGCGCTGGGGCGAGCTGGTGGAGATGGGCCCGACCGAGCAGATCCTCTCGCGGCCCGTCCAGGGCTACACCAAGATGCTGATCTCCTCGGTGCCCTCGATCACCCCCGCCCATCGCGGCGTGCGGCGCGATGGCGAGACCGTGCTGCGCACCGAGAA
>CAZPOS010000173.1:0-12368 GCA_964588065.1 uncultured Reyranella sp.
CGCTGACCGACCGCCGCTGGGACATGACCTATCTCGGCATGCAGGTGCTGATCGAAGGCCTGGCGCTGGCCGCCTTCCAGCGCATCCGCGACACCGCCAAGAACAACCTGGCCGGCGCCGTGAACGCCTACGTCATGCAGGACGAGGCGCGCCACGTCACCTTCGGCCGCATGGCGCTGCGCGAATACTATCCGCACATCTCCGACGCCGAGCGCGCCGAGCGTGAGGAGTTCGTCGTCGAGGCGCTCTACTTCATGCGCGACCGCTTCAACCAGGGCGAGGTCTGGATGCGGTCCGGCCTGCCGGTGAAGGAGATGCTGGAATACGCCTACCATTCGGGCGCCATGCAGTCGTTCCGCACCCGCCTGTTCACGCGCATCGTGCCGATCCTCAAGGAGATCGGCCTGTTCGGGCCGAAGGTCCAGAAGGCGCTGGGCGAGATGGGCGTGCTGGGCTACGCCGAGGTCGACGTCGAGAAGCTCATCGCCAACGACCTCAAGGTCGCCGATGACTTCGACGCCAAGAAGTTCGTGCACGACCAGATCGCCGCCGAGTAAAGCAGCGATCACTGCCGCAATCGGAAAAGGGGGGCCTCGCGGTCCCCTTTTTCTTGCGTGTCGTCGTTCGCTATCGCTCAGGCGACAGACGTCAGCCGCACGTCTCGATGCGCGGCGCCGCGCCGAGCACGGTGGCGACCTTCGAGATGTCGAGGCAGCGCGGGCCGATCCAGGCCTTGGTCTGCACGAAGATCGCGAAGCGGGCGAAGGTATCGGCCTGGGCTTCGGGCGTCGCGCGCTTGCGCGCCAGCAGCCAAGTCAGCGCATAGAGATTGCCGGTCGCGAAGTCGGCCGACGGGACGTCGGGGTCCTTCGCCCAGAGGGCCACGTTCTTCTGGGCCGCGCCCGTCGGGTCGGTGAGACCGGCGAGCCAGGTGCTGGCGTTCGACGCCAGCGCGTAGGAGCCGCCGTTCTGGGCGATCAGCGCCTTCACCTGCTCGGCCATCGAGACATAGCCCTGGCCCTCGATCGTGCTGCCGGCGCAGCCGATCCGGCACAGCGCCACGAAGGTCAGATACTCGGCAAGGATGATCTCGATGTTGCCGTTGTTGTGCCGCCGCCAGGCCCGCGCGAGGTTCCAGCCCTGGGTCAGCTCAGCGCCGGTCCAGGGCTTGGCGGCCTGCGGCGTGTCGCGCTCCAGCTCGCCGATCACGGCCTGCGCGGCCGCCTGCCACTCGGGCGGAATCTGGGCGGCCGCCGGCGTGGCGCTGCCCAGCAGGATCAGCAGCAGGATCGCGCGGAGTCGTTTCATGGCAGGCTCCCTTCAGTATTTCCGGGCCGTCTTGCGGTCGCGGCTTTCGTATTGGACGAGGTCGTCGGCCCGCAGCACGGTGGCGTCGGGCGCCATCAGCCAGCGCTTCTGGGCCGGCCTGATCAGCGGATAGTGGCGGGCATCGTCGAGCGCCGCGCCGACCTCCCAGCAATCCTCTTCGTTGGTGATCCAGGTGTCGGGCGCGAAGCGGCGCAGGTCGACCGAGGCCGAATAGGTCCGCAGCGTCTTGCGGCCCTTGTTGAAATACTCGTGGAAGTACGACATCGCGAGCTCGCGCAGGCTGCGATAGACCGGATCGCGCCAGCGCAGCCAGACGTGGTTGCTCTTGGAGATCGCGCCCCAGCAGCCGTCGCGGCGGAACAGGGTGACGACGTGGTCGAAATCCTCGGGGGTCGCCGTCAGGTCCATGAGCAGGGGCGGCTCGCCCTGCAGCCACAGCGCGCAGGCCGCGAGGAAGGCGGCCTCGAGGCAGTGGGCTTCGCGATGGCGCAGCACGCCGCGCACGGAGCGCAGACAGTCGCCGCCCTGTTCGAAATTGGCCGGCAGGGCCGAGACGAATTCCTGAACGCGCTGCGGCGTGCGCAGCGAAGTGAGGATTCTTGCTTCCGCGGCGGTGAGGCCGAGTTCTGCAGGGGTGGGGCGTTTGCGTCTGCGCATCGAGTGCAATTGTGCCGTGATGCGCCGCGACAGGCCAGTGAATGAGGCCGGATGGCAACGGCCCAGGGTCGGGGTGGTTGGTGGAGCTGAGGGGGATCGAACCCCTGACCTCCTCATTGCGAACGAGGCGCTCTCCCAGCTGAGCTACAGCCCCCTCCGACCCTTGGAGAACCGCGCGGATAATGGTTGCCGCGCCCCCTGTCAAGCAAGGCGGCCTGTGATAGCGTCCGGCCGGCAGTTCGATCGGCATTTTTGAAGGAGTGAAAGACGATGGCCCACGCCAAGAAGGTCGTTCAGACCGACGCCGCCCCCAAGGCGCTCGGCCCCTATTCGCAGGCGGTCGTGGCCAACGGGCTGGTGTTCTGCGCCGGCCAGATTCCACTCGATCCGACCACCGGCGAGATCGTCGAGGGCGGCATCGCCGAGCAGACGCACCAGGTGCTGAAGAACCTGCGCGCGGTGCTGAAGGCGGCGGGCAGCGACCTCGGCCATGCGGTCAAGACCACCGTGTTCCTGAAGAGCATGGACAGTTTCGGCGCCATGAACGAGGTCTATGGGCTGCCCGAGTATTTCGGCAGTTCGACGCCCGCGCGCTCGACGGTGGAAGTCGCGCGCCTGCCGCGCGACGTCATGGTGGAGATCGAAGTCGTTGCCCTCGCCTGACGACATGGCCAGCCTGGTGACATGGGTGCTGGCCCTCGGCTCCCTCACGGTGGCCCTGATGCTGGTGAGCTACGTGCTGGTGTCCCTGGTCCTCATCATCCCGACCTGGCGCATCTGCACGCGGGCCGGCTTTTCCGGGGCGCTGTCGCTGTTCCATCTGGTGCCGTTCATCGGCTCCTTCATCGTCATGGGCATGCTGGCCTTCAGTACCTGGCCGGCCGGCGAAGCCGCACCGAGGCGCTAGGATGGGCATCGAAATCGCGGCCCTGACGAGCTTCTTCGGCCTGACCGGGGCCTTCGCGCTGGTCGGGACCGTCCTGGCGGCCTGGATGGCCTGGCGCATCGTCGAGAAGGCCGGGCTGCCGGGATGGACCGGCCTCGGCGCGATCCTGCTCACGCTGACCGGCGTGGGAACGATCGTGCCCCTGATCCTGCTCTGGATCTTCGCCTTCATGCGCTGGCCGCGCGACGAGGGCGCCCCGGCCGGTTCGTTCGGTTACGCAGGGCCGCGCGGCGGCGCTCCGACGACCGGGCCGGTCGTCCTGTCGGGCCCGTCGATGGCCCTGCCCGACGCCCGCGGCTGGCGGCTCTCCGGCACCCTGGGCAATGGCGGCACGGTCTCGCTCGCGGTCGCCGGCACGTCGGGCACCTATGCGCTGACCGGCGCCCCCGGCGCAGCGCCGACGGATCTCACCGTGCCCGACCCCTCGGTCGGCCGGCCGCATGCCCGCCTGATGCTGTCGGGCCAGCGTCTGGGGCTGGAGGATCTGGGCAGCCCGGGAGGCACCTTCATCGACGGTGCCCGGCTGCTGCCCGAGCATGGGCCGCGCGACATCAGCGCGGTGCGCTCGATCCGCCTCGGCAGCGTGGAGCTGACCCTTTCGCGGGCCTGAATGGACTTGTGATCGGCAAGGCCCGCCGAGTAGGGTGCCGCGGCCGGCGGTTGGCCGGCCTCAAGGCGCGGGGGCCCGATGCTGTCGTTGGCGGTGCTGATCGACAAGATTATCGACATCTACACCTGGATCGTGATCGCGAGCGCGATCATGAGCTGGCTGGTCGCGTTCGGCGTGGTGAACGTCCGCAACCAGTTCATCCGCGTCGTGGTCGACCTGCTCTTCAAGCTGACCGAGCCGGTCCTGCGCCCGATCCGACGCATGCTGCCCAATCTCGGCGGCGTCGACATCTCGCCCGTCATCCTGCTGCTCGGCCTGTTCTTCATCCGCAGCCTGCTGTGGGAGTATGTCTGGCCGTCCTTCGTGCGCTGACCCCTCCGCTGGGCCCCGAGCCGGCCGACCCCGTTTTCCTGCGCCGCAACCCCGGCGGCGTCACCATCCAGCTGCGCGTGCAGCCTCGCGCGCGCCGCACGGCGCTCGAACGCACGGCGGAAGGGGCGCTCAAGGCCGCAGTGACGGCGGCGCCCGAGGATGGCAAAGCCAACGACGCCGTCGTTGCGCTGCTGGCGCAGGCCTGGCGTCTCCCGAAATCGACTTTCGAGATCGTGCGCGGCGGGACGGCACGAGAGAAGACCCTCATGGTCGCGGGCGATCCTGCCCTGCTCGCCGACCGGATTGCCGAATGGATGCGCAAGAATGGCTGATGCGAAACTGATCGATGGAAAGGCCTTTGCCGGCGGTTTGCGCCAGCGGGTGGGCGCTGAGGTTGCCGATCTGGTGGCCAAGGGCGGGCCCAAGCCCGGCCTCGCCACCGTGCTGGTCGGGGACGACCCGGCCAGCCAGGTCTATGTGCGCAGCAAGGGCAAGCTCGCCGTCGAACTCGGCATGGCGAGCTTCGATCACCAGCTGCCCGGCGATACGACGCAGGCCGAGCTGCTGGAGCTGATCGGGCGGCTCAACGCCGATCCTGTGGTCCACGGCATCCTGGTCCAGCTGCCCCTGCCCAAGCATCTCGACACGGCCCAGATCCTGGTCGCCATCGATCCCGCCAAGGATGTCGACGGCTTCCACCCGGTGAATGTCGGTCGCCTGGGCTCGATCGCGCCCGGCGCCCCGCTCGATTTCCCGGTGCCCTGCACGCCGCTCGGCGTGTCCATGCTGCTGCAGGACGCGCTGGGATCGCTGTCGGGCCTCAATGCCGTGATCGTCGGCCGCTCCAACCTGGTCGGTCGTCCGGTGGCGCAGCTTCTGCTGCGCGCCGACTGCACGGTGACGATCACGCATTCGCGCACCCGCGACCTGCCCGGCCTCTGTCGTCAGGCCGATATCCTGGTGGTGGCGATCGGCCGGACCGAATTCGTGAAGGGCGACTGGATCAAGCCGGGCGCCGCGGTGATCGACGTCGGCATCAACCGCATCCCGACGCCGGAGGGCAAGAGCCGCCTGGTGGGCGACGTGGCCTTCGCCGAGGCGCAGAAGGTGGCGGGGCACCTCACGCCGGTGCCGGGTGGCGTCGGCCCGATGACCGTGGCCTGCCTGATGTACAACACGCTGCAGGCGGCCCGGCGCGTCGCCGGCCTGCCCTTCGTCGCCGTCTGAGCGCTCCGCGCGTCAGTTCTTCGACATGCCCGCGACCAGCGCCGTCACGTTGTGGCGCATCATCTTCTCGTAGGTCGGGGCCGGCCCATCCGGTCCTGACAGCGCGTCGGTGTAGAGGCGGGGGCCGACCACGCCGCCCGATTCGCGCGCGATCTGGTCGATCAGGCCGGGGTTTGTCATGTTCTCGACGAACAGCGCCTTGATGCGCTGCTCGCGCACCTCGCGGATCAGGGCGGCGACGTCGCGGGCCGAGGGCTCGCTGCTGGTGTTGTAGCCGCGCGGCGACCGGAACTTCACGCCGTAGGCGGCCGAGAAATAGCGAAACGAATCGTGGCCGGTGATGGCGCGGCGCTTGTCGGCCGGCACCCCGGCGATCTCGGCCTTTACCCAGGCGTCGAGGTCGACCAGCCGGCGGTCGAAGGCCTGGGCACGTTCGCGGTACTGGGCGGCGTTGGCGGGATCGGCCTCGGCCAGTCCCTTGGCGATGTTCGCGACGTAGGTCCGTGCGCGCTGGACGTCCTGCCAGCAATGCGGGTCGGGCCCGTGCCCATGCGAATGCCCGTGGGAATGGTCGTGGTCCGCGCCGGCGTTGAGCGTCGCGACGCCGGCGGTCGCCACGATTGCCTTGCCCTTGAAGGGCGCCGCCTTGGCCAGCCGGTCGATCCAGCCCTCGAAGCCCAGCCCGTTGCTCACCAGCACCCTGGCGTCGGCGAGCGCGCGCGCGTCGGTGGGGCGCGGCTGGTAGGCGTGGGCGTCGATGTCGGGACCGACCACGACGGACAGTTCGACCTTGTCGCCGGCCACTTCGGCCAGCAGGTCGCCCAGGATCGAGAAGGTCGCGACGGCCTTGATCGGAGCCTGTGCCGAGGCGGGCAGGGCGATGGCGAGAAGACCTGGGACGGCGAGGAATGCACGACGGAGCATTCCGTTATAATATAACGCTACACGGGAAAGTCGAGCCACTCCGGCGCATGGCCCGTGGCCTCGAGGAAGCGCAGCAGGTCCGCCAGGCTCAGCGCCGTGGTCATGCTGTTGACCAGCGGGTGGGCGTTGATCGGCCCGTCACCATCGGCGAGGCCGCGGTCGAGCACCAGTCGGACCTGATGCTCGGGATCGTTGATGACGGCGAGTGGCGTCACCGAGCCCGGCTCGACCCCGAGATGCCGGCGCAGGCGGTCGGGGCTGCCGAACGAGAACTTGCCCGCGGCGAGCCGCTCGCCGAGTCGCTTCAGATCGATGGTGCGGTCCTCCAGCGCCACCACCAGCCACATCTCCTCCTTCCGGTTGCGCAGGAACAGGTTCTTGATGTGGTGGCCGGGCAGGTCGCCGCGCAGCGCCTTGGCTTCCTCGACCGTAAAGACGGGCGGATGCTCGACGGTGCGATGGGCGATGCCGAGCGCGTCGAGCCGGGCGAGCAGTTGGTGCGGATCAAGCATGGTGGGGGTCGGCTGTACCCATGAAAAGAGACCTTCGCCAGCCCCTTGCCAAGGGATCGGAAAAGCCCTATCAACGCCGCCTTCCGGCAACCTACCCGGCCGGATACGGAGCGCGGGCGTAGCTCAGGGGTAGAGCACGACCTTGCCAAGGTCGGGGTCGAGGGTTCGAATCCCTTCGCCCGCTCCAATCTTCCCATGGCACAGATCTCTTCTGCACCGGTGCGGTGCAGCGGCGATGTGTGCCCTGGGAAGGATCGTAATGGCGACGTTTTGGTTGGACCGGTATCCAAGGCGGATCGAAGGTTCTCCTGCCGGAATGCCGGTGCGGTTCGGATCATGAAACTTTCGGTGAGCGAGTCCGAGCATCCCCGTGGTCTCGCCGGAATGTGGGCCCACCATCGCCGGAACATCCCCTATCAGATCGGCGCCCTCCTCGACCGGCTGGGGCCTGCCCTGCTTTCCCGCGCACCAGCCCTGGGTCGCCTCTATGCAAGACTCATCGCGCGTCGCGGACTGAGGCTCGAGCGCTATCCCGGCTGGACGTTCGGCGCCGAGTACTACATCGAGCGACGCTGGGGTTCTCTTCGCCGCGGCGTGCTCTGGGAGCATGCGGTCGAGCACCGGCTCGACGTCCCGCTGACCGTCCGATGGTACGACGGCCTCGAGGTCGACGTGCTGCTCGGCAACGACCACAGCCTCTGCCTCTATGTGAGCGGTACGTTCGAACCGAACGAGTTGCACTTCCTCGGGCAGATCCTGAAGCCCGGCATGACGATGCTCGACATCGGCGCGAACGAGGGGCTCTACACGCTCTTCGGCGCCCGCCGGGTCGGGCCGACCGGGCGCGTCGTGGCGTTCGAGCCCAGTTCGCGCGAGCGCCGCAGCCTCCAGCACAATGTCACGCGCAACCGCCTCGGCAACGTCACCATCGTGCCCAGTGCGGTCGGCAGCCTTGAAGGCACCGCCGCGCTGCAGATCGCGTCCGGCGTTCATTCGGGCCACAACACGCTGGGCTCGCTGGTCTACGACGATGCGCCGGCCGTCGGCATCGAGCACGTTCCCGTCGAGCGTCTCGACGTCGTGATGGATAGGCTCGCCATTGCGAAGATCGACGTCATCAAGATCGATGTCGAAGGCGCGGAGATGCACGTGCTCGAAGGCGCGCGCCGGACGCTCTCCTCGCACCGCCCGGTGCTCATGGTCGAAGCCAACGACGATGCGTTGCGCGCGCAGGGTGCGAGCACCGACGCGCTGATCGCTTTCCTGCGCGGCGAACTCGACTACGCCATTCTCGTCTTCTCACCCGAGACAGGCGGCGTCGAGCCTATGAGCGGGGAGGCGGGTGCCTCTGCCAACATCGTCGCGGTCCCCTCGGAGCGGCGCGCCGAGATCCTGTCGCGCGTCTGAGGGCTGCTTGCCCGGCTCGGGCGTGATGTGCTTAACCAGCGCATCATGAGTGCATCCGCGAACGCCCACGACCTCGCCATCGTCCGCACCGTGGCCGAGCTGCGCCGCCTCGTTACGGAATTCCGCAAGGCCGGCCGCACGATCGGCCTCGTGCCGACCATGGGCGCGCTGCACGAAGGCCATGTCAGCCTGGTGAAGGGCGCGCTCGAGCGCGGCGACGTGCCGGTGACCAGCATCTTCGTCAATCCGACCCAGTTCGGCCCGAAGGAGGATTTCTCTGCCTATCCGCGCGACGAGGAGGGCGACTTCGCCAAGTTGCGGGCAGCGGGTTGCCGCATCGCCTTCGCGCCGAGCAAGGAGGAGATGTATCCCGGCGAGCAGCTCACGACCGTGACCGTCGCCGGCATCACCGACGGCCTGTGCGGTCCGCTGCGGCCCGGCCATTTCCAGGGCGTCGGCACGGTGGTGAGCAAGCTGCTGCTGATGGCGATGCCCGATCGTGCCTATTTCGGCGAGAAGGACTACCAGCAGCTCCAGGTGATCAAGCGCATGGTGCGCGACCTCGCCATGCCGTTCGAGATCGTGGGCATGCCGACGGTGCGCGAGGCCGACGGTCTCGCCATGTCGTCGCGCAATCGCTACCTCAGTGCCGAGGAGCGTACCAAGGCCCTGGGCATGTACAGGCAGCTCGTGACGGTGGCCGACGCGGTGCGCGACGGAAAGGGCGCCTGTGCCGATGCCTCGGAGGCGGCGGCACAGGCGCTGCGCGACGGCGGCTTCGACATCGTCGAATACTTCACGGTGGTCGATGCCGAGAGCCTGAAGCCGCTCGAGCGGGTCAGCGGACCGGCGCGCGTCATCGCCGCCGCCCGTCTCGGCCGCACCCGCCTGATCGACAATCTCGCGGTCTGAACCGCGCGCCCGACGCCCGCGGTCAGGCGGCCTGTTCGAGCGTCGAGGCGACGTCGCGAGTCGTGACGCGGCGCAGGTCGCGCACCTTGGTCGTGTCGAACGGCCGCGCGCGATGCATGGTGCAGCGATTGTCCCAGATCACGAGATCGCCCTTCGCCCAGCGATGGGCATGCACGAAGCGCGGCTGGGTCGCGTGCTCGATCAGGTCGAGGATGATCAGGCGCCCGTCGGCCACCGGCATCCCGAGAATGTGCGAGGCGTGGGCCGCGAGATAGAGCGTCTTGCGGTGCGAGCCGGGATGGGTGCGCACGACGCGCTGCGGCACCGGCGGCAGCGAGGCGCGCTCCTCGTCGCTGTACTGCACGACGCCGAGCTGTTCGCGCGAGCGCCAGATCGAATGCTCGGCGACGAGGCCTTCGAGCTCCTTCTTCTTCGTTTCGGATAGCGCGTCGTAGGCCGCGCGCATGTCGGCGAACTCCGTATCGCCGCCTTCCTCGGGAATGACGTGTGCGTAGAGCATCGACAGCGCACCGGGCACGGCGCGGAACGAGGCATCGGTATGCCATAGCCGATTCGCCAGACCGTCGAGGCGGCGCCGCGCGTCGGGCTTCAGCACGTTGCCGTCGCCGTCGAGGTTGGAGATGTCGGCGACCTCGTTGGCTTCGATGCGGTGCTTGATGTCGCGGTGCCGGAGCTTCAGCGCCGATGATTCGACCGGGCCGAAGTTTCGCGCGAAGGCAACCTGGCTGTCGTCGTCGAGCGTCTGGCCGCGAAACACCACGACCGCGTAGCGGTTGATGGCATTTTCGATGGTCTGCCGGTCGACCGGGCTCAGCGGCTTCGCCAGGTCGACGCCGCCGATCTCGGCCACGAATTCGCGATGCACTGGCGTAACGGTGATGCTCATGACCGCCTCCCGCGGCTATAGTCGCTTTTCAACCATTGTCTCCCAGGAAACGCCATGCCGCAAACGATGAAGCTCGCGCTGCTCGACGATTACCAGAAGGTCGCCCTGCGCATGGCGGACTGGGACCGCCTGCGGAACCGCGGCATCGAGATCACGGTCTTCCACGAGCCCTTCGCGTCGGTCGAGGAGGCTGCAGAGAAGCTGGCGCCGTTCGACATTCTGGGTCTGCTGCGCGAGCGGACCGCCTTCCCGCGGGCGCTGATCGAGAAGTTGCCCAACCTCAAGTTCATGGTGCTGACCGGCGCCCGCGCCGCGAGCCTCGACGACAAGGCGGCGGCCGAGCGCGGCATTCCGGTCTCGACGACACCGGGTGGCACCTCGAACGCGCCGACCGCGGAACTGGGCTGGGCGCTCCTGATGATGTGCGCCCGCGATCTCGCCAAGGCCGAGCGGCTGGCGCGCCAGGGCAAGTGGCACGACGGCATCGAGCAGATGGTCGTGCTTGAGGGCAAGCGGCTGGGCATCCTCGGTCTCGGCAAGCTCGGCAGCCGGGCGGCCCGCTATGCCAAGGCCTTCGGCATGGACGTCGTGGCCTGGAGCCAGAACCTCACGCCGGAGAAGGCCGAGGCGGGCGGCGCGACGTACGTGAGCAAGGACGAGCTGCTGGCGACGTCGGACTTCGTGTCGATCCATCTCGCACTGTCGGATCGCACGCGGGGCCTGATCGGTGCCGGCGACCTCGCGAAGATGAAGAAGACCGCGATCCTGGTGAACACCTCGCGCGGGCCGATCGTCGACGAGGCGGCGCTCATCGAAGCGCTGAAGAACCGGACGATCCTGCATGCCGGCCTAGACGTGTACGACAAGGAGCCGCTGTCGGCCGACCATCCGCTCACCAGGCTCGACAACGTCACGCTGATCCCGCACCTGGGCTACGTCGTCGAGGAAAGCTACCGCCACTTCTACGAGGGCACGGTCAAGGACATCGAGGCCTGGCTCGACGGCAGCCCGATCAACGTCCTCAATCCGGACGCCCTCAAGAAGGCCTGACCGGTCGCCGGGCGCGCCCGAACCGGGCGTACAAACGAAACAAACGCAATAAACGAAACAGTCGAAACGAGTGTCGCAGGTCCCGAATCCTGGGGCCTGGTGACCATTGGCGCAACAATGTTGCTCGTGTGTCTACCTTCACTTGACCGAGGGCGTACGCACCCGGGCAACGATCAGCCAGACGGCGCCGGCGAGGATCACGCCGGCGGCGAGCCATTCCGGGGCCGACAGGGTCGCGGGCGTCAGCCAGCCCAGGCGGGCGAATACGGCTTCCAGCGCGATGGCAAAGAAGGGCATCGCGGTGAGGGCGATCAGGTAGGTCTGCACGCCCGAATGGTTGATGGTCCAGAAGCCGAGCCAGGTGCCGGGGGCCCGGAACAGCAGGCCGGCCAGGATCGCGTACAGCCAGAGCTCGACCCGGCCGAAGGCATCGCCGCCGCCGGCCCAGGGCGAGGCCATCGCGCCCACCAGCCCGGCCAGCGTCCAGACGAGGATCAGCGCCAGCGAGGCTGCCACCAGGATCTCCCCGGTGAAGCGGCTGCGCGCCGCCGGGTCGGAGGCGCGATTGCGCGGGTGATAGGCGATCATCCACGAGGCCGCGACCGCCACCGCCTCCGAGGCGACCAGCCAGGCGACGCCGCGCCACGCCGTCTCGGAGCCGAGCCCGGCGGCGAAGGCCGCGATGCCCAGCGCCAGCAGCGCGAGGCCCGGCCAGTCGCGCCGCGCCGGCGCCTGGCGGGTCAGCGCCCAGCCCGTTCCCGCGCCGATCAGCACGCTCATGGTCGAGAGCAGCGTGCTCTGGGTGACGGCCAGCCAGACGATGGCGGCGGCCGTGCAGCCGTTGATGATCACGCGCATGAAGGCGTAGCAGACGGTCCAGGGCACCAGCAGGTCGGCCCAGCTCCCCGGTGTGCGCCGGCCGACCCAGAGCATGGCGAGGCCCGCCGTCAGGAGCTGGACCAGCGTGTAGGCCCAGGCATCAAGCTGCGCGCCGCTCACGACGTGGCGGGTCAGCAGCAGATAGACCGACCAGAGCAGCGAATTGCCGAGCGCAATGGTCAGGACGTGGCCGCTCATTGCCGATCCTGCAGGCTTGGTTTCAGGTGCGGAAGCGCAGCAGCAGGTGATTGACGCCGTTCAGCTTGACGTAGAGGTCCTCGAACTGCGTGTAGAAATCTTCCCAGCGCGGCAGGCCGCCCTGCGAGCCAAGGGAGGTGTAGATCTCCGCCACCGTCCGGCGGCCGTCGATCTGCGCGATGATGCGCGGCGCGAGCGGCGGCAGCTGGGCCCGCCAGGGGAAGCCGTCGAGGTTGGCGATCAGCGGCGCTCCGGGCTGCAGGCCGGCGGCGAACTTCTGCGCGTCCATCTCGCGCAGCACCGGGATCGCCGAGGTATCCTCGGGGCGGGCCACCGTGTCGAAGCCGGCGCGGGTCGCGTAGAAGACATGGGTCCGCACGTTGCCGGCCAGGCGCTCGGCAAAGGCCGCGCGCTCGATCAGCGGCAGCGAACTCGCCT
>CAZPOS010000174.1:0-12307 GCA_964588065.1 uncultured Reyranella sp.
CTGCTCAAGAGTATAGGTCATTCCTTGCCTCCAATCTGAATATCCATAATCGCACGGTGGATACTGGAGATCATCCCTTCGCCGCCGCGGGCAATCGCTGTGCGAGCCGCAGCAGCGCCCTCGCTAAGCACCCAACCTCTCCAACGCCGCGCTCAGGCGTGCGCCGGTCTGTTCGGCCTGTGCCCTACGCTCGCGCTGCTCCTCGACGACCTCTTCCGGCGCACGGGCGACGAAGGCGGCGTTGGCGAGCTTGGCGTCGATCTTGCCGACCTCGTCGGCGAGCTTCTTGATCTCCTTCTGGAGACGAGCGCTCTCGGCCTTGAGGTCGATCACGTCGCCGACCGGCAGCGCATAGGTCGCCTCGCCGACGACGATCTGCAACGACGCCTTGGGGGCAGAGGCCGCCGCCTCCACACCGTCGATGCGCGCCAGCCGCTCGATGGCGGCGCGATGTGTCTCCAGCCGCGCGCTTGTCGTTTCGTTGCCGCCGATCACCAGCAGCCTGAGCTTGGCCCCCGCGGGCACGTTCAGCTCGGCACGGGCCGATCGGATGTCCTGGATCAGCTTCACCAGCCAGCCCATCTCGGCATCGGCCGCCGGATCGATGGAGGCAGGCGCCGGCCAGGGCTGGGAAATCAGCGGGCCGTGCTCGGCGCGGTGGCCGAGCTTGTCCCACAGTTCCTCGGTGATGAAGGGCATCACCGGGTGCATCAGCTTCACCGTCTCGCGCAGCACGAACGCCGTGACGGCGCGGGTTTCTTCCTTTTCAGGGCCGTCGGCGCCCTGCAGGATCGGCTTGGTGAGCTCGACGTACCAGTCGCAGACCACGCCCCAGACGAATTCGTAGAGGGTGCTGGCGGCCTCGTTCAGCCGGAAGTCGGTCAGTGCCTTGTCGATCGCCTCGTTGGCGCGGGCGAGCTCGCCCAGCATCCACTTGTTGACCGTGAGCCTGGCAGACGCGGGTTCGAAACCTTTCGGGAGCGCCGCGCCGTTCATCTCGGCGAAGCGCGTCGCGTTCCAGAGCTTGGTCGCGAAGTTGCGTGCGCCCTCGACGCGAGCCGGCGACAGGCGCAGACGCCCGGCCTGGGAGGCCGCCAGCGACGTCATGGTGAAGCGCAACGCATCGGCGCCGTACTTGTCGATCAGCTCCAGGGGATCGATCACGTTCCCCTTGGACTTCGACATCTTCTGGCCCTTCTCGTCCGTCACCAGCCCGTGCAGGTAGACGGTGCGGAACGGCACCTCCTTCATGAAGTGCATGCCCATCATCATCATGCGGGCGACCCAGAAGAACAGGATGTCCCAGCCGGTAACGAGCGTGCTGGTCGGATAGTACTTCGCCAGTTCAGCCGTCTGGTCCGGCCAGCCCAGGGTCGAGAACGGCCACAGGGCGGAGCTGAACCACGTGTCCAGCACGTCGGGATCGCGTTCCAGCGCGACGTCCTTGCCGTAATGGGCCCTTGCCTCGGTTTTCGCCTCCTCCTCGGAGAGCGCCACGAAGACCTTCTTGTCCGGCCCGTACCAGGCCGGAATCTGGTGGCCCCACCAGAGCTGGCGCGACACACACCAGGGCTCGATGTTCTCCATCCAGCGGAAGAAATCCTCGCGTCCGCGCTCGGGAACGAACTTCACGCGCCCGTCGCGCGCCGCCGCCAGCGGCGCCTCCGCCAGCTTCCTGGCATCGGCATACCACTGCTCGGTGAGGTAAGGCTCGACCGGCACCCCGCCGCGATCACCGTACGGCACGGCGTGCGTATGCGGCTCGATCTTCTCGACGAGGCCGAGTTCCTCCATCTCCGCGACGACGACCTTGCGGGCCTCGAACCGGTCGAGACCGCGATACTTCTCAGGCGCCCTGTCGTTAACGCGGGCAAACTTGTCGAAGATGTTGATGGCTTCAAGATTGTGCCGGCGGCCGACCTCGAAATCGTTGAAGTCGTGCGCCGGCGTGATCTTGACGGCGCCAGAACCCTTCTCCGGATCCGAATACTCGTCGCCCACGATGGCGATCCGGCGGCCGACCAGCGGCAGCACCGCATGCTTGCCGATCAGGTGCTTCCATTTGGGATCGTCAGGATGCACGGCGATGCCGGTGTCGCCCAGCATCGTCTCGGGTCGCGTGGTGGCGACCACGATGAACTCGTCGGGACTGCCTTCGATCGGATACTTGAAATACCAGAGATGGCCCTTCACCTCGCGCGACTCGACCTCGAGGTCGGAGATCGCGGTCAGCATCTTGGGATCCCAGTTGACCAGCCGCAGGTCCTTGTAGATCAGGCCTTCCCGGTACAATTCCACGAACACCTTGAGGACGGCCTTGGACAGGCCCTCGTCCATGGTGAAGCGCTCGCGACTCCAGTCGCAGGAGGCGCCGAGGCGGCGGAGCTGGCTGGTGATCGTGCCGCCGGAATAGGCTTTCCACTCCCAGACCCTGGCGAGGAACTCGTCGCGGTTCAGCAGCTTCTTGTTGGCGTCCGTCCGGCTCGCGCCCTCGACCGCGAGACCGATCCCCTCCTGCTCGAGGTTACGGACGACCACCATCTGCGTGGCGATGCCTGCATGGTCGGTTCCGGGCTGCCACAGGACGTCGTCGCCCTTCATGCGCCGCCAGCGGATCAGCACGTCCTGCAGCGTGTTGTCGAGCGCATGGCCCATGTGCAGGCTGCCCGTGACGTTGGGCGGCGGGATGACGATGCAGTAAGGTTGCTTCGGCGACTCGGGATGGGCGCGGAAAGCCCCCGCGTTCTCCCACTCGGGATAGCGCCGGGCCTCGATTTCCTTCGGGTCGTAGGTCTTGTCGAGCATTTTCTGGCCTTGAACGAAAAACGCCACGGTTGCGACACCGTGGCGATGAATGAGGGTGGCGCCTGGGGTCAGCGGCGGGTCAGCCGCGCGATCTCGCGTTCGACGTAGCGTTCGACCATCGGCGGCAGGTTGGTGTCCAGCCATTCCTTGAGCATCGGCCGCAACATCTCCTTCACCAGGTCCTCGATGGTCTGGCCGCCGACCGACGGGCCGGGATCGGTCGCCGCCGGCGGCGGCACGCTGTCCTGCACCGCCTGGTTCAGGCGCGCAAAAGCCGAACTGGTGGCGCCCGCCACGCCGTCACCGACGAGCATCTCGGCCGGAGTCGCCTTGGCGGCCGGTGTCGCGCTGGCCGTGTCGTCAGTCGCAGGCTGCGGCATCTCGGCCGCGTTCACGGGATCGATCCGCGGCATCGCGGCGGGTTGTTCGTTCGGCATCGACTTCGGTTCTTCCACGATCTCGGTAAGCAGGAGCACGTCGTCGCGCGGCGCGCTGGGCGGCGCAGACGGCAACACAGGGGGTATCACGGGAGGGCGCTCGCCGGGCCCGGTGTTTGCGCCTCGCAGGCCGCCGACCTGGGCGCGGGCCTCATCATCCGAAATGATCTTTCGGATGGACGCCAGAATATCGTCCATCGAGGGGTCCTGGTTGGGACCACTCCTGGCGCCGCTCATTTGCCGCTGCTCCCCATCGGGGCGGCTCCGGCCACGCCGGCCGGCGAGGTGGACGGCGGAATGTTGCCCGTACCGGACTCGCCGCTGCTGCCCCAGCCGATCCAGCGGGAGCCGACGTCCTTGTAGTAGCGCTCCTCGTCGTAATACTCGACCGGCAGCGCCAGCGTTCGGGCCGTCAGGCGCCCGATACCGGCCAGCACGCCATAGTATGCGACCTGAACGTCGTGGCGCGCCTGGATCAGGTTGACCTGCGAATTGAGCAGTTCCTGCTCGGCGTTCAACACGTCGAGCGTGGTGCGCGAACCGACCAGCGCTTCCTGGCGCACGCCGTTCAACGCGACTTCGTTGGCGCGCACCTGGGATTCGAAGGAGGTGACCCGCGAGCGCGACGAATCCAGCTGGCGCCAGGCACGGATGACATTCTCCGCCACCGCGCGCCGGGCGCTGTCGAGTTCGTTGCGGCGCTGCCCGACCAGTTCCCGTGCGGACCGGATCCGCGACCATTCGCTGCCGTTCTGGAAGATCGGGATCGTAGCCTGCAGGCGGACCGCGTAGTTGTAGTACCTGTCGTTGGGGACCTGCAGGTCGAACTGCTGCTGCAGCGCGCCGACCAGGTTGACCTGCGGCAGCAGATCGCCGACCGCCGAATTCACGCCGTAGTTGGCCGCCGTGATGCGGTGCGCGGCGGTAACCGCTCGCGGGCCGGCATCCATCGCCAGGGCAATCGCCTCCTCTTCCGACGACGGCAACCCGCCGATCAGGGGAATTTCACCCAGCTTTCCCGGCTTCTTGCCGATCGTGCGCTGGAACGCGGCTTCGGCGATGCGCACCTGGGTCTCGGCCTGGACGAGGTCCGCTTTGGCCAGTTCGAGCCGCGCCTCGGACTGCGACACGTCCGTGATGGTGAGTTCGCCAACCCGGAAGCGTTCGCGGGTGGCGTCGAGCTGCTGCACCAGCACTCGCACGTTGTTGCGACGGGCATCGGCGATACCGATGTTCTGCACCAGGTCGGCATAGGACGTGACAGCCGACAGAAGCACGTTCTGCTCGGTCTCGGCGAGCTGCGCCCGTTGCGCCTGGATGTTGGACTGGGCCTGCTTGGTCTCCGCGATCGTCTTGCCGCCACGGAAAATCGGCTGGACCATCTGCAGGGTCGTGAACTTGCCGTTCAGTGCGTAGAACGTGGGCGCCGAGCGGACCGAGTAGGAGTCCTGCTCCACCTTGTTGTATTCGACGTTGAGTGTCACGCGCGGGCGCCAGTTGGCGACCGCCTGGGAAAGCGTCTCGTCGGTCTGCCGAAGGATCGCGCGGCTGGCCAGAAGATCGGGGTTGCTGTTGTAGGTTGTGGACAATGCCTCGATCAGGCTCTGCGACCACGCACTGGAAGCGCCCCCGAGCCCCATCGCCAGGACGCACGCAGCCGCGGTGCGGGCATGCCTCAAACCGGGCCGGATACGCATTGCTCTACCCTCATCTTTGGACGGCACCCTAGCATCAGGCGGAACACTATGGGTAGCCCTCGGCATCGGAAAGACCTGATGGCGTCAGAAGGTAAAGCGCGCGGGCCGCTCGAAGCCCGGCAGCAAGGGAGTGCCCGCGTCGAACAGCGGCCGCCCCGACACGACTCCCCCCTGCTTCACGAAGAGATGCGCGACCCCGAGGGCACCGCTCGGATCGGCGATCACGGTCGCCAGACGCCCGCCTTCGGCGAGTTGGTCGGCAATGGCCTTGGGGACTTCCGGCACTGCGCCTTCGATCAGGATGATGTCGTAAGGACCGGACGCCGCCACCCCCTGCTCGGCTTGACCGGCGACCTGCTGGATCCCGGACACGCCCAGCTCCTGCAGCGTCTTCGCGGCCGCGGCGGCGAGGGCCGCATCGGTCTCGACGGCCACCACCGACTTGGTCAGCCGCGCCAGAATGGCCGCCCCGTAGCCCAACCCGGCAGCTGCAACCAGGGCCTTGTCCTCCGCCCGCGGCTGCAGCACCTGAATGAGGCGCGCCAGAACCATGGGTTCCATCATGAAGCGGCCATTGCCCAACGGCACATCGTCGTCGGCATAGGCGACCGATCGCAGCCCCTCGGGCAGGAAACGCTCGCGCGGCAGTTCCCCGAGTGCCGCCAGCAGTCCGGCATCGTTGACCCGGTTGGGCCGGAGCTGCCCGTCCACCATATTGCGTCGCGCGACCGCGAAATCCGTCATAGGCTGCCCCCTAGATGTAGCGGTGCTATATAGGCGGCGGCGGACGAAAGCGTCAAAGGCCTCGCCGTCGCGCCCGGCTTGACCGGTCCGTCACACCATGAGTATAGCACCGCGCGCTTTCGTGCGGCCCGGTAGCAAAGCGGCTATGCAGAGGACTGCAAATCCTTCCAGGCCGGTTCGACTCCGGCCCGGGCCTCCACGAATGCACAAGCAACAGGTCTTGCATGAGCGGACACGCTCTGTCACAAGACCGCGCCTCGCGGCAGAGTTACCGCCGTCGCGACGAGTTCATTCCGGAGTAGCTCAGCGGTAGAGCAGGCGACTGTTAATCGCCCGGCCGTAGGTTCGATTCCTACCTCCGGAGCCAATTGGGGGCCGTTCTCGCAAGGGAGCGGCCCCTTTTCGCTTTTGGAGTGCACGTCATGCCTTCGGTCGCGCTACCCGGTGAAAAGGCCGAACTGCTCGAACGGACGGTAGCCTTCCAGGGCTATTTCCGCCTCGCCCGCTACCGCTTCCGCCACAGCCTCTACCAAGGCGGCATGAGCGGGGCGTTCGACCGCGAGGTCTTCGAGCGCGGCCAGGCGGCCGCCGTGCTGCCCTACGATCCGGGCCGCGACGAGGTCGTGCTGATTCGCCAGTTCCGCGCCGGCACCTTCGCCGCCGGCCGCCATCCCTGGTGCTGGGAGATCGTGGCCGGCATGATCGAGGAAGGCGAGACGCCGGAGGACGTGGCCCGCCGCGAGGCGATCGAGGAGGCCGCGGTCGAGATCCGCGATCTCGTGCGGCTCTACAGCCTCGTGCTGAGCCCCGGCGCGTGTTCGGAAACCTGCAACATCTTCCTCGGCCGGATCGATTCCAGCGGAATCGGCGGCGTCCACGGGCTCGCCACCGAGCACGAGGACATCCTCGTGAAGACGATGCCGTTCGCCGAGGCGCTGGCCCTCCTCGCCCGCGACGAGATCGACAATTCGGCGGCCGTGATCGCGCTGCAATGGCTGGCGCTTCACCGCGACGAACTGCGCAGTCGCTGGCGCTGAAGCGGCAACCCTATTCGTAGAGAAAGCCGACCGGCCTGCCCTGGGCCCGCTGGGGCCGCGCTTCCTTGCGGGTGATGATGCGGCCGGCCAGCCCGTCGATCTCGTCCCGCTGGGCCGCCGTCCAGCGGCAGAGATCGTCCATTCCCTTCAGCAGGCCGAGCCGGAGTAGCTGGGTATTCTCCCCCAGCCCGACGAGCGTCGCCGAACGCAGGCCGGCGGTGACCGAATCCCCTGTCGCGAGTTCGAACCGCTTGCCCGCCCCGTCCTTGAATTCGGCCGTGCCGCGAATGACGCGGTACACCACGACCTCGCCCGCGCCGAGTCCGGTGAGGTCGGCGGCGCCGGCGCTGCTCTTCGGCAGCAACGACTGGCCATGCGGATCCGTGGCGATGATGTGGCCGGTGACCAGATGGCCGCTCGGCGCCTCGATGCCGAGGTCGCGGACGTGAACTTGCATCGGCGATTGCACGATGCCCTCCGGCAACGGACGGTACAGCGCATCCAGCGCCAGGGGATCCTGGAACCAGAAGCCGGCGGCGCGGGGGCGGTCGTGGAACGGATGGCTCCAGGCCAGGCGCGGCGTCTCGGCCTCGTCGATCTCGTCGGAGTGCACCACCGTCGGGTTGGGGAAGGTCGTCGGCTCGGTGATGAAGGCCTCGATGAACTTGCCGGAATAGCCCATGGAGAGCGGATCGGGCACGACCGTTTGCGGCGTCTTCAGGTTTGCGTCCGTGGGAAGCCCGGACCAGCTGTAGGAACTCTGGCGGTGCACGATCGCGCTCTGCAGGATCAGCGCACCCGGGCCGACATGATGCAGCAGCCCGTCGTAATCGAAGGTGAACAGGCCCGAAGTCACCAGCACGAGTTGGAAGCCGCCCGGGGGCAGGTGAAGATGGAAATCGGTCGGCCCGGCATCCGGCCGGTAGATCGGCAGGTTGGTCGCCACCTCCTGCAGCAGGAAGGCCTCGTTGTTGGCGTGGAAACCGTTCAGCACCCGGTTGTAGAGCGCCTGCGGCCGATAGATCGGATCGTATGTGGCATCGCCGTCCCGGTCGATCGCCACGAAATCCTGGTGATTGAGACGGATGGGATCGCCGTTCGGATGAACGAGGCTCGCCCAGTTCGAATGAAGAGCGGCATGCGCGGTCATGGGAACTTCCAATCTGGGCCCTGCAGGGCGCAGCAGCCCGCAACGGACCATGCGAATTCCGGGCCAACCATGCCGCCCAACGGTATGCTGCGGTTGCGATCCCCCCTGCTCCCTGTCTACGGTCGCGCCGGGGGCGACGCAGGGTCAGCAGAGCGAGTAGTCATGAACGTCCGGTCGGGTTTCATCGATAGCATCGGCAACACGCCGCTGATCAAGCTGCGCGCCGCGTCCGAAGCGACGGGCTGCAACATCTACGGCAAGGCCGAGTTCCTCAACCCGGGCGGGTCGGTGAAGGACCGCGCCGCGCTCGCCATCATCGAGGATGCGGAGAAGAGCGGGAAACTCCGCCCGGGCGGCGTGATCGTCGAGGGCACGGCCGGCAACACCGGGATCGGGATCGCGCTGGTGGCCAACGCCCGCGGCTATCGCTCGGTGATCGTGATGCCGGAGACCCAGAGCCAGGAAAAGAAGGACATGCTGCGCCTGTGCGGCGCCGACCTTCGCCTCGTCCCGGCCGCGCCCTACTCCAACCCCAACAACTACGTCCGCTTCTCCGGCGCACTGGCCGACGAACTGGCGGCCAGGGAACCCAATGGCGCGGTCTGGGCGAACCAGTTCGACAACACGGCCAACCGGGACGGCCATTACCGAACGACGGGGCCGGAGATCTGGGACCAGACCGACGGCACGGTCGATGGCTTCACCTGTGCCGTCGGCAGCGGCGGCACCCTGGCCGGCGTGGCGCGTGCGCTGAAGGAGCGCAACCCCGAGATCAGGATCGCGCTCAGCGATCCCATGGGCTCGGCGCTGTTCAACTGGGTCGCCAAGGGCGAGCTCAAGGCCGAGGGCAACTCGGTTACCGAGGGTATCGGACAGGGGCGTGTCACGGCCAATCTGGAAGGCACGCCGATCGACAGCGCCTACCAGATCACCGACGAGGAGGCCCTGCCCGTCCTGTTCGACCTGATCGAGCATGAAGGCCTGGTGCTGGGCGGCTCGTCGGCGATCAACGTCGTGGGCGCGATGCGGCTCGCCCGCGAGCTGGGCCCGGGCAAGACCATCGTCACCATCCTGTGCGACGGCGGCAGCCGTTACCAGTCGAAGCTCTTCAATCCGGCGTTCCTGCGCGAGAAGAACCTGCCGCTGCCGCGCTGGATGGCGTGAGCGCATCCGCATGAGCCGGGTCGTCGTCTGCGGCAGCCTCAACATGGACGTCGTCGTGCAGAGCGCGCGACGTCCCGCCCCCGGCGAGACGATCCTGGGCGCGGAAGTCTGCTTCCTGCCTGGCGGCAAGGGCCTCAACCAGGCGATCGCCTCGGCCCGCCTCGGCGTGCCCACGGCGATGGTCGGCGCGGTCGGCGACGATGCTTTCGCCAACAGCCTGCGCGGCTTCCTGGCCGACAACGACGTCGACAGCACCGGCGTGACCGAGGTCGACGGACCGGCGACCGGCGTGGCGCTGATCCAGGTGGCGGAAGGCGACAATGCGATCACCGTCGCCTCGGGCGCGAACATGCACTTTGCGGCCTCCATGCTGCACGACGAGCCACGCCGCGACGAGGTGTGGGTCGCGCAGTTCGAGACGCCGCTCGCCGCCACACAGGAGATCCTGGCGCGCGCCCACGCGGCCGGCGCCCGCACCGTCCTCAACCTTGCGCCGTACACGGACCATCCGGCCGCGCTGCTGCAGTCGGTCGACGTTGCGGTGCTCAACGAGATCGAACTTGCCCAGGCGACCGGCACCCGGCTCGAGGCCTCGAGCTCGACCGACGACGTAGTCGCGGCGTGCAACGTCCTGCGCGAACGCGGTGCACGCGCCGTCATCGCCACCCTGGGTCCGCGCGGCGCGGTCGTCGTCAGCGCGACGGGCGTCGACGCGATCCCCGCCGTCCGGACGAAGGTCGTCGACACGACCGGCGCCGGCGACTGCTTCGTGGGTGCCCTCGCCGCGCGCCTGGCGGCTGGCGTGACACCGTTGGAGGCCGCGCGCTTTGCGAGTGCCGCCGCCTCCTGCTCCGTCGAGCGTCTCGGCGCGGCACCCGCCATGCCGACCGGCGACGAAGTTGCGGCCCGTCTGGCGAAGGCCTAAATCCCGGTCATGGTCGAAGAACTCTTCAGGCAGGACGCCTACATCAAGGAAACCGACGCCACCGTGACCGCGGTCGAGGAGCGCGGCGTGCGGCTGGACCGTTCGATCTTCTATCCGACGGGCGGCGGACAGCCCGGCGACACCGGCCTGCTGCGTTGGGATGGCGGCGAGGCGAAGGTCGTCGACACTCTGAAGGCCGAGGGCGGCGACGTGCTGCACGTTCTCGCGCCCGATGCACCTCGGCCCGCGGTCGGCACGAAGGTCCATGCGACCCTCGACTGGGAGCGCCGCCACCTTCACATGCGCATGCACACCGCGCTGCACGTGATGTCGGCCGTCATCAAGGGCCACGTCACGGGCGGTCAGGTCGGCGTCGACAAGAGCCGCCTCGACTTCAATCTCGAAGGCGAGGTCCCGACCAAGGAATGGGTGACCGAGGAGGTCAACAGGTTGATCGCCCTCGACCGTCCCGTGACCCAGCAATGGGTGACCGACGAGGAACTGACGTCGCGCCCCGAACTCGTGAAGACGATGAGCGTGCGGCCCCCGATGGGCGCGGGTCGCGTCCGCCTCCTGTCGATCGAAGGCGTCGACCTGCAGGCCTGCGGCGGCACCCACGTCGCCCGCAGCGGCGAGATCGGCCGGGTCGAGTGCATCAAGATCGAGAACAAGGGAAAGATGAACCGGCGCTTCATCATCGCGCTGGCTTAGGAGAACTCACGATGGATTACGCAAGGCCCGACGCCCTCGTCAGCACCGACTGGCTCGCCGCCCGACTCGATGCACCGGACGTGCGCGTCGTCGATGGCTCGTTCTACCTGCCGGCCCAGAAGCGCAACCCCAAGGCCGAGTTCGTGAAGCAGCACATTCCGGGCGCGGTGTTCTTCGACATCGACGAGATCGCCGACACGACCAGCGCGCTGCCGCACATGCTGCCGCCGCCGGAGAAATTCTCGGCCCGCGTCCGCAAGCTCGGGCTCGGCGACGGCAACAAGATCGTGATCTACGACACCACGCCGATGACCGGCGCCTGCCGCGTGTGGTGGATGTTCCGCGCCATGGGCTACAAGGACGTGTCGGTCCTGAACGGCGGCCTGCCGAAGTGGATGAGCGAGGGCCACCCGGTCACCGACGATCCGACGCCGCCGCGCGAGCGCCACTTCACGTCGCGCCTGAACAACGCACTGGTTCGCTCCGTCGACGACGTGCTGGGCCTGATCGAAAGCAAGCGCGAGCAGATCGTCGATGCCCGCGCCGCCGCCCGCTTCCGCGGCGAGGCGCCCGAACCTCGCGCCGGCCTGCGCGGCGGTCACATGCCGGGCGCTTTCAACCTCCCCTACAACGAGCTGCTCGATCCCGCGACCGGCACGATGCTGCCGGCCGACAAGCTCGCGGCCCGCATTGCGGCGTCCGGCATCGATCCCACGAAGAAGGTTACGGCGAGCTGCGGCTCCGGCGTCACCGCCTGCGTCATTGCGCTGGCCCTCTACCTCACCGGTTCTCCCGAGGCCGCGGTCTACGACGGTTCGTGGACCGAATGGGGCGGACGCGCCGACACACCGATCGTCACCGGCCCGTGACCTCCCTTCAACGCCTTGCGATAGTCGAGTCATGACCTCCAAGAAGACCTATACCCGCCCCGACACCGTTCTGGCCGTCTCCGGCCGCGACCCGGACAACAATTTCGGCATCGTCAATCCACCCGTCTATCACGCGTCGACGATCCTCTCGCCGACCATGGACAAGTTCGAGAACCGGATCCCGTTCGAGGGTTTCGGCTATGGCCGCAACGGCACGCCGACGCAGAAGGCCCTGGAAGACGCCGTCGCCGCCATCGAGGGCGCACATCGCTCGATCGCCGTGCAGTCGGGACTGGCCGCCGTGACCGGCGCGATCGTGGGCTTCCTGAAGACCGGCGACCATATGCTGGTGACCGACAATGCCTACGGTCCGGCCCGCCGCTTCGCCAATACGACGCTGAAGGGCTTCGGCGTCGAGACCACCTACTTCGACCCGATGATCGGCGCCGAGGGTATCGCCAAGCTGATGCGGCCGAACACCAAGGTGCTCTATCTTGAGGCGCCCGGCTCGCAGACCTTCGAGGTCCAGGACGTCGCCGGCATGGCCGCCGTCGCCAAGAAGGCCGGCGCGACCGTGTTGATCGACAATACCTGGGCGACGCCGCTCTACTTCAAGCCGTTCGACCATGGCTGCGACATCTCCATCCACGCCGGCACCAAGTACATCGTCGGCCACTCGGACGCGATGATGGGGATCATCTCCTGCGCCACGCGCGAGATGTTCGAGATCGCGAAGACCGCCTGCCAGTCGTTCGGTTTCCACGCCGC
>CAZPOS010000175.1:0-3624 GCA_964588065.1 uncultured Reyranella sp.
TGCGGTCGAGGATGATTTCCGAGTTACCGGTGCCCTTGAACTCCTCGAAGATGACTTCGTCCATGCGACTGCCGGTATCGATCAGCGCGGTCGCGATGATGGTCAGCGAGCCGCCCTCCTCGACATTGCGGGCCGCACCGAAGAAGCGCTTGGGACGCTGCAGGGCGTTGGCGTCGACACCGCCGGTCAGCACCTTGCCGGAGGAGGGCACCACGGTGTTGTAGGCACGGGCCAGACGGGTGATGGAGTCGAGCAGGATGACCACGTCCTTCTTGTGCTCGACCAGGCGCTTGGCCTTCTCGATCACCATCTCGGCGACGGCGACGTGGCGGCTCGCCGGCTCGTCGAAGGTCGAGCTCACGACCTCGCCCTTCACCGTGCGCTGCATGTCGGTCACTTCCTCGGGCCGCTCGTCGACGAGCAGCACCATGAGGTAGACCTCGGGATTGTTGGCGGTGATGGCGTGCGCGATGTTCTGCAGCAGCACCGTCTTGCCGGTGCGCGGCGGCGACACGATCAGGGCGCGCTGGCCCTTGCCGATCGGCGCGATCAGGTCGATCACCCGGGTCGAGATGTCGAGCTGCTGCTGCGGCGTGGTGCCGGCCTTCTTGGTCAGCGTGCCGGTGCGGCGCGTGCCGACGCGACCCGACGAGGTCGCCTTGGAGCCCCCGACTGCTTCCTCGGTGATGGCCGGGGCCATGGCGGCGGCGCCGCCGTCGAGCTCGAGCTTCAGCTTCTCGTCCGGATAGAGCGGCGTCAGCGAGTCGAAGTTGATGCGATGGCGCAGCGCGTCGGGATCGTCGAAGTTGATCTTGTTGATCTGCACCATAGCGAAATAGCGCTCGCCGTCCTTGGGCGCGCGGATCTCGCCCTCGACCGTGTCGCCGGTGCGCAGGCCGAACTTACGGACCTGCTGGGGGCTGACATAGATGTCGTCGGCGCCGGGCAGGTAGTTGGCTTCCATCGAGCGCAGGTAGCCGAAGCCGTCGGGAATCACCTCGATGGTGCCGACGCCGAAGATCGCCTGGTCGGCGGCGGCCAGCTTCTGGAGGATGGCGAACATCAGCTCCTGGCGGCGCATCATCGCCGCCCCCTCGACGCCCTGCTCTTCGGCAAAGGCCAGGAGTTCGGGGGGCTTCTTCTTCTTGAGGTCCTGGAGATTCATGGGTCTTCTGGGGGGTCTTCGATCCGGTGGGGGAAATGACGCACGCGCTTTCAGCGACCGGGGCGGCCGAGGCTTGGAAAACAGCGCTGTGTCGTACGGGAGGGGACCCTATCGAGTTGCCGCCGGGGAGGCGACGCCAAGAGCCCTCGGCGGCTTTATATAGGGGCGCCCCCGGCCCTGTAAAGCCGGCTCAGTCGCGGCGCGCGGTCACGGGCCGGTGTTCGGTGCCGGCGCCCGGCGTCACGAACATCAGGTGACCGGTCTCTTTCACGACGCCACGATGCCAGACGCCGCGTGGCACGATGAAGGTCTCTCCCGCCTTCAGGCCCGCCCGCTGCTCGCCTCCTTCGACGTCCAGCACCAGTTCCATCTCCCCGGACAACAGGGTCAGGATCTCTTCGCCCGCCGGGTGTCGCTCCCAATGATCCCAGTCCGCGCTCTGGCTCGAAACGCCCATCAGGCGGCCTTCGTGGAGGTCGCTGCGCTGTTGGATCGTGGACCAGACGGTCTCCGCCCTCCATCGCGCGGGCGCTGTCGTCAGGCTTCAGATGGATGTAGGTCCCATCGAGTCTGAAGGCATCGGCCATCACTCCTCCTCGGCCAGCATCTCGGCGTAGCGGAAGATCTCGGTGTGGTCCGCGCCCTTGCCCAGCTTGCCGTCGGCCGCCGTCCAGTAGGCGACGGCCTGCTTCAGATGCGGCATGTTCAGCTTCAGGTGGTTGGCGACGTCGCCCGCGGTCCGCAGGTCCTTGGCCATCAGCGCCGTGGTGAATCCCGCGGCGAAGTTCCGCGGCACGACGAACTGGCGGCCCTTCACCTCGGTGGCGTTGCTCTTGCCCGTCGAGCTGTTGAACACGTCGACCATGGTGCCGGGATCGAGCCCGAAAGCCTCGCCCACCACGAGCGCCTCGCACATTGCGACCAGGCCGGCCGCCGACAGGTAGTTGTTGAGCGCCTTCAGCGCATGTCCGGCACCGGCGGGGCCGCACAGGGTGATGGTCTTGCCCATGGCGGCGAAGACCGGGCGAACCCGCTCGAGGTCGGCCGACGCACCGCCCACCATGATGCTGAGCGAGCCGTCGATCGCGCGCTTCACGCCGCCGGAGACCGGCGCGTCCAGCAGGGCCACGCCGCGACCGGCCAGATCCTTCGCCAGCCTCTGCGTATCGACGGGATTGGACGAGCTCATGTCCATGACGACGGCGCCCGCCTCCAGTCCCCCGATCGCGGGATCCTGCCCCTCGAGAAGGGCCTGCCGCACGATCTTGCCGTCGGGCAGCATCGTGATCAGCGCCGCGGCACCTTGGGCCGCGGCCTTCGCCGACGCGGTGGCCAGCGCCGACGGATGGGACCCGACGAAGTCCGAGACTGCCTTCTGCGAGACGTCGAACACGCGCAGCTTGAAGCCCGCTTCGGCGAGGCGCGCCGCCATCGGACGGCCCATCATGCCGAGGCCGATGAAGGCGATGGTGGCGGGAGGGGTGAGCGTGGTCATGACGAGGCTCCTGACGTGAGGTCGTATTCATAGAATGGCAGGACGCGCCCGGGAATCGCATCCGACGGCTCGTTTCGCAGGAAGCGGGCACCCATGCGCTCGTAGAAGGGAGCGGCATTGACGTCGGCGAGGATGGTCATGCGCCGGTAGCCGAGCTGCCGCGCCAGCGCGACCGCGGCCTCGAACAAGCGTCGCCCGGTGCCGCCGCCCATGGCGGCCGGCTCGACGAACATCAGCGCAAGCTCGGCATCGTCGCCGTCGCGGCCGACACTGACGGTGCCGACCGTTCGGCCGGCCTCGTCGGTTGCCACCAGCACGCGGCCTTCGGCGATGCTGCGTTCCTCGACGGTGAGCGAGGGGACGCAGAGCCGCATGAACTCCGCGTCGTAGCCCCAATGCGCCTTCGAACGCAGGCAGAGCCCGGTGAGGCCGGTCGCCTCACCGGGCCGCGCCGGCCGAACCGACACCATGTCTCAGATGCCGCGGTCCTTGAACACGTCGCGCGCCGTCTTGAAGGCGTCGAGGCTGGCGGGGATGCCGCAATAGATCGCGACCTGGAGAAAGATCTCCTTGATCTCGTCCTTGGTCAGGCCGTTGTTCAGCGCGCCGTTGATGTGGAGCTTGAGTTCCGGGCCGCGGTTGAGCGCCGCCAGCATGGCGAGGTTCAGCATCGAGCGGCTCTTCTTCGAAAGGCCCGGACGCGTCCAGGCATAGCCCCAGCAGTACTCGGTGGTGATGTCCTGGAAGGCCATCATGAATTCGTCGTCGGCGGCGCCCGCCAGGGAGTTCTCGACATAGGCCGCGCCGAGCACGGCCTTCCGCATCTTCATGCCCTCGTCGTAGAGCTTCTTGTTGCGCGGCGCGGGCTTGGCTTTCTTCGCCTTCGCGACAGCGGTCTTCTTTATTACCTCGAGAAAATGCGGTTTCATCTGGCTCCCCGTTCCATTCCCTGCTATGATCAGCC